>NZ_JBJNRH010000008.1:0-160338 GCF_045809185.1 Nocardiopsis yanglingensis | reverse complement strand
CCCCCCCAAACAAAACCCCCCCCCCCCCGGGCGGGGGGCGGGGGGGCCCCCCCCCCCCCCCCCCCCTCTTGGCCCCCCCCCCCCCCCCCCCCTCTCGACAGTTTCCGTGCAGCGCGGACGGGAAGGGCGGAATCAAGGGCAAGAGCAGAAGCAAAAAAGGCAGCCAATGGCTGCCTTTTTCTTTTGGGGTCAGATCCCTTTGCGCAGCAAAGGGCTCTGACCCCAGCCTTTGCTTCTGCTCACCCCTCCGCCGCGTGGAATGGCGGCTGGCACGGGTGGGTGAGACTGACCGGGACTGTCAGCGGCATGGATGCCGCTGCCAAGCCTACAGGGATGTACTTGCGGCGTGTCCCGGGCAGTCTCACCCACCCGGGCCCCTCAGTACACCGACATCCCGACCGGCAACGCTCTGAACCTTACAGCGCCTCGAAAATACCCGCAGCGCCCATGCCGGTGCCGATGCACATCGTCACCATGCCGTACTTCTGCTGGCGGCGACGCAGGCCGTGCAGCAGGGTTGCGGTACGGATCGCGCCGGTCGCACCCAGCGGGTGGCCCAGGGCGATCGCGCCGCCCAGCGGGTTGACCTTGCTCGCGTCCAGGCCGCAATCGCGGATCACCGCCAGCGACTGCGCGGCGAAGGCTTCGTTCAGTTCAATCCAGTCCAGCTGGTCCTGGGTCAGGCCCGCCTGCTTCAGTGCCTTCGGAATCGCGGCGATCGGGCCGATGCCCATCACTTCCGGGCGCACGCCGGCCACGGAGAAGCTGACGAAACGGGCCAGCGGGGTCAGGCCGTAGTCCTTGATCGCCTGCTCGGAGGCCAGCAGCACGGCGCCGGCGCCATCGCTCATCTGCGACGAGTTGCCGGCGGTGACGGTACCGCCGAACTGGCCGTTGCGGAACACCGGGCGCAGCTTGGCCAGGCCTTCGGCCGAGGAGTCCGGGCGCGGGCCTTCGTCGGTGTCGGCGATCTTGTTGCGGGTGATGATGCGCTGGCCATCGGCCAGGTCCGGCAGGTGCGAGACGATCTCGTACGGGCTGATCTCGTCCTTGAAGTCGCCGTTCTGGATCGCGGCCATGGCCTTCTGGTGCGAGGCCAGGGCGAAAGCGTCCTGGTCTTCGCGCGAGACCTTCCACTCTTCGGCCACCTTCTCGGCGGTGATGCCCATGCCGTAGGCGATGGCGACGTGGTCGTTGTCGAACACGCTCGGTGCCATCGCGATCTTGTTGCCCATCATCGGCACCATCGACATCGACTCGGTGCCGCCGGCCAGCATCAGGTCGGCGTTGCCCAGGCGGATCGCGTCGGCGGCCTGCGCCACGGCCTGCAGGCCGGAGGAGCAGAAGCGGTTCACGGTCTGTGCGGCGATGGTGTTCGGCAGGCCGGCCAGCAGCACGCCGATGCGTGCCACGTTCATGCCCTGCTCGGCTTCCGGCATGGCGCAGCCGATGATCGCGTCATCGATGCGGTTGACGTCCACGCCCGGGGCCTGGGCAACGACGCTGCGCAGCACGTGCGCAAGCATGTCGTCGGGGCGGGTGTTGCGGAACATGCCCTTGGGCGCCTTGCCGACCGGGGTGCGGGTGGCGGCGACGATGTAGGCGTCCTGGATTTGCTTGGTCATTGCAGTGATCTCTCGAATTTTTTAGCCGGAGTGCCGACCAACGGTCGGCACCCACCAGAGGCAGAGGGATGCCGACCTGGGGTCGGCACCCGCCATCAATCAGTTACGCAGCGGCTTGCCGGTCTTGAGCATGTGCGCGATGCGGGCCTGGGTCTTTTCCTGCTGGGCCAGTTCGACGAAGTGCTTGCGCTCCAGGGTCAGCAGCCACTCTTCGTCCACCAGGGTGCCGCGGTCGACCTTGCCACCGCACAGCACGGTGGCGATGCGCTCGGCGATCTCGTAGTCGTACGGGCTGATGAAACGGCCTTCCAGCATGTTGACCAGCATCATCTTGAAGGTGGCGATACCCACGTCACCGGCGACCTGGATGCGGCGTGCCGGCAGCGGCGGACGGTAGCCCGCTTCGGCCAGGGCGCGTGCTTCGGCCTTGGCGATGTGCAGGGCCTCGTAGCTGTTGAACACCACCTTGTCGGTGCTGCGCAGCAGTCCCAGTTCCTTGGCGTTGACCGCCGAGTTGGACACCTTGGCCATCGCCACGGTCTCGAAGGTCTTCTTCAGTTCGGCGAACACGTCACCGCCCGGGCCCGCGGCCTGCGAGGCGCGCACGGCCAGTTCCTTCAGGCCACCACCGGCCGGCAGCAGGCCGACGCCGGCCTCGACCAGGCCGATGTAGCTTTCCAGGAAGGCCACGGTCTTGGCGCTGTGCATCTGGAACTCGCAACCACCACCCAACGCCAGGCCGCGCACGGCAGCCACCACCGGCACCAGCGAGTACTTGATGCGCTGGCTGGTGCGCTGGAAGTTGGCAACCATTTCTTCGAACTGGTCGACCTTGCCGGCCTGCAGCAGGCCCAGCGCGCCGGCCAGGTCGGCACCGGCGGAGAAGGGTTCCTTCTGCTGCCAGATCACCAGGCCCTGGAAGTCCTTTTCGGCGCGGCTGACGCATTCCTGCAGGCCGTCCAGCACCTGGTCGGACACAGTGTTCATCTTGGTCTTGAAGCTGACCACGGCGATGCCATCACCGTCGTGCCACATGCGCAGGCCATCGTTCTCGAACACGGTCTCGCCCGGGGCAAACTTTTCGCCCAGCAGCGGATCCGGGAAGCGCTGGCGCTGGTACACCGGCAGCGACGAACGCGGCAGCTTGGCGTTGCGCGACGGGCTGTAGCTGCCTTCGGCGGCGTGCACGCCGTCGCGGCCATCGAACACCCAGTCCGGCAGCGGGGCGTTGCTCATGCTCTTGCCGGCGACGATGTCATCGGCGATCCACTGCGCCACCTGCTTCCAGCCGGCGGCCTGCCAGGTTTCGAACGGGCCCAGCGACCAGCCGTAGCCCCAGCGGATGGCCAGGTCGACGTCGCGCGCGGTCTCGGCGATGTCGGCCAGGTGGTAGGCGCTGTAGTGGAACAGATCGCGGAAGGTCGCCCACAGGAACTGCGCCTGCGGGTGCTGGCTTTCGCGCAGCTTGGCGAACTTTTCGGCCGGGTTTTTGATCTTCAGGATCTCGACCACTTCCGGTGCGGCGGTGCGGTCGGCCGGGCGGTAGTCCTGCTTCTCCAGGTCGAGGACGACGATGTCCTTGCCGACCTTGCGGAAGATGCCGGCGCCGGTCTTCTGGCCCAGTGCGCCCTTGGAAATCAACGCGTCCAGCCACTTCGGCGACTTGAAGAACTCATGCCACGGATCATTGGGCAGGGTATCGCCCATGGTCTTGATGACGTGGGCCATGGTGTCCAGGCCGACCACGTCGGAGGTGCGGTAGGTGGCCGACTTCGGGCGGCCGACCAGCGGGCCGGTCAGGCCGTCCACTTCATCGAAGCCCAGGCCGAACTGCTGGGTGTGATGGATGGTGGACAGGATCGAGAACACGCCGATGCGGTTGCCGATGAAGTTCGGGGTGTCCTTGGCGTACACCACGCCCTTGCCCAGGGTGGTGACCAGGAATTCTTCCAGGCCTTCCAGCACGGCGGCATCGGTGGTGGTGGCCGGGATCAGCTCGGCCAGGTGCATGTAGCGCGGCGGGTTGAAGAAGTGCACGCCGCAGAAGCGATGGCGCAGCTGCTCGGGCAGAACGTCGGCCAGCTTGTTGATGCCCAGGCCCGAGGTGTTGGAGGCCAGCACGGCGTGGTCGGCCACGAACGGCGCGATCTTCTTGTACAGGTCCTGCTTCCAGTCCATGCGCTCGGCAATGGCCTCGATGATCAGGTCGCAGTCCTTCAGCTGCTCCAGGCCCGACTCATAGTTGGCCGGGGTGATGGCTTCGGCCAGCGACTTGCTGGCCAGCGGCGCCGGGCTCAGCTTGCCCAGGTTGGCGATCGCCTTCAGCACAATGCCGTCGGCCGGACCTTCCTTGGCAGGCAGGTCGAACAGCACGGTGTCGACGCCAGCGTTGGTGAGGTGGGCGGCGATCTGGGCACCCATGACGCCGGCACCCAGCACGGCGGCGCGGCGGACTAGCAGGGAATTGGACATGGTGTAGGGCCTTTGTTGGTCAGCAGTTACTGGGTGGAATCAAAGGGAAGCGGGCAGGGCGCTGGCGCGTGCGGCGGCGCGGAACCCGGCTTCGGCGAAATGGATCAGTTCGTGGGCGGCATGGGCACGATGCGCCGCTTCGGTGACACCGGCGGGACGCTTGATCAGCCCGAAGTCGGCCATGGCATAGGTGAGCGAGCCGGCAAGGAAATCCAGGCGCCAGTACAGCTCTTCCTTGCTCAGGTCGGGCACGCACTCGCCGATGGCCTTGCCGAACGCACGCAGCACGTGGCCGTAGTGGTCGGACAGGAACTTGCGCAGGTTGTCGTTCTTCTCGGCGTAGGCGCGGGCGATCACGCGCACGAAGGCGCCGCCGTTCTGGCGGTCCTGGGCCAGCGCCAGCGCCGGTTCGACGAAGGCGGCCAGCACCGGGCGCAGCTGCCCGGGGTGTTCGCTGCGGGCGCGCTCAAGCTGCGCCAGGCGCGCGCCGGTCATCTCGTCCATGCGGCGGCGGAACACCTCGTTGACCAGGTTTTCCTTGGAGCCGAAGTGATAGTTGACCGCAGCGATGTTGACGTCGGCCTGGCTGGTCACCTGGCGCAGCGACGTGCCGGCGAAGCCGTGCTGTGCGAACAGCTCCTCGGCCGCGCCGAGGATGCGGTCCTTGGTCGAGAAGTGGGCGGGTTTGGCCATCGGCGGGCGGACCTTAATCAAACGATTGTTTGATACTAGGACCAGACGGTAGCGTATGGCATTTTGCAGTGCAGCAAAATCCTGTCGCCCGGTTACAAGGGATTCAGTAGTGCCAGCCCATG
Organism: Nocardiopsis yanglingensis; assembly: GCF_045809185.1. Classification (NCBI taxonomy): domain Bacteria; kingdom Bacillati; phylum Actinomycetota; class Actinomycetes; order Streptosporangiales; family Nocardiopsidaceae; genus Nocardiopsis; species Nocardiopsis yanglingensis. Next base: position 155,426 of record NZ_JBJNRH010000008.1, on the reverse strand, counting down.
GCTGGCAACGCCTGATCCTGAATGGGCAGACTCCGGCGCTCGAGATCCCGCATCCTGCCTGCCAGCCATGGGCTGGCACTACTGAACGGGATCTTTTACAATTCGCCTACGTTTATCAGGCTAAGCCCGCGTCCCGACGCGGGTTTTTTTCATGTTACCCTTCGGGCCATCAGCGGCCCGATTCCATTGGAGACATCCCATGGCGCTGGAGCGCACCCTTTCGATCATCAAGCCGGACGCCGTTGCCAAGAACGTCATCGGCGAAATCTACGCCCGCTTCGAGAAGGCCGGCCTGAAGGTCGTGGCCGCCAAGTACAAGCAGCTGTCGCGCCGTGAAGCCGAAGGCTTCTACGCCGTGCACCGCGAGCGTCCGTTCTTCAACGCGCTGGTCGAGTTCATGATCTCCGGCCCGGTGATGATCCAGGCCCTGGAAGGCGAGAACGCCGTCCTGGCCCACCGCGACCTGCTGGGCGCCACCAACCCGAAGGAAGCCGCTGCGGGCACCATCCGCGCCGACTTCGCCGAATCCATCGATGCCAACGCCGCCCACGGCTCGGACTCGGTCGAGAATGCCGCGATTGAAATCGCCTACTTCTTCGCCGCCACCGAAGTCGTTTCGCGCTGAGAGTAATGCCGTGAACGAGGTCGTACAGTCCCCCGCCATCCAGCCGCTGCCGAAGTCGGCACCCACGGCTGGCAAGCAGAACCTGCTCGACCTCGATCGCGCGGGCCTGGAGAAGTTTTTCGTCGAGGTTCTTGGCGAAAAGAAGTTCCGTGCCCATCAGGTGATGAAGTGGATCCACCATCGCTACGTCACCGACTTCGATGAAATGACCGACCTCGGCAAGGTCCTGCGCGCCAAGCTGCAGGCCCATGCCGAGGTGCTGGTTCCGAACATCGTGTTCGACAAGCCCTCCGCCGACGGCACCCACAAGTGGCTGCTGGCGATGGGCGTGGATGGCAAGAACGCCATCGAGACCGTGTACATCCCGGACAAGACCCGCGGCACGCTGTGCGTGTCCTCGCAGGTCGGTTGCGGCCTGAACTGCACGTTCTGCTCCACCGCCACCCAAGGCTTCAACCGCAACCTGACCACCGCCGAGATCATCGGCCAGGTGTGGGTTGCCGCACGCCACCTGGGCAACGTGCCGCACCAGATGCGCCGCCTCACCAACGTGGTGATGATGGGCATGGGCGAGCCGCTGATGAATTTCGACAACGTCGTGCGCGCCATGAGCGTGATGCGCGATGACCTGGGCTACGGTCTGGCCAACAAGCGCGTGACCCTGTCGACCTCCGGCCTGGTGCCGCAGATCGACCGCCTGTCTGCCGAAAGCGACGTGTCGCTGGCGGTGTCGCTGCATGCGCCGAACGACGCGCTGCGCGAGACCCTGGTGCCGCTCAACAAGAAGTACCCGATCGCCGAGCTGATGGCCTCGTGCGCACGCTACCTGCGCGCCAACAAGCGCCGCGAATCGGTCACCTTCGAATACACCCTGATGAAGGGCATCAACGACAAGCCCGAGCATGCCCGCGAGCTGGCCCGCCTGATGCGCCAGTTCGACAACGCGGTGCAGGCCAAGGATTCGGGCAAGGTCAACCTGATCCCCTTCAACCCGTTCCCGGGCACCCGCTACGAGCGTTCGGAAGAAGCGCACATCCGCGCCTTCCAGAAGATCCTGCTCGACAGCAACGTGCTGACGATGGTCCGCCGCACCCGTGGCGACGACATCGACGCCGCCTGCGGCCAGCTCAAGGGCCAGGTGATGGACCGCACCCGCCGCCAGGCCGAGTTCAACAAGACGCTGCAGGCGGGGAAGGGGAGCGATGCCGCGGCCTGACCGCCTCTGGCTGGTTCTGTTCGCAGGCGTGCTGGCCGTTGCGGTCGGCGGCTGCAAATCCCATCCCAAGGCCAAGCTGGGCCCCAGTGAGGCGCCGGTCTACTCGGTCCGTGATCCGGACAACGTGCGGCGTCAGGTGCGCCTGCAGGACCTGCTGGCGCTGGCCGCCCGCGACATGCAGGTCGGCGACCTCGATGCGGCCGAACGCAAGGCGCGCGAGGCGCTGAAGCTGGCCCCTGAATCGCCCGATGCGCTGGTGCTGCTGGCTGGCATCGACGAGCGTCGTGGCCGGACCCAGCAGGCCGGTGAGAGCTTCCGCAGGGCTGCCGAACAGGCGCCCCAGCGCGGGGACATCCTCAACAACTACGGCGCGTGGCTGTGCCAGCAGGGGCGGCCGGCCGAGTCGCTGGTCTGGTTCGATCGTGCGCTGCAGGCGCCGGGCTACGCCACGGCGGCCGAGGCGCAGGCCAATGCCGGCGGCTGTGCGCTGGATGCGGGCCAGTTCGAACGTGCCGAGCGCGACCTGCGTGCGGCGCTGGCAACGCTGCCCGGAAACCCGGTTGCGCTGGAGGCGATGGCTCAGCTGAGCTTCCGCCAGGGCCGCTACATGGAGGCTCGGGCCTTCGCCGAACGTAGGATTGCGGCTGCACCCGCAACGCGTTCCGTGTTACAACTTGCGTCTCAAATCGAAGCGCGGCTGGGTGATCGGGCGGCATCTGATCGCTATATTCAGCGGATTCGACAGGAATTTCCGCAGGAAGCGGGCTCCTAACTCCAGGGTTGATGCATTGTGATTGATGACCAGACTGTGAGCGCTCTCGAGACTGCGGCCGGCTGCGGCACCCGCCTGCGCCAGGCCCGTGAGGCGGCCGGACTGACCCTCGAAGATGTCGGCTCGCGCCTGCGCATGCCGGTCCAGGTGGTCAGGTCGCTGGAAGAAGAACAATGGCAGAAGCTCGGCGCGCCGGTGTTCGTGCGTGGCCAGCTGCGCAGCTATGCGCGCCTGCTCAACGTGGACGTGGGGCAGCTGCTGGAACAGGCCCAGGTCGGGCCGGTGGTGCCGCCCACCCTGGTCAGCCATACCCATACCCCGCGTGCGCGCCGTATTGCCGAGAACCTCGGCCGGCGCATGCTCTATGTCGGCATCACCGCGGTGCTGGCCGTGCCGGTGTGGTTCGCCACCCGTGGCCACTTCGATGGCAGCGCCACCCCGTCGCCGAACACGGCCTCGCTGGATGCGATCCCGGCCGCCGTGCCGGTGACCCCGTCTGCCGCAGGCGTGGAGCCGGCGGCACCGGTTGATGTGGCGAGCGTCCCGGCCAGCAAGCCGGCGGCGACCCCGTACGTGGCCTCGCTGGCCCCGGTGCCGCGTTCGGCCCCGGCGCCGGCCGCGGTCGGCAACACGCTGGAAATGCAGTTCAGCGGCGACAGCTGGGTCGATATCGGCGGCCCGGACGGTGCCACCGTCGAGAAGGCACTGATCAAGTCCGGCGAAAGCCGCAGCTTCACCCCGGGCCAGGTGACCCGGGTGACCCTGGGCAACGCATCGGCGGTCCAGGTTCAGCAGAACGGCGCTATCGTCGATCTGACCCCCTACCAGCGAGCCAACGTGGCACGCTTTCAGGTATCCTCTGAAGGCTCCGTAGTCCCGGTTTCGCACTGAGGCGCGGTTTCACCACCTTCGATTAATCCCAATGGTCCCTCCCGACGGGCGGGGCGAGAGTACGCATGGCGATCGACGATCTGCTCGACGAGCACGAACAAAGTGAACGCGTCCGCAGCTGGCTGCGGAAGAATGGCGCCAGCATCCTCGGTGGCGTAGCCATCGCGATCGGTGCCATTGCCGGCTGGCAGTGGTACCAGAAGGATCAGGGCGGCAAGCTGGCCTCGGCCAATGTCGAATACCAGAAGGCGCTGGTCGGCCTGCAGCAGAACAAGCTCGACGATGCCGCCAAGGCGGTGAAGGCGCTCGAAGCCGGTCCGTCCAGCATCTATGGCGACCTCGCGGCGCTGCAGCTGGCCAAGGCCCAGGTCGACGCCGGCAAGAATGAAGAAGCGCTGGCCACCCTGCGCGGCGTGAAGGTCGAAGGTGACCTGCAGCGCGTGGTCGACCAGCGTGTGGCCCGCCTGCTGGTGGCCACCGGGAAGAGCGACGAGGCCATCAAGCTGCTGGGCAGCGCCACCGACAGCAGCAGCCTGGAAATCCATGGCGACGCGCTGCTGGCGCAGGGCAAGCGTGATGATGCCCGTGCACAGTACGAGAAGGCGTTGAAGTCGCTGGACGTGGCAGCGCCGCAGCGGCGCCTGCTGGAAACCAAGGTTATGGATGCCGGCGGCACGGTCGCCGCCCCTGCGGAGTCGGTTTGATGAGTCAGAAGGTCATGATCACCCGCGTCGCCACCGTGCTCCTGATGGGCATGGCCCTGACCGGCTGCAGCACCATGAAGGGCTGGTTCGCTGGCAAGGACGCGGCAGCGAAGAAGGCCCAGGAGCCGGCTGAGCTGGTCAAGTTCGAGCCGAGCGTGAAGGTCAACAAGGCCTGGTCGGTCAACCTCGGCAAGGGCGAGCGCCGCATCGGCGTGCGCCAGGGCCCGGCCGTGGCCAACGGCCATGTGTTCGCCGCGGCGATCACCGGTGGCGTGCACGCCATCGACCTGCAGACCGGCAAGAAGGTCTGGACCTGGGAGCCGCAGAAGGAAAAGAAGAAGCCGAAGCTGCGCCTGTCCGGCGGCCCGGGTGTCGGTGAGAACCTGGTCGTGATCGGCACGCTGGATGGCCAGGTCATCGCCCTGGACATCAACGATGGCAGCGAGAAGTGGCGTGCCCGTGTTCCGGGTGAAGTGATTGCGGCACCGGCCGTGGCCCAGGGGCTGGTGTTCGTGCGCAGCAATGATGGCCGCGTCACGGCCTTCGATGCCGGCAACGGCACCCAGAAGTGGTTCAACCCGAGCGAGCTGCCGGCGCTGACCGTGCGCGGCAACGCGCCGGTGGTCACCGGCCCGGGCGTGCTGTTCATCGGCAAGGACGAAGGCGCGGTTGCCGCGCTCGCCATGCAGGATGGCCGTACCCTGTGGGAGCAGAACCTCGGCAACGGCGAAGGCCGTACCGAGCTGGAGCGCATGGCCGACGTCGACGGCGCCCCGGTGCTGGAGGGCAACACCCTCTACGTGAGCAGCTTCAAGAACCAGACCATGGCCATCGAAGGCCCGACCGGTCGCCCGCTGTGGGCGCGCGACCATGGCGGTGCGGGTGGCGTGGCGGTGTCGTCGGGCAATGTGTTCGTCACCGACAACAAGGGTGGCGTGTTCGGCCTGGACAAGGCGACCGGCGCCGCCATGTGGTCGCAGACCGAACTGGCGCGTCGTTCGCTGACCGGTCCGGCGCTGCACGGCGATTACGTGGTCGTCGGCGACTACAAGGGATACGTGCACTGGTTGAAGACCTCCGATGGTGCGATGGCGGCACGGGCAAAAAGTGGCGGCGACGCCCTGCTGGCCCAGCCGGTCGTCGTAGACGGGGTGCTGCTGGTGCAGAACGTTGATGGCAAGCTGACCGCCTTCCGGTTGGCAAATTAAAAATTGGAGTAATCGCGATGCTGCCTTTGGTCGCCCTGGTTGGACGGCCGAATGTCGGCAAGTCGACTATTTTCAATGCGCTTACGCGCACCCGTGACGCGCTGGTCCATGACCAGCCCGGCGTCACCCGCGACCGCAACTACGGTGTCTGCCGTCTGGACGAGGACAATCATTTCCTCGTCGTCGACACCGGCGGTATCGCCGAAGAGGAAGAGGGTCTGGCAGGGGCTACCACCCGCCAGGCCCGCGCGGCTGCGGCGGAAGCTGACCTGATCCTGTTCGTGGTCGACGCCCGTGAGGGTACCTCGGCGATGGACGACGAGATCCTGGCCTGGCTGCGCAAGCTGTCGCGCCCGACGCTGCTGCTGATCAACAAGATCGACGGCACCGACGAGGACACCGTGCGTTCGGAGTTCGCCCGTTACGGCTTCGGCGAGATGCTGACCGTGTCGGCCGCGCATCGCCAGGGTCTGGACGACCTGCTGGACGAAGTGATCCAGCGCCTGCCGGAAGAAGGCAGCGGCGAAGAGCTGGACAACGATCCGAATCGCATCCGCATCGCCTTCGTCGGCCGCCCGAACGTGGGCAAGTCGACCCTGGTCAACCGCATCCTTGGCGAGGAGCGCATGATCGCCTCCGACGTGCCGGGCACCACCCGCGACTCGATCGCAGTGGACCTGGAGCGTGACGGCCGCGAATACCGCCTGATCGACACCGCCGGCCTGCGCCGTCGTTCGCGCGTGGACGAGGTCGTCGAGAAGTTCTCGGTGGTCAAGACCATGCAGTCGATCGAGCAGTGCCAGGTGGCCGTGCTGATGCTGGACGCCACCGAAGGCGTGACCGACCAGGACGCCACCGTGCTCGGTGCCGTGCTTGACGCCGGCCGCGCGCTGGTCATTGCCATCAACAAGTGGGATGGCCTGACCGAGTACCAGCGCGAGCAGGCTGAAACCATGCTGTCGCTGAAGCTGGGCTTCGTGCCGTGGGCCGAGTCCGTGCGCATCTCGGCCAAGCATGGCTCGGGCCTGCGTGAGCTGTTCCGTGCGGTGCACCGTGCGCACGAATCGGCGAACAAGACCTTCACCACCAGCGAAGTGAACAAGGCGCTGGAAGTGGCCTACGAGACCAACCCGCCGCCGACCATCCGCGGCCACGTCTCCAAGCTGCGTTACGTGCACCCGGCCGGCGCAAACCCGCCGACCTTCATCGTGCACGGCACGCGCCTGAAGGAACTGCAGGAATCGTACAAGCGCTACCTGGAGAACTTCTTCCGCAAGCGCTTCAAGCTGATCGGCACGCCGGTGAGCTTCATCTTCCGCGAGGGTACCAACCCGTACGAGGGCAAGAAGAACGTCCTTACCGAGCGGCAGGTCAAGGCCAAGCGGCGCTTGATGAAGCACGTCAAGGGCAAGTGATGCAGAGAAAGGCGGCCGCAGGGCCGCCTTTTTCGTTGCAGATGCCGGTAGCGCCGGGCCATGCCCGGCGGCATCGGGCGCCCGCTCTCAGGCGCTGCCCCACGGCAACAGCACACCACGGAACCTCATCCTTCCCGACGACAGGCGGTCATACGCTTCGGTCGCCCGGTCCAGATCAAAGGTCTCCACCATCGGCTTCACCTTGCCGGCGGCGGCAAGCTGCAGCACCTCGCTGAGGTAGTGCTGCCCACCATGGGTGGCGCCGATCACGCGCTGGCGCATCATGTGGAACGGCACGCCCTCGGACGAGATCGAGAAGGGCTGGCTGAAGTCCAGGCCGCACAGCACAACGCGCCCGTCGACACGCAGGCCGGTCATTGCCTCCTCGGCCGAGCTGAATTCATTGGTGGTCACCAGCAGCACGTCGGCGCCACCGATGGCCTTCAACTCCTTGCCATTGGCCACGACCTGGTCGGCGCCCAGCTGCAGGGCGAGCGCATGCTTGTCTGCGGAATGGGTGATGGCGATGGTCTCGAAGCCGCAGGCCTTGGACAGCTGCAGGGCGACGTGGCCCAGGCCACCGATACCCAGTACCGCGATCTTCTCCCGTGGCTGGGGCGCCGCATCGCGCAACCCGCTCCAGGTGGTGTAACCGGCACACATCATCGGCGCGGCGTCCACATAGGAGAGGCCGTCAGGCAGCAGTACCGTGCCTTCGGCAGAGATGGCGATGTACTGTGCGTGTCCACCCTGTGCGGCGAAGCCGGTGGTGCGGGGGGCATCGCAGTTCATCGCGGTCTGCCCGGACAAGGGGCGGCTCTCGCGGCAATAGGGGCATCGCCCGCATGCGGATTGGACCCATGAGGTCCCCACGCGATCACCCACCCGGCGCGTGTGCACGCCCGCGCCCACATCCACGACCTCGCCGACCACTTCATGCCCCGGTGTCTGCGGGTAGATGTCGCCGCCATAGCCCTGGGTTGCCCACACGTCCGTGTAGCACATGCCTGATGCGTAGACCTTGACCAGCACCTGGCCCGGTTCGATCACGGGCATCGGCACGTCCTGTACCTGCCACGGCGCATTCGGCCCGGTCATCACAACCGCTTTCATCGTTTTCATCGTCTTGATCCTGTCCCGGTGGGTGAGCGCCGAGGGCGTGTGCCCGCGGACATCCCGGAGCGTAGAATCGGTTGACTATCAAGACAATCGCTTCAATATTTCACGATATGGTGAGTCGTATTCAACAATCCAGAGGGGGTGATCTGGCCGCCTTCACTGCGTTCCTGGCGGTGGCAGCGCATCGGAGCTTCCGCAGCGCGGCGGCGGAGTTGAACATCACGCCTTCGGCGATCAGTCATGCGATCAAGGCGCTCGAGCAGCGGCTGGGTGCGCGGCTGTTCAATCGCACCACGCGCAGCGTCTCGCTGACCGACGCCGGGGAGCGGCTGGCGGAAAAACTGCGTCCGGCCATGGCCTCGATCGAAGAGGCCCTGCAGTCGGTGGATACTGAGGCCGGCACGCCGCGTGGCACGGTCCGCATCAACGCCAGTGAAGGCGCCATACGGCTCGTGCTGAAGCCCGTGCTCGCGCGGTTCCTGCGCCAGTACCCGCAGGTCCACCTGGACATCGTCAGTGACGGCAGGTTGGGCGATATCGTTTCGGAGGGTTTCGATGCGGGTATCCGCCTTACCGAAGCCGTGCCCCAGGACATGGTCGCGATTGCAGTGACCGCGCCCATGCGGTTCGCGGCGGTTGCTTCGCCCGCGTACCTGCAGGCGCGTGGCCGACCGCTGCGGCCGCTGGATCTCCATCAGCACGACTGCATTCGTTTCCGCTTCGAAAGTGGGGCGATCTACCGCTGGGAGTTCGAGCATCAAGGCACCACCGAGCGGGTGAACGTCTCCGGGCCCATCACGCTGACGGACCAGCCGTTGATGGTCGACGCCGCCGTTGACGGCATCGGTATTGCGTTCGTTCCCGAACACCTGGCACTGGAGCCATTGGCCGATGGCCGCCTGCTGCGGTTGCTTGAGGACTGGTGTCCCGAGTTTCCTGGCCTTTCGCTGTACTACCCGGGCCATCGGCACGTGCCGCCCGGGTTGAAAGCGCTGATCGGCCTTCTGCAGGAACAGCACGGCGGCCGCGGGCAGCCCGGGTAGCGCCGGGCATTGGTCAAGGCAAGGCAGAGCGGCCTGCGTGATAATGCGGCCATGAGCATCCAAGAGATTTCCCCCGCGCAGGCACGCGAGCGCCTGGCCCATGGCGCCGTGCTGATCGATGTACGCGAGGCGCATGAACGGGCCGGGGGCATGGCCGAGGGCGCGCGAGGCGTGGCCAAGGGCGAGCTGCAGGCCGACCCGGCCGTGCATCTGCCGCGGCACGACCAGGAAATCCTGCTGATCTGCCAGAGCGGCAAGCGCTCGGCCGATGCCGCGCAGTTCCTGCTGGAGGCCGGCTACACCCGCGTCGCTTCCGTGACGGGCGGCACCGTGGCCTGGCGCGAGCAGTCGCTGCCGCTGGTACAGCCGCTGGCCAGCGCCGCCGACCGCGACTTCTTTGATCGCTACTCTCGCCACCTGCTGCTGCCGCAGGTGGGCGAGGCCGGCCAGCGTACGCTGCAGCAATCGCGCGTGCTGGTGCTGGGCGCGGGTGGGCTGGGTGCGCCGGCTGGCTTCTATCTGGCTGCGGCCGGGGTAGGGCACCTGCGCTTCGCCGACCACGATCGCGTGGAGCGCAGCAACCTGCATCGGCAGATCGTGCATACCGAAGCCAGCGTCGGCCAGTTCAAGGTCGATTCCGCGCGCGAGCGGCTGCTGGCGCTGAACCCGTCGATCGAGGTCGAGGCGGTGCCCGAGCGGGTTACGTCCGAGAACGTGGATGCGCTGCTGGAGGGCGTGGACGTGGTGCTGGACGGCTCGGACAACTTCCCGCTGCGCTACCTGCTCAACGACGCCTGCATCAAGCACGCCAAGCCACTGGTGTATGCCGCCATCGAGCGCTTCGACGGTCAGGTAAGCGTGTTTGACGCCGGCCGCCAGCGTGGCGTGGCGCCGTGCTACCGCTGCCTGTTCCCCGAGCCACCGCCGCCGGAGTTCGCGCCGAACTGCTCCGAGGCGGGCGTGCTGGGTGTGCTGCCGGGATTGGCCGGCGTGCTGCAGGCCACCGAGGTGCTGAAGCTGCTGCTGGGCATCGGCGAGCCGCTGGTCGGCCGGCTGCTGCGCTTCGATGCGCTGGGCATGCGCTTCCGCGAGACCGGCATCCGGCCGGACCCGCACTGCCCGGTGTGCGCGCCGGGGGGGCCGTTCCCGGGGTATATCGATTACGCCGCGTTCTGTCGGGGTGGGTGAGTTCGGCTGGGCATCATCCACGCATGGCGTGGATCTACTAATGCGTCGGTAGATCCACGCCATGCGTGCATGGATGTATAGGGATTCGGGATGATGCTGGGGGTCGCTCCTGGCATCGTTCCATCTCCAAGACAATCCGACGCAACATGCGTGCTATTGCCGTCATCGGCATTGCTCTATTGTTGAACCCGATTCTGGATCTTGGGGAAAACACCGCATGGCGGTAGAAGCAGCGACCAGCGAGCTGGTCAAGGTCGTCGCCCTGTTGGGTGCGGCGGTGGTGATGGTGCCTTTGTTCCGCCGGGCCGGCCTGGGCTCGGTGCTGGGCTACTTCGCTGCCGGCCTGGCGATCGGACCGTTCGGGCTGGGCTGGTTCTCCGACCCGCAGGCCATCCTGCATACCGCCGAGCTCGGCGTGGTGATGTTCCTGTTCGTGATCGGCCTGGAAATGCGGCCCTCGCACCTGTGGAGCCTGCGCAAGGAAATCTTCGGGCTCGGCACGCTGCAGATCGTTACCTGCGCGCTGGTGCTGACCAGCATCGCCAAGCTGTTCGGCCTGCCGTGGCAGGTGGCCTTCATCGGCGCTACCGGCTTCGTGCTGACCTCCACCGCGGTGGTGATGCAGTTGCTGGCCGAGCGCGGCGACATCGCGCTGCCGTCGGGGCAGAAGATCGTCTCCATCCTGCTGTTCGAAGACCTGCTGATTGTGCCGCTGCTGGCGCTGGTGGCCTGGATGGGCCCGAGCGCAGGCAGTGCCGATGGCGAGGGCTCGCGCTGGCTGTCGGTGGCGATTGGCGTCGGTGCCATCGTCGGCCTGGTGTTGGTCGGTCGCTTCCTGCTCAACCCGCTGTTCCGCGTGCTGGCCGAATCGAAGGCGCGCGAGGTGATGACCGCCGCCGCGCTGCTGGTGGTGCTGGGCGCGGCGCTGCTGATGCAGCTGTCCGGCCTGTCGATGGCGATGGGTGCATTCCTCGCTGGCGTGCTGCTGAGTGAGTCGACCTTCCGCCACCAGATCGAGGCGGACATCGAGCCGTTCCGTGGCATCCTGCTCGGCCTGTTCTTCCTCAGCGTCGGCATGGCGCTGGACCTGAGCGTGGTGGCCGCGCACTGGCAGCTGATCCTCGGCCTGGTGCTGGCGTTGATGGCGGCCAAGGCGCTGTGCATCTACGTGGTGGCGCGCATCATGGGCAGCGACCACGCACAGGCGCTGGACCGTGGCGTGCTGATGGCGCAGGGCGGCGAGTTCGCCTTCGTGCTGTTCTCCGCCGCCGCATCGGCCGGCGTGATCAATCTGGAGATCAATGCCAACTTCACCGCCGTGGTGGTGCTGTCGATGGCACTGACCCCGCTGGTGGTGCTGGTCTACAAGCGCATCGCACCGAAGCCGACGGTGAACATGGATGGCGTGGACGAGGCCGATGGCCTGTCCGGCAGCGTGCTGCTGATCGGCTTTGGCCGTTTCGGCCAGGTCGCCAGCCAATCGCTGCTGGCGCGCGACGTGGACGTGACCATCATCGACAACGATGTGGAGATGATCCAGAGCGCGGCGCGCTTCGGTTTCAAGATCTATTACGGTGATGGCACGCGTCTGGACGTGCTGCATGCCTCGGGCGCGGCCACCGCGCGGGCGATTGCGGTGTGCGTGGACAAGGCCGAGGCGGCTGATCGCATCGTTGAACTGGTGGCGCATGAGTTCCCGCAGGCCAAGCTGATGGTGCGTTCGTTCGACCGCGAGCATTCGCTGCGGCTGATCCATGCCGGTGTCGATTTCCAGATCCGAGAGACCTTTGAATCGGCGGTGCTGTTCGGCCAGGCTGCGCTGGTGGAGCTGGGTGCGGATGAGGACGACGCGATCGAGATCGCCGAGCAGATCCGCCGCCGCGATGCCGAGCGCTTTGAGCTGGAGATTGCCGGCGGTGGTTTGAATGCCGGGGCGCGGATGATCTACGGCAACAGCCCGCAGGGCGTACCGACGCCGACGCCGTTCACTGCGCCGAAGCGGGAGAGCAAGACGCTGAACCCGCAGGATGTGCCGGAAGAGGAAGAGTAGCCCCCGGTAGTACCGGCCGCTGGCCGGCAGATACGGGAACGTTCCGACGTCATGAGGTTGCCGGCCAGCGGCCGGCACTACCAGGTGGGGAATTACCCAAGCCGTGGCGGTGGGCGAGGGGGCCTGAATCGGGGACAATAGCGTCCCCGCCGCCCCACGCCCGCTCCCGATGACCGATTCCGCCTCCCAGCTTCCTGCCCGCATCCTTGATGGCCGCCGTATCGCCGAGGACCTGCTCGACAGCCTGAAGGTGCGCGTCGACGCCCGCGTGGCCGCCGGTGGCAGCCGTCCGGGCCTGGCCGTGGTGCTGGTCGGTGGCGACCCGGCCTCGACCGTGTACGTGCGCAACAAGCGCCGTGCCGCCGAGAAGGTCGGCATCGAGGCGCATGACTACGATCTGCCGGCCGGTACCACCGAAGCCGAGCTGCTCGACCTGATCGACCAGCTCAACGCCGATCCCAAGATCAACGGCATCCTGATCCAGCTGCCGCTGCCGGGCATCCCCGACGCGCGCCGGCTGATCCAGCGCATCGACCCGCGCAAGGACGTGGACGGCTTCCACCCGGAAAACGTCGGCCACCTGGCCCTGCGCGAATTCGGCCTGCGCCCGTGCACCCCGCGCGGCATCACCACGCTGCTGGGCCACACCGACCAGCCGGTGCGTGGCCGCAACGCCACCATCGTGGGCGTGAGCAACCACGTCGGTCGCCCGATGGGCCTGGAGCTGCTGATTGCCGGCTGCACCGTGACCAGCTGCCACAAGTTCACCCCCAAGGACGTGCTGGAACAGGCCGTGCGCAACGCCGACATCCTGGTGGTGGCGGTGGGCCGCCCGGGCATCGTGCCGGGCGAGTGGGTGAAGCCGGGCGCGGTGGTGATCGATGTGGGTATCAACCGCTTGGATGACGGCCGGTTGGTGGGCGACGTCGGGTTTGAAGCCGCCGCCCAGAGGGCGAGCTGGATCACCCCGGTGCCGGGTGGCGTGGGACCGATGACCGTGGCCACGTTGATGCAGAACACGTTGGAAGCGGCGGAAGCGCTGAGCTGAGCGCACCTGGGGCTGGTCTCAGGTGTCTGAGGGTTAGTGCGGACCAACGGTCCGCACCCACCTAAAGCGGCTGGATCTGGCCCTTGGGTCTGCTCGCGAGATGTGCTGCTGGTGGGTGCCGACCGTTGGTCGGCACAATGCCAGAGGGGTGGGGTTCCTGCTGGGGCGCTGGTGTCTGAGAGAGAGTGCGGACCAACGGTCCGCACCCACCACAGGCAGGCCGACGACCGGCTGTTGGTAGGTGCCAACCTTGGTTGGCACGATCCGTCCGGCGCTGGACCCCAGATGGGGTGAAGGCCTCTCCCTGTTTGTGCCAACCAAGGTTGGCACCTACCAAAGGCGGTGCGTTTGGGTGCCCTGAACGGATCACCGCTGGCGCGACACTGTGTCGCGCAGAAATCCAATTCTGGATACCAAAAATGCTGTTCTTGGCTCCAGAAACAGGGTAAAATGTCGCGCTTCCCCACATCTCGGGTATGCCGATGCTGCGCATCCAGGCTGAAGCACTCACTTACGACGACGTCTCGCTCGTCCCCGCCCATTCGACCATCCTGCCCAAGGACGTCAACCTCGAAACGCGGTTGACTCGCGACCTGAAGCTGAAGCTTCCGATCCTGTCCGCAGCCATGGATACCGTCACCGAAGCCCGCCTGGCCATCGCCATGGCACAGCTCGGCGGCATGGGCATCATCCACAAGAATCTCAGCCTGGAACAGCAGGCCGCGGAAGTGGCCAAGGTCAAGAAGTTCGAGGCCGGTGTCATCCGCGACCCGATCACCGTCGGCCCGGAAACCACCATCCGCGACGTGCTGGCCCTGACCCAGGCGCACAACATCTCCGGCGTGCCGGTGGTGGGCAGCGACGGCCTGCTGGCCGGCATCGTGACCCATCGCGACATGCGCTTCGAGACCGAGCTGGACGATCCGGTCCGCCACATCATGACCAAGAAGGATCGCCTGATCACGGTCAAGGAAGGCGCCGCGTCCGACGAAGTGCTGCAGCTGCTGCACCGCAACCGCATCGAAAAGGTGCTGGTGGTCAACGATTCGTTCGAACTGCGTGGCCTGATCACCGTCAAGGACATCCAGAAGAACACCGACTTCCCCAACGCTGCCAAGGATCTGTCGACCCGCCTGCTGGTCGGCGCTGCCGTCGGCGTGGGTGGCGATACCGATCGCCGCGTGGAAGCGCTGGTCGCCGCCGGCGTGGACGTGATCGTGGTCGATACCGCGCACGGCCACTCGCAGGGCGTGCTGGACCGCGTCAGCTGGGTCAAGAAGAACTTCCCGAACGTGCAGGTCATCGGTGGCAACATCTGCACCGGCGAAGCCGCACTGGCGCTGCTGGACAGCGGCGCGGACGCAGTGAAGGTCGGCATCGGCCCGGGCTCGATCTGCACCACCCGCGTCGTCGCCGGCGTCGGCGTGCCGCAGGTCACCGCCATTGACCTGGTGGCCGAAGCGCTGCAGGACCGCATCCCGCTGATCGCCGACGGTGGCATCCGCTACTCGGGCGACATCGGCAAGGCGCTGGCCGCCGGTGCCTCGACCATCATGGTCGGTGGCCTGCTGGCCGGTACCGAGGAATCGCCGGGCGAGACCGAGCTGTACCAGGGCCGTTCGTACAAGAGCTACCGCGGCATGGGTTCGCTGGCCGCCATGGAAAAGGGGTCGAAGGACCGGTACTTCCAGGACGCCGCCACCGCCGACAAGCTGGTGCCGGAAGGCATCGAAGGCCGCGTGCCGTACCGCGGCCCGGTGGGTGGCATCATCCACCAGCTGATGGGCGGCCTGCGCGCCACCATGGGCTACGTGGGCTGCGCCACCATCGAAGACATGCGCAGCAAGCCCAAGTTCGTGAAGATCAGCGGCGCCGGCCAGCGTGAGAGCCACGTCCACGACGTGACGATCACCAAAGAGCCGCCGAACTACCGCGCCTGATGCGCTTGCGAACTGCTCTTGCGATTACGGGCAGCCTGCTGATGGCAGGCTGTTCGTTGTCCGAACCGCCGCCGCGCTCCGGGTCTCCGGGCGCGGCGGTTTCGCAATTGCAGGACGTGCAGGCGTGCCAGAACGCGTTTTCGCTGCCGAAGGGCTGGCAGGTGCAGGCCGCTGGCGAGCAGCGCTGGCTGCTGAAGGGCACCGGCGAGCGCCCGCTGCAGGTCACGCTGCAGTGCATTACCGAGCTGCTGCACGGGCCGGATGATCCGGTGCTGACGCCAGTACTGGGCGCGCTGGAGCCCGCACGGATGAGCGTACGCTGGGCGTCCTGGGGCGCTGCGGATTCGGGCGCTTCGATGGCGGCGCTGCAACGGCGCATCGTGCCCGGCACCGAAGTGCAGGAAATCGCCGAGCTGCCGCGCGCCGACCGCTCCAACCCCAACGCACCGCACGGGCTGCTGATGCTGCGCTGGGACGAGGAAGACACCTCACATATTCAACAACGCGAGGCGTTCATCGCCGCGCTGACGCAGAGCCTTGAAGCGCCGGGCGCTGCGAAAAACACCACTGGAACGGCACCATGACCAACATCCATAACGACAAGATCCTCATCCTCGATTTCGGCGCGCAGTACACGCAGCTGATCGCCCGCCGCATCCGCGAGCTGGGCGTCTACTGCGAAATCTGGGCGTGGGACCACAACCCGGCCGAGATCGCCGCGTTCGGCGCCAAGGGCATCATCCTGTCCGGCGGCCCGGAATCGACCACGCTGCCGGGTGCGCCGGCCGCACCGCAGGAAGTGTTCGACAGCGGCCTGCCGATTTTCGGCATCTGCTACGGCATGCAGACCCTGGCCGCGCAGCTGGGCGGTGCCACCGAAGCCGCTGACCAGCGCGAGTTCGGCCACGCCGAAGTGAACGTGATCAACCACGATGCGCTGTTCAAGGGCCTGAGTGACCACGGTGGCGAGCCGAAGTTGAATGTCTGGATGAGCCACGGCGACCACGTCTCCGTTGCGCCGCCAGGCTTCACCATCACCGCCACCACCGACCGCATTCCGGTGGCCGCCATGGCCAACGAAGAAAAGCGCTGGTACGGCGTGCAGTTCCACCCGGAAGTGACCCACACCCTGCAGGGCCAGGCGCTGCTGCGCCGCTTCGTGGTGGATGTGTGCGGCTGCCAGACCCTGTGGACCGCCGCCAACATCATCGACGACCAGATCGCGCGCGTGCGCGAACAGGTGGGCGATGACGAAGTGATCCTGGGCCTGTCCGGCGGCGTCGATTCGTCCGTGGTGGCTGCGCTGCTGCACAAGGCGATCGGCGAAAAGCTGACCTGCGTGTTCGTGGATACAGGCCTGCTGCGCTGGCAGGAAGGCGACCAGGTGATGGCGATGTTCGCCGAGCACATGGGCGTAAAGGTCGTACGCGTCAACGCCGCCGACCGTTACTTCGCCGCGCTGGAAGGCGTGAGCGACCCGGAAGCCAAGCGCAAGATCATCGGCAACCTGTTCGTTGAGATCTTCGACGAAGAGTCGAACAAGCTGAAGAACGCCAAGTGGCTGGCGCAGGGCACCATCTACCCGGACGTGATCGAGTCGGCCGGCAGCAAGACCGGCAAGGCGCACGTGATCAAGAGCCACCACAACGTGGGCGGCCTGCCGGAGCACATGAAGCTGGGCCTGGTGGAGCCGCTGCGCGAGCTGTTCAAGGACGAAGTGCGCCGCCTGGGTGTTGAGCTGGGCCTGCCGCGTACCATGGTCTACCGCCATCCGTTCCCGGGCCCGGGCCTGGGCGTGCGCATCCTGGGTGAAGTGAAGCCGGAATACGCCGAGCTGCTGGCCAAGGCTGACGCCATCTTCATTGATGAGCTGCGCAAGGCGGACCTGTACGACAAGACCAGCCAGGCGTTTGCCGTGTTCCTGCCGGTGAAGTCGGTGGGCGTGGTGGGCGACGCGCGTGCTTATGAGTGGGTGATTGCGCTGCGGGCCGTGGAGACGATCGACTTCATGACCGCGCATTGGGCGCATCTGCCGTATGACTTCCTGGGTACGGTGAGCAACCGGATCATCAATGAGTTGCGGGGGGTGTCACGGGTTGTCTATGACATCTCTGGGAAGCCGCCGGCTACTATTGAGTGGGAGTGAGTTGAAAGAACGAGGGCGCCGAGAGGCGCCCTTGTTGTATTTGAAGAGACATGGCCAGCTGAAGTCTTGTGCAAGTCGATATCGGACTCCTCGCTACAGATCCAGCTTTGATACGCCACCACTCGCCAAGATGGTCCGATCACGCAGCTGTAGCCACTCCTTTGCGGAGTTCCTGCCTATTCTTATTCCCATCTGCTGATGCACCAACTGCGCCAACTTTATTCGAGTGCTTTGATCTGAAGTCAAAAAAATTACTGGGCTCAGATCACAGCGTCCAAAGGATTCTCCGTCGGTTAGAAGTCGCTGAGCTTCTTGAATCTGCTGGGAATGACTACTAAGAATTGCGGTGATTTCTCTCAGTGCTTTTGCGCGCTTTCTACCTTCGTTCGGGAGGTCGGCCAAGTAGCTTCGCTTAAGTTCGGTGAGGCGACCAACTTCTCGTTGGAGCAGCCCTTGATCACAGACTCGAACTCCGGGCAGCGATCCGACGACAATGCTTGCACTCTTTCGCTGTTTGATGATGTTGCCATTGTGGTCTCGCGTCGCTGGGGTATGGCCCTGAATCACAATTCGGGTCGTTCCTTCGGTAGCTTGGCGGCATAGCGCCTTCCAGACTGCTGGCCCGACCTCGGTTGCAAATTTTTGCAGACGCGTTCTTAGGGAGTCCAATTGACTGAGAGTGTTGGTGATCTCGGCGATCCTCTCGTCCTTCAACAGAAGGAGCTCTTGGAGCCGAACTTCGGCGTTGATGCGAACGATCTCTGATTGGGCTCGTCTCATATCGTCCACTGCAATAGATCCGGCCGCAAATTTGCTTCTCGCGCAGTCGCCTCCAATAAGGGTTGCGGTGCCGTCTTTTCTTCGTGCGACCCATCCTTTTCCATGATGGGTTAGGCAAAGAGCCGCACTCGGCTTGAGCACGCAGCATCTCAGCTTCTGATCGTGGAATGCGTACCACCCAACTAGCTCTTGATACGAGTCGGCGTCGATTGGGGCCTCGGCTGAGAATCCTGGTTCGTCGGCAATTTCAGAGATCGAAGCAAAGTGTCTTGTGCCCGCTACAGTCGATTGCATGGCGTGCTCTCACGGTATTTGAAGTTGAGAGTAAAGACGCGCCGTCTCTCGGGATGAGACGCTTCTCCTTCAGATTCTTACCGTTTCAAACGTAGTACTTGACGCTAGCTTCACAAAGCCCAACAATTGGTTCAGCAGGGATGGAGGATTTGCAGATGGCAGCCTCGCATAAAGATGCCAACCGGATGGCTTTGATGTTGGTGCTTGCGGCGAATTCCATTGCGTTTTGGGGGCTGGTTACTACCCAGCAAGTTGATCCGGCGGCGTGGATCGGGTCAATTCAGGGGAATGTTAAGGGCACCGCTCCGATTGCGTTGGCCTTGGTACTAACGGGGATACTGAATTCGCAGCTGAGTCCGTTGGCGAAGGCCCGCTTGGTATTTCTCGATTGGAGTCATCCTCTTCCCGGTTGCCGTGCCTTTTCATTCTTCGTGTACCGGGATAATCGAATTGATGTGACGGCGCTGCAGAAGAAGTACGGGCCATTCCCTGTGGATCCGAACGAGCAGAACCGCCGTTGGTACACAATCTATCAAACAGTTCGCGATCAGCCATCTATAACCGATGCAAATCGAGGTTTTCTGTTTGGTCGCGACTATGCGTCGATGATGGTGATTGCGCTGTTTGTGTTTGGCACTTTGGGTCTTCTTCTAATCAAGTCGCCAATTGTTTATATTTCTTACACCGCAGTATTGATTTTTCAATTCGCGTTGGCTTCAAATTCTGCAAGAAATCACGCAGCTAGGCTTGTGACCAATTCAATGGCAATTGCTTCGCAGGAGAAATGATCGTGGGGGATTTCTACGAAATAGATTTCTTGGATGTCGAAACAAAGAAGAGTGGTGATGCAATCACGGTTCGCTATGAATTGGGTGGTGTCCGTTCGATTCACATTGTAGATACGGGATATCAAGCCACAGGGCCTGGCATCGTAAATCATGTCCTGAAGCACTATCAGACCGATGTGGTCGATCATCTCGTAATTACTCACTGTGATGGAGATCATACTGGTGGCGCAGTTCATCTTCTTGAGAATTTGAAGGTCAAGCGCCTATGGATGCTGCGCCCATGGGCCTATGCAGATGAACTAATTAATAGGTTTGAGGTGGGCACGGTAGATGGTCTGCGTCGTCGCCTTAGGCAAATATACTGGCAGTTGGTAGAAATCGAGACGAAAGCCAACGATCTTGGAGTGGAGATTTCAGATCCATTTCAAGGTTCGGTAATTGGGCCATTCAAGGTTCTCGCACCCAGTCGTGCTCGCTTTCTCGACTTGATTGTTGATTCTGAGAAAACTCCTGAGTCCGTTCAGGATGCGGCGGCAACATCGTCTGATCGAGCTTTCTGGGCCATTAGAGAGCTATTAAAGCGAGCGGCTAGGATCGTTAACGCTGCTTGGAACGTTGAGCTTTTTTCCTCTCAGGAAACAAGCGCTGAGAATGAAATGAGCGTAGTCCAGTGGGCTTCGCTTTGTGGAGATAAAATTCTTCTAACGGGTGATGCGGGAAGGGGTGGTTTGACAGAAGCAATCAACTACGCCCCATACTCCGGCCTTGTGCTTCCAGGATTCAGGCGAGCTCAGGTTCCGCATCACGGATCAAGAAGGAACTTGAGTACTGAGATTATGGATGAGCTTTTTGGCCCCCGTCTTCCATCAATGGTCGATAAGGGACAAGAGACTTGGACCGCCGTCTGTAGTTCGGCAAAGCTCGACGAGGCGCACCCTAGGCTTGCGGTCAAGAGGGCGTTCATTCATCGGGGCGCGCGATTCATTGCTACCGAAAGCCGTTCGATTCGCAGTTACGGAGGCGATGCGCCGAAGCGCAATGATTGGACCCCAGTAGAAGGTGATCCCTATCCGGACTCGCACGAAGAGTAAGCTCAAGTCGCGTGATTGAAGCGAGTCGATACCAGTTATTCGGGCCTAACCTCCCGACAGGCCCACTCAACCAAACCTCGGCAGGCTAGGAACAACCCATCAACGACCCCCTCATCCAAATGCCTCTCCGGCTCCGCTGCCACCCGGCAGCGGTCTGCCGCGTGCAGCAACTCCAGCACCGTCAGCGCCCCCACCATCGCGCGCTCGCTCCGGGCCAGGCTAACGCGACGCCCGGGCGACACATCGGTTTCTGGCCAAGGGTGCCCATCAGCCCCCTCGCAGCCGCGCATGCGCTTGAGGATGCCGAGCAGGGAGTTCAGGTCGGGCAGGGGAGTGTCGTCGTTGATGGGCTCAACAACGGTGTACGAAGAGAAGGTGTCGGATTCGTTCATGGCGTCGGCTTCCGTGGCTGTGCTTAACAGCGCCACCGTGAAGAGGTGGCGGACGATGCGTGGCTGCAAACCGGGACGAAGCAACGAATGACCGGTGGGTCCGAAGACCCCCACGCACCGCCCGCCAGATAGGCCGACGGATTGCCCGCCGGCACCGGTTAAGGACGGTGCCGACGGGCAAGCGTAAACAACAGTCGTTGCTCATCGCGGGTTTGCAGACCCGGAGCCACCCGTTGTCGGTGGCACGTCATGGTGTTTACGCAGCCGCTTCGAATGCCAATAGAAATTCGCGAAGGAATCGCGGAATCCGAGAGCGAAGAACTATTGTTGCACGCACCATTCGTGTAGCACGCGACACCAGCAGACGCATTCGCGCAGCTGCTCTGCTGATGGCGAATCAAAGTGGCGCAATCGACCATGCCACAAGCGAATAGCGCGACGGCCTGCTTTGCAACAGTTCTTAGTCCGCCTCGCCAAGCAACGGCGCGCGATCAGCCGCACACCTCGAAAAGCGGTTCAAACCCGACACCGTTAACAAGCTCGCAGCTTCAGCCAGCGCGATTCTCAGCCGCATTGCCCACCAACAACTCAATCATCGCCCGCGCCGCCGCCGACTGCCGCCGGTGCGGCGCATAGATCACCGAGAACGGCCGCGATCTTCCCCGCAGCTGCGGCAACACTTCCACCAACTGCCCACGCTGCAACCGCTCGCGCACGATGAACTCATAGCTCTGGCAGATGCCGATGCCCTGTTCGGCCAGCGACACCACGCCCAGTACATCGTCGGAAGTCTCGATGGACGAACGCGGCAGCCAGTCCACGTCGCGCCCGTCGTCGCGGAAGATCCACGGCGCCAGCCGCCCGGTGCGCGGCATCACGAAGGGCAGGCACAGGTGCTGCTGCAGGTCGTCCAGCGTCTGCGGAGTGCCGCGGCGCTGCAGGTACTCTGGCGAAGCCACGAGCAGCAGCGGCGCGTCTTCCAGCTTGCGCGCCACCAGCCCGCTGTCCGGCAGCTGGCCCAGCCGGATGGCCAGGTCGAAGCCTTCGGCCACCAGGTCCACGTTGCGGTTGGTGATGTTCAGTTCCACCTGCACCTGCGGGTACTGCTGCGCAAAACGCGCCAGCACGGGCGGTAGCCGGTAGTGGCCATAGGTGGTGGGCACGCTCAGGCGCACGCGGCCGGCCAGCGCACCGTCCTGGGCCAGTACGTCGCGCTCGGCGTCGTCCAGCAGGCCGAAGGCGGTGCGCACCTGTTCCAGATAAAGCCGCCCGGCGTCGGTCAGGCCCACGCGGCGGGTGGTTCGCTGCAGCAGCTGCCGGCCCAGCCGCGCCTCCAGGCGGGTGACCGCGCGGCTCAGCACCGAGGGCGTGGTGGACAGCGCCACCGCGCCAGCCGTGAAAGAGCCGTGCTCGACCACCGCCAGGAACACCTCCACATCGCCCAGGTAGTCGAACTTGCGGCTCATTTGGCTCTCCGGGGAACAGATGTTTTGCGATGGGGCCAATTTATCGCCGCCGGGGCGATGAATAAAGTGGCGGCCATTCCCCGATAGGAGCTACCCCATGAACCTGATGACCCGGCTGGCTGCAGCGCTGGCCCTTACCCTGGCCGCGACCGGCGTGCATGCCGCCAACGTGCTGGTGGTGTTGTCCGACGAAAACCACCTGGACCTGAAGGACGGCAAGGTGCTGTCCACCGGCTTCTATCTCAACGAGTTGATGCAGCCGGTCAAGCTGCTGCTGGACGCGGGCCACGAGGTGACCTTCGCCACGCCACAGGGGCGGGCGCCGACGGTGGATGCGTCCTCGGTGACGGCGGCATACTTCGGCAACGATGCCGCGCAGTTGAAGTTGCACAAGGAGCTGCTGGATAAGCTGGCGCTGACCTCGCCGAAGGCCTCGCCGGTGGTCAGCCTGGCGCGCATCGAGCAGCAGGGCTACGCGCGTTTCGATGCGGTCTACATTCCCGGTGGTCACGCGCCGATGCAGGACCTGCTGAAGAGCCCGGCGCTGGGCCGCTTGCTGGCCGACTTCCACCAGCGCAACAAGACCACCGCACTGGTCTGCCACGGGCCGATCGCGCTGCTGTCCACGCTGCCGGATGCGGATGGTTTCGTGGCGAAGCTGGAGGCCGGTGCGATGCCGCCTACGCCGAAGTGGATCTACAGCGGCTACCAGATGACGGTGATCAGCAACCAGGAAGAGGAGCAGGCCAAGCCGCTGCTGGGCGGCGGTGAGATGAAGTTCTACCCGCAGACCGCGTTGGAGCGGGCGGGTGCGAAGTTCAGCAGCAACAGTGCGCCTTGGACGGGGCATGTGGTGGTGGACCGCGAGCTGATTACCGGGCAGAACCCGGCTTCGGCGCTGGAAGTGGGGCAGCGGTTGGTGGAGCGGTTGAAGTAGGGCGGGTTCTGCATCGCATGCGGTGCCGTGGCACCATGACGGGCTGGCCTCGTCCTTCCGGGCGGGGCCGTTTTCCCAGGGAAGCCCTCGAACACGACATGCGAACGTCTTTTTTCATTCTCTCCGCCCTGTGCCTTGGCCTGCTGTCTGGCTGCGCCAGCGGGCCGGATTACCACCATTCCAATCGCGAGATCACCAGCGCATTCGTGGCCGAGGACGGCAAGCTGTACTTGCTGCCGGTCTATGACGAGCCGATGCGCTTCGACGCCGCGCCGTTCCGCGATTACCGTGCGCTGATGGACAGCCCGCTGCGCGAGGCCGTGGTCTGCGCGCAGCTGTACTTCCGTGAGGACTGGCGCGTTCCGGCCGACAGGACCAAGGTGCATGGCAGCTACGCGCTGCTGCTGCGGCCGGAGCAGGTGACGCAGGAACAGGCCGCGCAGTTCAAGCTGGAGCGGTTGGAGATCAGCCCGCGGGTGGCCAAGGCCATTGACGAGTTGACGCGCCGGCCGTACATCCTCGAAGCCCGGAGCCGTTACGAGCTGGCGGCCAACCCGGACTGCAACCTTTCCAGGCAGGGCGGCAGCTATTACAGCGCACTGTTCGAGAGTGATGGCGAGCGGGTGAAGTTGCCGGACGCTGCTGCGCTGGCCGCGAAGGCGAAGCTGCCGCAGTCGATCACCGCGCGGGCTGAGCGGATCCGGCCGGACGATACGGACAAGCCGGGGGTTGGAACGGCCGCCGGCAAGGTGCTGGGCGCGGCGTTGGTTCCTGTGGCGGTTCCGGTGTTTGTGTTGAGCCTGCCGTTCCTGGGGCCCGATCATTGGAAGTGATGGGGCATTGAGAGAGAGCATCCGCGCGTGGCGTGGATCTACCTCTGGTCAGCTGTCAGGTGGAGGCGCTTAGGCCTCCACTTCAACCGCCTGTTCGACGGCTGCCTGTCGCTGCAGTCGGGCTGCGAAATAGGCGGCAACTTGCGGATCGGTCGCGTAGACGTAGCAGCCCTTCATCCCTCGTGTCATCAAGGTGCGGTAGGTGTTCTTGATGATGGTGTCCGCAAGCTCGGCGGCATGGGCGGGATGGGACTTTGAGAGCTTCACGAAACCCTTCATGGTCTTGTCGTGCCGATCACGCGCGCGAGGCACGGTTTTGAGGGCACCGTCTTCCATGACCAGGTCCGGTCCGATGATCACCCCGATGTAGTCGACTTCCAGCCCCTGGCAGGTATGGATGCAGCCTACCTGGTAAACCGAATCCGGCGAGATGATCCAAAGGCTTCCGTCGTCATTGAGGTTCCATTGCCGCCGGTAGTTGCCAATGACAATGTCCATCTCCTTGCTGTTCTTCTTGCTGTTCCACGGCCAGCAGTAGCCAGCGACCACGCGGGCGCGGTTGCCGGTGTTCCTGGCTTCGATGGCGGCATGCAGCGCGGACGGATCATCGAAGACCTGGAAGTCGTAGCTGTTCTCATCCAGCGTTGTGTTTGCGGTGGGCCTGATCTGAAGCACGTCATCCAGCCATGCGAGATAGCCGTCCGAGCCTGCGCAGCGGAACTGCGAGGACAGGACGTATTCCTCCACCGTCGCGCCACGGGCGAGTGCGAAGTCACGAATGGCCTCTTTGGTGCCGATATCCTTGAGCGTGACACGCTGGTCTTCATCAATGAAGAACACGCTGCACAGTGCGGCGTTGATCAACTCCTGGATCTGGTGCGTACCGAGGTTGCCATAGAATCCGCTCTTCTCGGTAAGGCGATGCGCCTCATCCACGACCAATACGTCGTACGCGTTCTGCGCCGATTCGGTGAACGAGCCGGATCCACCGAAAAGATGCACCAGATGGGCATTCTCGGGCTTCTGGATGAGCGTGTTGCTGTACACGGCACGAGGCGCTGCATTCTTGGAAATGTACTTGACGGTCAACCCATCGCGAAGCGCCGCGAGAAGGTTCACCGCGACAACCGACTTGCCCGTGCCCGGGCCACCTTCAACGATGACGACACGGGGCTTTCCGCTGGCGTGCGCTTGGGCACACGCAGCCTTGGCAGCTTCAAATACCTGCTTCTGCTCATCAAGCAGCGCAAAGGCGCTGTTTCCCCTCAGCAGCCGATGCACGTCGTCGGCGAGCGCCTTGGAGGGGCGGATTCGGCCATTCTCCAGTTCGGCAAGCACGGACGCACCACCACCCTTGCAGGTGTATTGGCTGATGAAGCTACGCAGCCCTTCCAGATCCCCGGTGCTCTTCAGGAAGAGCGGGGCACGCTCGATGTAGGGCTGGTAGTGCGGCGAGTTGATGACACCGTCCGGCACGTAGTTGTGCAGGTAGGCGCAGGGGTGCAGCTGGAGTTTTCCTTCATGGACCGCTTCGTTGAAGCCCTCCAGGAACGCAGCATAGGACCACGCCTGATAGCTGGGGTGGACGAGTGGCTGCCCTTCACGAAGTTCTACGATGGCGTCGCGCTTGGTCGGCTTGATGGCGGACCACTGCTTTAGCTCGACGATGATGACGTGCGGCGAGCCATCCTCGGCGTGACCGGTCAGGACGACGTCGATGCGCTTCTTCGACTGGGGAAGAATGAACTCCACCGCCACGCCGATGTCATCGGGAATGGAGTGATGGGTGAGCGCACGCGCAACGTACCGAAGCGACTCGCGCCAGGACCGGATCTCGGACTCGCCCACGTCACCCTTCGTCGCGGCCTTGAAACTGGCGCGGATGACCTCCTCGATCTCTTCGTCGTTGCATTGACGAAGGAAGGATGCCTTGTCTGCCTGGTAGACGATCATGGCTGCGACAGCTTGTTGTACTTGGTGCTGACGCCTCGCGACAGGTCCACAGGGTACTTGGCGGCATTGGTGGCCAGCTTGCTGCTGACGGCCTCGTTCAGATCGATGCCGAGCACGTCCGACAGCCGGATGAGGTACAGCGCTACGTCGGCGATCTCATCGCGTACGGCGCTTGCAGTGGCTTCTGAAGACGCTGCCTTGAAGGAGTCGGCCTCGGCCATCCACTGGAAAATCTCGTTCAGCTCTCCAACTTCGCCGGAAAGGGCCATGACAAGGTTCTTGGGGGAGTGGAACTGGGCCCAGTCACGGGCTTCGGCGAACTCCCTGAGCGCTTGGGCAGCGCCCCGAACCTCAACAAGAGGGTGATCCATGGCATGGCCTTGTACGACAGAATTTGGCCAATTCTACCCATGCTGACGGGGCGTAAGCGACATCTCGCCCTTCATTCGCCTGGAAGCAACAAGGGCGCCAATGGGCGCCCTTGTTGATGAAGCGATCAGGCGATGGATGCCCGTGGAGGCATCAGCCCCGGCACCTCGGCGTGCCACCTGCCACACAGCTTGCCCGCCAATGCTCCCAGGCCTTGGCGTCGATGCTGGCCTTCATCGCGATGCCCTGCAGCTCCGCCCAGCTCTTCGGCGAAGGCGAGGCCAGCAGCCCGCGCATGAAGGCCTGCATTTTCACTTCGCCCACCTGCTTCTCCAACGAGAGCAGCAGCAAGGGCGCATAGACGTAGCGATACATCTCGCCCAGATCCGAGTTTCCGTCGATGGCATCGAACGCCGGCAGCGGCTTCTCCTGCTTTTCGATGGCCGATTGCAGTCGCGCGATGTAGCGATCCGCCGCGGTATCGCCACTGATCTCGCGCAGCGCCTTGATCGAGAGGAACTCGGCGCTAGACTCCAGCAGCACCCAGAAGTAGGGACCCTGCGGACGGTTCAGCGTGCCGAAGTAGTAGTGGCCCATTTCGTGTGCGATGTACTGCACGCGCCGCTCGGCCTTCTCGCCACCGGCCAGCAGTGAATCGGCCACGTTGCCGATGCTGCCGCTCATGGCGATGGTCGGCCAGGTGGCAAAGCCCCATTCGCTGCCCTCGCGGTCGCGCTCGATCTGGTTGAGCGTGACCATGCGCAGGAAGGTGGGGCGGTCGACCAGCGGCACGCCCATGTAGCGGCTGTGCACGTCGGCTATTTTCTGCACCGTGCTGGACAGTGCATCGACCTTCGCCGGGGGCAGGGTCTCGTTGAGGATCGTGACCTGCGCGGTGCGGGTGGTCGGGCCGCTGCCGCCGAACAGCAGGATCGGCCGCGCGTTGTCGCTGCGGAAGCGACCCTGCGCACCTTCGATGGCTGGGCTGCCGTTGAGATACAGGAAGCGGCAGCCGTTGCAGTCCACCTGCAGGTCGTAGCGGCTTTCGCTGCTGCGCACGCGGGCCTTGGGGTCGAACGCCTGCGGCAACCATGCGGACTGCTCGGTGAAGCGGGCGCTGTCGCCGTTGAAGGCCATCATGCCTTTGAAGTCGCCCAGGGCGTCGTGCTTCGGGTACAGCGGGAACGCGCCTACGTACTGCACGCAAAGCGTGGCGGTGGGCTCGGCCAGGGTGTAGACACGCGCCTCGCCGTCCACGCCCGGGTCGTACCAGCCATCGAACCCTACCGGCTTGCCGTCACCGTCGGTGACCCGCGCGACGTTCAGGCCGGCGTTGAGCACGAACGAGCCCTTTGATGCGGCTGGGAGGTTGGATACGCAGACATCGCCTTCGACGCGGCCACTGGCAATATCCAGCCGCACGCCGCCCGTGGTGAACGGCGTGGCCGGTTGCGCGGTCGGTGCGGCCACGCTGGTGGCGGGGGCGAACAGTGCGATCAGGGCGGCGGGCAGCAGGGCGGTGCAGAGGTTCATCGGGCCATCCTTGGGTGGATGGCGTTGACTATAGGGCCAACATCGAGGGACGCGGAGAGTCTTCTGGTCACCCGGTCTTGTGGGGCTGGCGGAATACCCTGGCATGGTGCAGGCATAATGCCGGCGGGGCGAACGGATGCCCGCGAAGAGGAAGGACGCCTGCGCCATGACGAACATGCCCACCCAGCTCACGACCGACTTCGATGCGGTGCTCGACCGTGGTGACATTGCCGAGGCGCGGCGGCTGCTCGCTCCGCCTCTTGCGCGAGGCTGTGCCGAAGCGTTGTTCCTTTCTTCTTCGATACCTGCTGGCGAGGACGATGCACATCTAGAGGCGGACAGCTTCACGACCCTCAATCGGGCCGCAGAGAAGGGTTACATCCCGGCCATCTACTCGATGGGGCTGTGCCTGCTGATGGGTGACGGCGTTGAGCAGGACGTCACGCGGGCGGCCGCGCATTTTGAGCGGGCATCGGAGGCCGGGTATCCGTCGGCCATGTACGAGTTTGGCCTGGCGCTGTTCCATGGCAAGGGTGTGGCCAGGGACGTACCACGTGCGGTGTACCTGATCCGCGCTTCGGCGCAGGGTGGGAATGAGTACGCCAGGGAGTTCCTGTTGGTATTCATTGGGCGTGGACGCGTAGAACGTGGGTGCGGGGGCCGGTGACGTTACACTGGCTGCCTACGCCCGATGGAAGCTCGCCGATGTTCAGTGGAAAGGTTGCGGTGGTCACCGGCTCCACCAGCGGTATCGGTCTTGGCATCGCCACGGCGCTGGCGCGGCAGGGTGCCGACATCGTGCTGAATGGCTTCGGCGATGCAGCGGAAATCGAGCGCCTCCGTTCCCGGTTGGAAGCCGAGTTCGGCGTGCGGGTGGCGCATGATGGCGCCGACCTGTCCCGTGGCGAGGCAGTGCGCGGAATGATCGCCCACGCCGTTTCGACGATGGGGCGCATCGACATCCTGGTGAACAACGCGGGCATCCAGCACACCGCGTCGATCGACGAGTTTCCCGTAGAGAAGTGGGATGCGATCCTGGCGCTGAATCTCTCGGCGGTGTTCCATGCGACGGCGGCGGCCTTGCCCTATATGAAGCAGCAGGGCGCCGGTCGCATCATCAACATCGCATCCGTGCACGGGTTGGTGGGCTCGGTGAACAAGTCGGCCTACGTGGCGGCCAAGCATGGCGTGGTGGGATTCACCAAGGTGACCGCGCTGGAGAATGCGGGCTCTGGCATCACCGCCAATGCGATCTGCCCGGGCTGGGTGCGGACGGCGCTGGTCGAGCAGCAGATCACCGCGTTGGCCGAGCGCGAAGGCACGGATCAGGAGACCGCTGCGCGTGCGCTGCTGGCTGAAAAACAGCCGTCGTTGCAGTTCGTGACGCCCGAGCAGCTGGGCGAGATGGTGGTGTTCCTGGCCTCGGACGCTGCGGCGCAGATCACCGGCACGGCGTTGCCGGTGGATGGTGGCTGGACGGCGCGCTAGCCAGCGGGCTGTGCGCGCCGCTGCAGCATCGGCAGTGCCACCAGCGTGGCGAGAATGGTGAACAGCACCAGCGACGAGCCCACCGTGCCGAAGCCCAGGCCGCCCTTTTCCAATGGCTTGGTGAGCAGGTCGCCGAAGGTGGCACCGAACGGGCGGGTGAGCACGAAGGCGATCCAGAACAGGATGACTCGGTTGATGCCCTTGATGCGGGTGGCCAGCGCGGTAAGCGCGATGAGGCTGCCGATGAGCAGTGCGCCGCCAGTGAAGCCCAGCCCGGAATCGTCGGCGAGGAAGTCGCCCAGGGCGGTGCCCAGCGTGTTGGAGACCAGCACGGCGGTCCAGTAGAAGCCTTCGGCGCGACGCGATGCGATGTTGCTGACCGAGATCGACTTCTCCGATACCCGCCAAGCCAGCAGCACCAGCGCCAGACAGCCGGCGAGCAGGCTGGCGCCGGTCGCGTAGCCGAGCCCAAGCGTGCGGTCGATCAGGTCCGACATCGTAGTGCCGGCGGTGCTGGTAGCCAGCACCACCGACCAGAACAGCACTGGGTGGAAGCGCCGCGCCGACAGCTGCACGGCCAGCAGGACGGCGAAGATCGCCAGCAGGATGGCCGAGCTGGCCACGTAGCCCAGGTTGAGCGTCATCGACAGCAGGTCGCCGGCGGTCTCGCCGAGAGTGGTGGCGGCGATCTTCATCACCCAGAAGCCGAGGGTGACCGCCGCCACTTTGCTGTGCAGGGAATCTGTGTCTGAAGCACTCATCGAACGTCGCCAGGGAAGCCTGTGGGCGATCGTGTCGGTGCGCGCGTCGGAACGCGGTCGAAGCGGCCTTCGTTTTGTGTCAACCGATTGCCGTGGTTCAGCTAGACGGCCGCACTCGGCTTGGCAAACACATCCAGTCCCTTGCCGGTTTCCAGCAGCGACTTCAGGCTCGACAGCACGATAGGCCAGCCCTGGCGGATGCCGGTATCCATGCCGCTGCCGGGTTCCAGTTCGTCGTGGGTGACGGTCAGACGCACCATGTCCTGGTAGGGCACGATATCGAAGGTGACGCGGCTGTAGGCGTCCGGGTTGTCGGCCTGCGAAGCGGCGGCCCAGGTGATGACCAGCCGCGAGGGTGGGGTGCTTTCCACCACTTCGCCCACCAGTTCGACCGAGCGTGTTTCGTTGGCGCGCACGTGCTGCCAGCGCGAGCCGGGTTTCCAGTCCGAAACGTTTTCGTGGCCCCAGTAGCGGCTGGCGATCTCGGGCCGAGTGATGGCCTCGAACACCTTCTGCGGCGTGGAGGCGATGTAGATCACGTGGATGAAGCGGGTGGACTCTGCGGACATCGTCATTCTCCTTCCAGTTCGCGTTTCAGGTCATGCAGCAGGCTCAGGCGCTGCTGCTCGAACTTGCGTACCCAGCGCTCGTAGACTTCATGCAGCGGCACCGGGTTGATGAAGTGCAGCTTCTCGCGGCCGCGGCGCACAGTGCTGATCAGGTTGGCGTCTTCCAGCAGGCCCAGGTGCTGGGTGACCGATTGCCGGGCCATGTCCAGGTGCTCGCACAGCTGGCCGAGCGTCTGCCCGTTGTCTGTGCAGAGCAGGTCCAGCAGGGTCCTGCGCGTGGGGTCGGCCAGTGCCTTGAAGACCTTGTCTGCGTCGCGCACGTTGTCTACCGCCATGGGGATGTCTTCAATTCCAGTTGTCGATCCTGACGTCGTGTGGGTTGGGCTGGCCCTTGCCGGTTTCAAGCAGCGCCTTCAAGCTCATCAGGAACACCGCCCATTTGGTGCTGCAGTGGGAGGTGAATTCGACGCGCTCTTTCCAGCCTTCGTGGGTGAACAGGACGATGCAGTAGTCGCCTTCCTGTTTGAGTTTGAAGCGCACATGGGTGCCGATCCATTCGTTGGGGCCGGCGAGGAACTGCCAGAGCACGAGTGCATCCGGGATGAGCTGCTCAAGTTTCATTTCCATGGCGCCGATTTCCTGGCCGTTGGCGGTGAAACGTGCCCTGACCGTACCGCCGATGTTGCGGTCGCCATGGGTGTCTTCGGCCCACCAGGCGGCCACGCCTTCGGGGGTGGCCAGCGCCTGATACACCTGGTTTGCGGGGGCCTTGATGCCGACCCGATGTGCGATATCCACCATTGCAGGTTCCTCGCGATGGGCCGGCAGGCGCCGCCCTTGAGTGGAATATATGCAGGTAAATGCCTGCATGTCAAATGTGGTCGTTTGGAGGGGCTTGCCAGGCATGGCCTGGCACTACTGCGTCACTGGGTCGCAGGCGGGCTGAAGCATGAGGGACACGGGTTCGGCGCTAGAGTGGGATGACCCCCTCCAGGAAGGAGCAGCGTATGTACTACAGCAGTGGCAATTACGAAGCCTTCGCGCGCCCGCGCAAGCCCGCCGGTGTCGATGGCAAGCGCGCATGGTTCGTGGGTTCTGGCCTGGCCTCGCTGGCCGGTGCCGCGTTCCTGGTGCGCGACGGCCGCATGGCCGGTGAGCGCATCACCATTCTCGAGCAGCAGCAGATTGCCGGCGGCGCGCTGGATGGCCTGAAGGTGCCGGAGAAGGGCTTCGTGATCCGCGGCGGCCGCGAGATGGAAGACCATTTCGAGTGTCTGTGGGACCTGTTCCGCTCGATTCCGTCGCTGGAGATTGAAGATGCCAGCGTGCTGGACGAGTTCTACTGGTTGAACAAGGATGATCCGAACTATTCGCTGCAGCGGGCCACGATCAATCGCGGCGCAGATGCACACACCGACGGCCTGTTCACCCTGACCGAGCAGGCGCAGAAGGACATCATCGCGCTGTTCCTGGCCACCCGGCAGGAGATGGAGAACAAGCGCATCGACGAGGTGCTGGGCCGTGATTTCCTGGACAGCAACTTCTGGCTGTACTGGCGCACCATGTTCGCGTTCGAGGAGTGGCATTCGGCGCTGGAGATGAAGCTGTACCTGCACCGCTTCATCCACCACATCGGCGGCTTGCCGGATTTCTCGGCGCTGAAGTTCACCAAGTACAACCAGTACGAATCGCTGGTGCTGCCGCTGGTGAAGTGGCTGCAGGACGAGGGCGTGGTGTTCCAGTACGCCACCGAGGTGACCGACGTCGACTTCGATCTGGCGGCCGGCCGCAAGCAGGCCACGCGCATCCACTGGACGCGTGAGGGCGTGACGGGCAGTGTGGATCTGAGCGCGGATGACCTTGTCTTCATGACGATCGGTTCGTTGACCGAGAATTCGGATAACGGCGATCACCACACTGCTGCGCGCTTGAATGAAGGCGCGGCGCCGGCCTGGGACCTGTGGCGCCGCATCGCCGCGAAGGACGAGGCCTTTGGCCGCCCAGATGTATTCGGCGCGCACATTCCGCAGACCAAGTGGGAATCGGCGACGGTGACCACGCTGGATGCGCGCATCCCGGCCTACATCGAGAAGATCGCCAAGCGCGACCCGTTCAGTGGCAAGGTGGTGACCGGCGGCATCGTCAGCGTGCGCGATTCGCGCTGGTTGATGAGCTGGACGGTGAACCGCCAGCCGCATTTCAAGAACCAGCCCAAGGACCAGATCGTGGTCTGGGTGTACTCACTGTTCGTCGATACGCCCGGGGATTACGTGAAGAAGCCGATGCAGGACTGCACCGGCGAGGAGATCACCCGCGAGTGGCTGTATCACCTGGGCGTGCCGGTGGAGGAGATCGATGAGTTGGCCGCGACCGGCGCGAAGACGGTACCGGTGATGATGCCGTACATCACCGCGTTCTTCATGCCGCGCCAGGCCGGTGACCGCCCGGACGTGGTGCCGGAGGGGGCGGTGAACTTCGCCTTCATCGGCCAGTTTGCCGAATCGAAGCAGCGCGACTGCATCTTCACCACCGAGTATTCGGTGCGCACACCGATGGAAGCGGTGTACACCCTGCTGGGTATCGAGCGCGGCGTGCCGGAGGTGTTCAATTCCACCTATGACGTGCGCTCGTTGCTGGCGGCGACCGGTCGCCTGCGCGATGGCAAGGAACTGGATATTCCTGGGCCGGCGTTCCTGCGTAACCTGCTGATGAACAAGCTGGACAAGACCCAGATCGGTGGCTTGCTGCGCGAGTTCAAGCTGGTGCAGGAGGACTGAGCGGGTGGAATGGAGGCAGCCGATGAAACCATCGGCTGCCTCCGGGCCTCAAACCGCGCCGTCGGTCGAACGGCTCAGATGTTCCCAGGTATCGATGCTGCCGGCCATCGACGCCAGCTTCGCCCGTACCAGCTGCAGTGCATCACTGCCCAGCAGCAGGTGGCTGGGCGGCGCGTCGCTGTCGATGACCTGCAGCATGGCCTGCGCAGCCTTCAGCGGATCACCGAGCTGGTGGCCACTCTTTGCCTCGCGCGCGCTGCGGATGGGATCGAACAGCGCGTCGTAGTCGTCAATGCTGCGCGGTGCCCGCGCCATCGAGCGGCCTGCCCAGTCGGTGCGGAAGGAACCCGGCGCGACGGCCGTGACGTGGATACCAAACGGCGCGACTTCCTTGCCAAGCACTTCGCTGATGCCTTCCAGTGCGAACTTGCTGCCGCAGTACCAGGCGATGCCGGGCATCGTGATGAATCCGCCCATGGAGGTGATGTTGAGGATGTGGCCGCGGCGGCGCGCGCGCATGTGCGGCAGCACGGCCTTGATCAGCGCGGCCGGGCCGAACACGTTCACGTCGAACTGCTGCCGCAGCTCGGCGAGCGTGGATTCCTCGAGGATGCCTTCGTGACCGTAGCCGGCGTTGTTGACCAGCACGTCGATGGCGCCGACGTTTGTTTCGATATCGGCGACGAGCGCATCGATGGTGGCGCTATCGGTTACGTCCAGCAGGCGGCCAAACGCGCGGCCGGGCGCCAGCGTTTCGAACGCCTGGCGGGCGGGTTCGTTGCGCACGGTGCCGACCACGCGATGGCCGGACAGCAGCGCCTGCTGGGCAAGGGCACGGCCAAATCCGCTGCTGACGCCGGTGATGAGGAGAAGGTGGGTGGAGGGCATGAGGGGGTACTTGTGGTGGACAGGGCTTGCACGTTAGTGCTTGAACGGTGCCCGCCCCAGGCCTAGGATTCGTCCATTCTTGCCTATTGCTCTGGAGCGCCTGTGCCGGTGGTCGATTCCCTGCAGTGGCAGGTGCAGGCACGCATGGTCGGCCTGCTGAAGACGCTGGCGGTGGAGGAGGGCTATACGCTCACGCCGCTGCCCGGGGTGCGGCTGCTGCGCTCCGACCGGCCTTTGGCACGCACGCCGGTGCTGTATGACCCCGGCATCGTGATCGTCTGCCAAGGCGTGAAGCGCGGCTACCTGGGCGGGCAGGTCTACCAGTACGACGCGCAGCACTATCTGGCGGTGTCGGTGCCGGTGCCGTTCACGATGGAAACCGATGCCTCTGCAGAGGCGCCGCTGCTGGCGATCTACCTGCATCTGGATCTGCAGTTGGCCGCGGATCTGTTGATTGAACTGGGCGAACAGGCGGGCACATCGGAGGCACCGGCACAGAGCATGATGTCCAGCCTGATGCAGGCGCCGATGCAGGCCACGGTGCTGCGTCTGCTGGAGGCGCTGGCTGACCCGTTGGAGGCTGCCGTGCTCGGGCCGGCGCTGGTGCGTGAGGTGTACTTCCGCGTATTTACCGGGGCACAGGGCGGCGCAATGCGCGAGGCGCTGGCCATGCGTGGGCGCTTCGGCAGCATCGGCCGGGTGCTGCGCACGATCCATGCGGGATATGCCACCGCCCTGGACGTGGGACAACTGGCCACCGAAGCGGGCATGAGCGTGGCGACGTTCCACGACCACTTCCGCGCGATCACCGGCACGTCGCCGATGCAGTACGTGAAGTCGACCCGCCTGCACCAGGCGCGGCTGCTGATGCTACGGCAGGGAATGACCGCCGAAGCGGCATCGTTGGCGGTGGGATATGCCAGCCCGTCCCAGTTCAACCGCGAGTTCAAGCGCCTGTTCGCGCTGCCGCCGGCGGCCGAGGTTGCGCGGATGCGGCGCAGTTTTGCGCTGCCACCGCCGCCAGCGGATGCGCTGTACGTGTCTTCGCATTGAGCGGCGGC
This sequence comes from Nocardiopsis yanglingensis, assembly GCF_045809185.1. NCBI lineage: Bacteria > Bacillati > Actinomycetota > Actinomycetes > Streptosporangiales > Nocardiopsidaceae > Nocardiopsis > Nocardiopsis yanglingensis. Next base: position 120,081 of record NZ_JBJNRH010000008.1, on the reverse strand, counting down.
CGGGGATTCACCGGCTTTCTCGACATGCCGGCCAGCGGCCGGCACTACCAGGGAATCTGAGTGGTTGACAGTGCGTCTACCTACTAGTAGGTTAATTGCCATGAAAGAGTCGCTCTCACCCAAGGCCCAGGAGATCCTGGCGCATGCCCGATCGCTGCTGGAAACCGGTGGTTACAACGGCTTCAGCTATGCCGACGTGTCGGCGCGGGTGAACATCAGCAAGGCCAGCATCCACCATCATTTCCCCAGCAAGGCGGACCTGGTGCGCACGGTAGTGGAAATTTACCGAGCCGAGGCGCGCGAAGGCCTGGCGCTGCTGGACCGGCAGCTGGGCGATCCGTTGCAGGAGCTCAATGCCTATGTGGACTACTGGTCCAGCTGCATTGCGGGTGGCACGTCGTCGTTCTGCATCTGCGCGATGCTGGCCGCCGAAGCGCCGATGATTCCGGCGGAGATCGCCGAGGAAGTGCGCGGCCATTTCGAGGATCTGAGCGGCTGGCTGGCGGTGACCCTGGAGAAGGGCGCTGCCATGGGTCAACTGCAGTTGCAGGGCTCGGCGGCCGATGAGGCCAAGGCGTTCATGTCATCGGTGCACGGCGCCATGCTGGCTGCGCGCGGCTTCGGTGATGCGGCCACGTTCGCGACGCTGGCCCGGCTGGCCATCGCGCGGGTGAGCGCGGCCGCCTGACGTTTGTGTGATGGGCCTGCGGTTACGCGGGCCTTTTTTGGGTTTGCATGCCTACCTACTAGTAGGTTTAATTCATCAACGGAGAGAGCCATGGCCCATCCCCTTTCCCTTCTCGGAGCGATCCATACCGCCATCAGCCTGGTGCCGATCCTGGCCGGCCTGTACGGCCTCATCCGCCACCGGGCAATCGACCCCGGCACGCGCTCGGGCAAGGTTTATCTGATTGGCCTGGTGCTGTCGGTGGCGACCTCGTTCACCGTCTCCAGCACAGGCGGGCTCAATCCAGGCCATGCCTTCGGCGTGATCGTGCTGCTGGTGGCGTTCGGCGGAGTTCTGGCGGCACGCCTACGCTGGCTGGGACGCTCGGCGCGCTATCTGTCGACGTTCGCGTTGTCCTTCAGTTTCCTGCTGTCGCTGGTGCCGGGTGTGAACGAAACGCTGACCCGCTTGCCGGTGGGCCACCCTGTTGCCGCCGCACCGCTGGCGCCGGTGATACAGCAGACGCTGCTGGGGTGTGCGGTGGTGTTTGCGATCGGCTTTCTGGCGCAGTGCTGGATGATTCATGAGCGCAGCGTACGCGCGCGTGGCTGACAGCGCCGCCGCCGGGCGTCAGTCAGCCAGCACGGTGTCGGCGCCTTCGCCGTAGGTGGCGCGGGCGCTGCCACACCGCGCGTGGGCCGCGGCACTGGCCGGCAGGCCGGTGGCCTTGATGCCGCGCCGAGAATCGCCGTCAAACACCTCGGCGTAGCGCTCTGCGGCCAGCGCATCATCGGGCAGCACGTACAGCAGAACGCGCTGCAAGGTTGATTGACCCTGCAGTGGCTGCGGTTGCCGGAAGGTGGGCACCTGCACGCGCGCGCTGTGCCATTGCGTGGGCGCAGCGACGGTCTGCCAGCGCACCCGCAGCGGCAGGTCGAGCGACATCAGCGCGACACCGGCAGGAAAGCCGTAGGCGGTGCAATCGACGGGCGCGACCGGGATGCTCGCAATGGCCCTGTCGCCGATATCCAGTGCGATGCCATTGACTTCCATCCGCACGATCGGCGCGCTGCCGTAGTTGTGGATCTTGAACAGCACCAGGCCTTCGAAGCGGCTGCGCTCCAGCTCGTCGGCGGTGAGACCGCTGAGGCGTGCCAGCGTGGGCGCGACCTCCACATGATCGCTGTAGTGGTAATAGAGGTGCACGAGCTCTGGTGTGCCCGTGCGGCGCCATCCGGCGTTGAACGGCGTGGTGTCCGGATACGCCTGGCGGACCAGTGGCACATCGGTGACGGCGCGATCTCCGGACGGCGTGGCGTAGCGGTAGTGGTCAACGGAGCGCTTCAGGCGTGCGTCTTCGTACGGGAACGCGCGGTCTGCGTCGGACTGCGTGTTGGGGTAGCGGTGGAAGGCCATGAAGCGCTCGGGCGTGTCGCCCTGCATGGGCAGGTCCGGACCAGCGCCGGAGCCGGTGGACGCATACGGTGAGGTGTCCAGCCACAGGGGCTGCCCGCTGAGGTTGATATGCATCTCCGCGATGGGCGCACGCGAGCCACCGGCAACGCTGTCCCAACTGCGTTGCAGGGAGAGCCACACGGGGACGATGAGCAGGGCCGCGGTGGTCGGTGCGAACATCAACGCGTGTACACGGCCTGGCACGCGCCCGCGCTGCCGCACCATGTAGCGCAGCCACACCAGCAGCAGGACCAGCAGCAGCGGGAGGCCGACCCAGATCGCGACGGTGGCCAGCGCCACGATGCCCCAGCCCAGGTTGGGCGTTGCCACCGCTATGAGTGAGAGCGCGGCGATCAGCACGGCCAGCAGCAGCGACACGCCGATGCCAACGCGGTAGGGCCTGCAGGGGCTGTCAGTCATCACCGTTCCATCGGCAGTGTGGGGCGTGCCCCTATAGTGCAGCGGTGGTGATGGCGTGGAAAGTCGGGAACGAGGGCGCTCAGCAGCCAACCAGGCGGTCGGCACCGATGCCGCTGCGATGATGGCTGCGGTACTCGGTCGGGCTGGCGTCGGCCTGGCTGCGGAAATGGCGGCGGAACGACTCCTGCGAACCAAAGCCGGCCTGCTCGGCGATCCACTGCAGCGGCCGGTCGGTGGTTTCCAGCAGTTCGCGCGCGAAGGCCACGCGCTCGCGGATCAGCCAGTCGATCGGTGACAGCCCGGTGGCTTCCAGGAACTGCCGCTGCAGGGTGCGTTGGCTCAACGCGGCCTGCTCGGCGAGGCTGCCAAGTGAATGCGGTTCACGCAGGTTGCGGCGCATCCATTCCATCAGTTTCGCAAGACGTGTCGGTTCCCCGTTGGGGATCGCGCGGCTGACGCGCTGGCTGCGTCCAGCATCACGCCAGGGCGCCAGCACCAGCCGTTCGGCCACCAGGTTGGCCACGCGCGCACCGTAATCCTTGCGCACCATGTGCAGCATCATATCCATGCCGGTGGCCGAGCCGGCCGAGGTGATGATGCTGCCGGTATCCACGTACAGCACATCCTCGCGCACATCGATGCGCGGGAACTCGCGTGCCAACGCTTCGGTGAGGCGCCAATGGGTGGTGGCCTGGCGGCCATCGAGCAGACCGGCCCAGGCCAGCACGAAGGCACCGGAGCAGATCGAAGCGATGCGTGCGCCGCGTGCGTGGGCGCGGATGAGTGCATCGAGCAGGGCCTGCGGAGGACGTTCGCTGGGTTCGCGCCAACCGGGGATGACGATGATGTCGGCGTCTTCAACGGCGTCGAGCGAGTAGGGCAGCTGCACCTGGGTGCTGCCGAGCATGCGCAGTGCGCCGGGCTCGCCTGCGCACAGCTGGGTGCGGTACCAGGCCACGCCCAACTCGGGCCTTATCGGCGCGAACAGGCCCACCGCACAGCCGAACTCGAACAGCCCCTGGCCGTGGCAGGCAACGATGGCGACGAGCGGCGCGGTGGGATCGGTGGGTGGGCTGGGCATGGCCTGATGCTACGGGTGGAGGTGCGCGCCGCAGAGTGGTGCGCGGGCATGAGGTGATGCCTGCGGAGCATGTAGAGCCGAGCCATGCTCGGCTGCTCTTTGTGGCTCAATTGAATGGGCTTCGTCTGGCATTGAGCCGAGCATGGCTCGGCTCTACAGAGAGCAGTGCGCCGGTGCAGGCCGCCTAACGTCATTACCAGCGGTCATGTGGGTGGCCGGATGTTACGGCTGGGTGACGCGATCCCGCCTGTCGCGGTGGGTGAACAGGCCCTTGAATGGAAGCGTGTTTCCGGCCCACCCCCACGAGCCCCCATGCCTGCCGCCTACGCCCCAGTCCTGAGCACTCTTGCCGTCCTGATCACGGCCGCCCTCGCTGCATCGCCCAGCCATGCGGCGGAAGCCGATGCAGACCCTGCCACCACTGCAGCCACCGCCAATGTGGCGGCTTCCACGCTGGATGCGGTGGTGGTCACCGGTTCGCGCACCAGCACGCGCACGGTGAAGAACAGCTCCACGCCCATCGATGTGATTTCCGCCGAAGATCTTGCGGCAACCGGCCAGGGCAACCTGCTCGAAGCCCTGCAGCGCAGCCTGCCGTCGCTGAGCCAGATCGGCGGCTACCAGAGCGACCAGGAAAGCCTCATCCGCGGCTATCAGCTGCGCAACCTGTCACCGGGCTACACGCTGGTACTGGTCAACGGCAAGCGCCGCAATGCCAGTGCCTATGTGAGCGGTGCCAATGGGGGCGGCTTCCCCGGACATGCCTGGGCCGACCTGGCGCTGATTCCGGTCTCGGCCATCGACCACGTGGAAGTGCTGCGCGATGGCGCTTCGGCCATCTACGGCTCGGATGCGATCACCGGCGTGGTCAACGTGATCCTGAAATCGCAGGCGCACGGTGGCGAGTTTGCCGTGGAAAGCGGGCAGAGCATCGATGGTGATGGTTCGCGTACCAGCGTGCGCGCCAACGTCGGCCTGCCGTGGGGCGAGGATGGCTTCGTCAACCTGTCCGGTGAGACCACCCGCCAGCACCATGCGATCCGCACCCGCCGCTACATCGATGGCTACCTGAGCTACCCGGCGGTGGATGGCAACGGCAATCTGGTGGCGCTGCGGCCGAACAATCGACTGCCTGCAGGTGCCACGCCGAACCCGGCTGAGGCCAACCGCAATGCCGAGGCCAACACCATCCTCAGCTCGCCGTCGTATGCGTTGAAGGCCTTCGCAGTGAACGTGGGCCATGGCCTGGGCGACAGCGCGCAGTTCTACGCCAATGCTACGGCCAGCGATCGCACCGCACAGGCGATCCAGAATTTCCGTCTGCCGGCGACCATCTTCACCACCTACAAGGCCCCCGGCGTACTGAGCGTGTTTCCCGACGGCTTCCTGCCGGTGCTGGAAACCAAGGAGAAGCAGTACACCGGTACGGCCGGTGTGAAAGGCCAGATCGCGGGTTGGGACTACGACGCCAGCCTGACCAGCAACCGCAGCACGTTGCGCACCTACACGCGCAATTCGGTGAATTACTCGCTGCCGTACCCCGGCTCGCCCACCGACTTCTACGACGGCAAGCTGGACTACCAGCAGGGGATCGCCAACCTGGACCTGCGGCGTGGCTTCGAGGTGGCGGCGTTCGCCTCGCCGCTGGAGGTCAGCGCCGGCGCCGAGTACCAGCATGAACAGTACGAGCGCGGGGCAGGGCAGTGGGAGTCGTATACCGGCTTCGGTGCGGCGGCCTTCGTCGGCTATTCCACTGCGGACGCGGTGAAGGCGACCCGCAACAGCAAGGCGGTGTACGCGGGTGCGGCCACCAACATCACCTCGCGCTGGTACCTGGATGCGGCCGCGCGCTGGGAGGACCATTCCGACTTCGGCAGTGTCTCTACCGGCCGCCTGACCACGCGATTCGACTTCACCGACGCGCTGGGTGTGCGCGCCACGGTCAGCAACGGATTCCATGCGCCCAGCCTGGGCGCGCAGTTCTACCAGGCCACCGGCAGCTGCCCGTGCGGCACCACGCTGGTGGCGCAGGTGTCTTCGCCGGCGGCGATCGCGTTGGGCGCAACACCGCTGAAGCCGGAAAAGGCCACCAACTACAGCCTGGGCGTGACCTGGGACCCGAGCCCGGCGTTCCATCTGGCAGTGGATGCCTACCAGATCGACATCCGCGGCCAGCTCGGTCAGTCCAGCCAGATCGGCTACAACGCGCAGGATCCGGCCCGCATCACCGACAACAGCGGCACCGTACTGAGCGCGGCGCAGAAGAACACCATCGATGCGCTGCTGGGTTCGGCCGGCATCAGCATCCTGCCTGGCGATGCGTTCTATGCCAGCTATTTCACCAACGTGGGCAATACCCGCACGCGCGGTGTCGAGCTGACCCTGGAAGCGAACCAGGAAACGGCGTGGGGCAAGCTGCGCTGGAGCTACGCGGCCAACGTCGGTCGCACCACCATCCAGAAGGTCAGCGACATTCCGGCGGCACTGCAGGGTTTGCCGAACATCAACCTGCTGACCAAGTCCAGCGAGTACGCGCTGCGCTTCCGCACGCCCAGCTATACGCAGGTGGCGGGACTGGGTTGGCAGAACGGACGCTGGCGTTCGAACCTGGACTTCACCTACTACGGCCCGATCAAGCGCCTGAACAACGGCGTGGAGTACAAGCAGCCGCCGGTGCTGGTGACCAATCTTTCCGGTGGCGTGGAACTGGGCGCGGGCTGGAGTGCGGCGCTGGGCATCAACAACGTGTTCGACAAGCGAACCCGCAAGGTGCCGGAGTACGCGCGCAGTGCCACCGATGTGGCCAGCATCGAGACCACGTGGGATAGCGGCGATGTGCTGAGCAACATCGGTGCGTATTGGTACGGGCGGGTCAGTTACCGGTTTTGAGGTTCACGCCAAAGGCGGCCGGACCTAGTCCGGCATCATCGAGGAGCAGTTCATGTCTTCTGCATTGAAGGTGGTTGCATTGGTGGGGTCGCCGACCAGCTCGGCGACATCGCGCACGTTGCTGCTGGTGCGGCATCTGCTGGCGTCGCTGCAGCAGCGCGTGCATGCCAGCGTGGAGCTGGTGGAGCTGGCGCCGATCGCGCGTTCGCTGGGCCAGTCACTGGCGCGGGGTGAAGTGGAGCCGGCAGTGGAGCAGGCATTGCAGACCATCGAGGGGGCGGAGCTGCTGGTGGTGGCCGCGCCGGTGTATCGCGGCTCGTATCCCGGGCTGTTCAAACACCTGGTCGACTTCATCGAGCTGGAGGCACTGGTGGATACGCCGGTGCTGCTGGCAGCCACCGGCGGCAGCGAGCGGCATGCACTGGTGATCGACCACCAGCTGCGGCCGTTGTTCAGTTTCCTGCAGGCGCACACGCTGCCGATCGGGGCGTATGCCACACCGGCCGACTTTGAGGGCGAGCACATCAGCAGTGTGGCCTTGCAGGCGCGCATCGAACTGGCGACCGAGCGTGCAGCGGGGCATCTGGCCACGCAGGCACTGGCGGTAGCGGCGCCGCTGCGACGTATTGCCTGACGCCATAACCGGCGGCGCTTTGCTTATGGCTACGGCGCATCTGCATGGCCGGATCTGACCGCCGATTGTCGCCAGCCGTCGCTGCTGCGGCTGCCGGCATCTCTAGCATCGATATCGAAGCGGCATCGTATTGCCGGCCCCGATGAGGACGACCCCTGTGACTTTCGACGCAGCAAGCAAACCCATCCTGTTCCTGCTCGATCGTGAGTTCGAGGACGGCCAGATTCCCGGCCAGCGCTTCTTCTGCCGGCACAGCCTGCTGCTGGAAGGGGCGCTGTCGAGCATCGACGGCCTGGACGCGCAGCTCGACGTGCGCCGCATCGGCTTCGCGCGACCGCGCCGTGAGGTGATCGCCGAAATTGGCGAGCAGGACCAGTCGCTGCCGAAGCTGGTGCTGCCGCAGGGCGTGCGTAGCGAACTGGCCAGTGGCGCACACCAGGACCGCCAGTACATCTCCGGTGCCGAACCGATTCTGGCCGCGCTGAATGGTTTGCTCGGCATTCCCGTGGCCCACCCCTGAGCGAGGACACGACCATGAGCTATCTGATCAGCGTGTTGGACAAAAGCCCGGTGGCCGAGGGCGCTTCGCCGGAGCAGGCGCTGCGCAACAGCCTGCAGCTGGCGCAGCGCGCCGAGCAGTTGGGCTACCACCGCTACTGGTTTGCCGAGCACCACGCCGCACCGACGCTGGCCAGCCCCGCACCGGAAGTGCTGGCGGCCTGGGTGCTGGCGCAGACCCGGCGCATCCGCATCGGCAGTGGCGGGGTGATGCTGCGCCACTACGCGCCGTACAAGGTGGCGGAGAACTTCAACCTGCTGTCGGCGCTGGCGCCAGGGCGTGTCGATCTGGGCGTGGGCAAGGCCCCTGGTGGCCTGCCGGCCTCGACCGCGGCGCTGGCAGCCGGGCGTCCGGCGTTCGCCGACTTCGACCAGCAACTGCGCGACCTGGAAGGTTATCTGTCCGGCGCCGAAAGCGAGGCACTGGCGCGGCCGGTTCCGCAGCAGGCGCCGGAGCGCTTCCTGCTCGGTGCCAGCCCGCAGAGCGCGCAGCAGGCGGCTGAGCTGGGCTGGCGCTTCGTCTACGCCGCGCACTTCGATGGTGACCCGAAGCATATCGAGGCCGCGTTCGATGCCTACCGCAGCGTTTCTACGCAGCCGCCGCTGCTGGCCACGGTGGCGTTCGCCGCACCAACTGCCGAGGCCGCTGCCCGGCACATCGGCGCGTTGCGGGTCTACAAGCTGCACCTCGGCCCCGGCCAAACGGTGAATCTGCCCAGTCCAGAGGCGGCTGCCGAGTACGCACGCCAGGTGGGCGTGGCCGACTTCCGCATCGAGGAGACACGCCCCAGCGTGCTGTCCGGTGATGCGCAGCACGTGCGTGACGAACTGGATGCGCTGCACCGGCGCTTCGGCGTGGGTGAGTTCATCCTCGATGCGCCGGTGGCCGACCTCGACGCACGCCTGACATCCCTTGAACTGCTGTCGCCCGCGCCGCGCGCGGCGGTGGCCTGACCTGCAGGAGCGATTCCCATGAGCACCACCCCGCGCCATATTCCGTTCGGCATCATGCTGCAGGGCCCCGGCAGCCACATGCACGCCTGGAAGCATCCCTCCAATCCGGCCGATGCCAGCGTCAATCTGCAGTTCTACATCGACATTGCGCGTACCGCCGAGGACAACGGCATTGCCTTTGGCTTCGTGGCCGACGGCCTGTATATCAACGAGAAGTCGATCCCGCACTTCCTCAACCGTTTCGAGCCGATCTCGCTGCTGTCGGCGCTGGCCACGGCAACGAAGAAGATTGGTCTGGCCGGCACGCTGTCGACCTCCTACAGCGATCCCTTCACCGTGGCCCGCCAGTTCGCTTCGCTGGACCTGCTCAGCGGCGGCCGCGCCGGATGGAACGTGGTGACCTCGCCACTGGAGGGCTCGGGCCGCAACTATGGCCGGCCACACCCGGAGCACGCGCTGCGCTACCAGATCGCCGACGAGTATCTGGAGGTGGTGCAGGGATTGTGGGATTCCTGGGATGACGATGCCTTCGTGCGCGAGCGCGACAGCGGCACCTTCTTCGCACCGGATAAGTTCCGGCGGCTCGACCACAAGGGACGTTTCTTCCAGGTGGAGGGGCCGCTCAACATCCAGCGTTCGCCCCAGGGCCAGCCGGTGATCTTCCAGGCGGGTTCGTCTGATGACGGCATTGCGTTGGCCGGCAAGTACGCCGATGCGGTGTTCACCCATTCGCCATCGCTGGAGGAGACCCGCGCGTTCACCCAGAAGGTGAAGAACTCGGCGATCGCGCACGGCCGCAGCGGCAATGACGTGAAGATCTTCCCGGGCATTGGCCCCATCGTCGGCCGCACTGCCGAGGAGGCCGAGGCCAAGTACCAGGCAATCGCCGCGCTGGCCACGCTGGAGGATGCGCTGGCCTATCTCGGCCGCTTCTTCGACCACCACGATTTCAGCCAGTACGATCCGGATGCACCCTTCCCGGAGCTGGGTGACATCGGCAGCAACTCGTTCCGTTCCACCACCGACCGCATCAAGCAGGACGCGCGCGAAAAGGGCCTGAGCCTGCGCCAGGTGGCGTTGGAAGCGGTCAGCCCACGACCGAACTTCATCGGCACGCCGGAGCATGTGGCCGATGAGCTGATCCGTTGGTTCGATGCCGGTGCCAGCGATGGCTTCATCCTCGGTTTCGCCGCACAGCGCGAAGGCCTGGACGATTTCGTGACCCAGGTGTTGCCGATCCTGCAGGCGCGCGGCTACCACCAGCGCGAGCTGGAAGGGCAGACCCTGCGCGAGCACCTGGGCCTGCCGTACAAGGCCAGCCGTCATTCGACCGACGCCGAACCGGCGCGGAAGGCGGGATAAGGCGATGAGCGGAGAAAACGCCGTAGCGCCGGGCCATGCCCAGCGGAATTCCCAAACGTCGGGCATATTGCCCGAGATCGCGGCACGCGCCGAGGCGGCCATTGCGATCCGTCATGACCTGCACCGGCACCCGGAGCTGGCCTTCGAGGAGCACCGCACCAGCGCCCGAGTGGCCGAGCTGCTGCAGCAATGGGGCTATGAGGTGACCACCGGCCTCGGTGGTACCGGCGTGGTCGGTACGCTGCAGCGCGGGCAGGGCAGCCGTCGCCTTGGGCTGCGTGCCGACATCGATGCACTGCCGATCCACGAGGACTCCGGGCTGGCCTACGCCAGCCAGAACGAGGGGCTGATGCATGCCTGCGGCCACGACGGGCATACCGCAATCCTGCTGTCCGCCGCGCACTACCTGGCCCATCACGGCCGTATCGACGGCACCCTGCAGCTGGTGTTCCAGCCGGCCGAGGAAACCGGTTCGGGCGCTTCGAAGATGATCGCCGACGGCCTGTTCGAACGCTTTCCGGTGGATGCGATCTATGGCCTGCACAACTGGCCGGGCGTGCCGGTGGGGCACTTCGGCTTTGTCGATGGCCCGGCAATGGCGTCGGTGGACTGGGCGCGGCTGAAGGTGATCGGCAAGGGCGGCCACGGCGCCGAGCCACAGGGCAGTGTCGATCCGATTCTGGTGGCAGCGCACATCGTCACCGCGCTGCAGAGCGTGGTGTCGCGCAATGTGGATCCACGGCAGATGGGCGTGGTCACCGTCGGTTCGATCCACGGCGGGCAGGCCGCCAATGTAATTCCAGACGTGGTGGAGCTGAAGCTGACCGTGCGCGCCTACCTGCCGGAGGTGCGCGACACGCTGCGGCGCCGGGTCACCGAGATCGCCGAGCAGACCGCCGCCGCGTTCGGCGCGCGCGCCGAGATCGAGTTCCCGCGTGGATTCCCCAGCGTGATCAACCATCCGCAGCAGACAGCCTATATCCGCAACGTAGCCATACAGGGCTTCGGCAGGGAACAGGTGGTGCCGGAGTTCGCGCCGCGCACGGCCAGCGAAGACTTCGCCTTCCTGCTGCAGGCGCGGCCCGGGAGTTTCGTATTCGTCGGCAACGGCGACAGCGCACCGTTGCACAGCCCGCGCTATGTGTTCAACGACGCCGCCATCGCACCCGCCGCCAGCCTGTGGGCGCGGCTGGCCGAAGACTATCTGGTGAAGGACGTGGCATGAGCAGCAACGAACGCTTCCTCTACACCTCGGTGGACGATCCACTGGCGCGGCCGCTGTTCGATGGCCTGGAGCAGGAGTACGACAGCCGTTACGCCGACGTGCGCCGCCGCATCGGCGGCAGCGCCCGCGAGGAGCTGCAACGCTACCCGGCGCAGGCCTTTGCTGCGCCGGTAGGGGCGTTCGTGCTGCTGCTGCGCGAGGGTGTGGCGATCTCCGGCGGCGCCTTCATGCCGCACCGCGATCCGGATACCGCCGAATTCAAGCGCATCTGGACGCTGCCGGGGCTGCGCCGCCAGGGCATTGCGCGGCGCGTGCTGCAGGAACTGGAAGACCAGGCGGCGCGGCAGGGGTATCGGCGGGTATTCCTGACGACCGGCTTCCGCCAGCCTGAAGCGGTCGGCCTGTACCTCAGCCACGGCTACACCGCGCTGTTCGACCTGCAGGCCGACCCGGAAACCATCGCGCATCTGCCGTTCGAGAAGTACCTGAGCGTATCGGCGCCGGTCGTTGTGCCATCGCAGGCTGTGTTGCATGGAGCCCACGCATGAGCACGCCTTCGACTGCGCTGGATGGCATTGCCGCACGCCCGGCGCCAGCACCGGCGTTGAAGATCGTGCCGGCCCGGCATCCACTGCAGGTGGTCGGAACCCTTCTGGCGTTGGCGCTGATCCTGATCGGGCTGCAATCGGTGCTGGGCAACCCGCGCTGGGGTTGGGGCACATTCGCCGAGTGGTTCTTTGCACGCCCGGTGCTGGAAGGCCTGGGCCGCACGCTGCTGCTGACCGCGCTCGGTACCGGTCTTGGCTTCGCGCTGGGCACCTTGCTGGCGCTGGCCCGCGTCTCCGGCTCACCCCTGCTGTCGGCGGTGTCGTGGGGCTATGTGTGGCTGTTCCGTTCGATCCCGCTGCTGGTGCTGTTGTTGCTGTTGAACAACCTGGGCTACCTGTACAGCACCATCGAGCTGGGCGTGCCGTTCACCGGCATCAGCCTGTTCTCGTACCCGACCACGCAGCTGATCGGCGTGTTCACCGCCGCAGTGCTGGGCCTCACCTTGAACCAGGCCGCGTTCTCGGCCGAGGTGATCCGTGGCGGCATTCTGTCGGTCGACCATGGCCAGTACGAAGCCGCAGCGGCGCTTGGCCTGCCACGTGGCCGCCAGGTGCGCCGGATCATCCTGCCGCAGGCGATGCGCTCGATCCTGCCGGCAGCGTTCAACGATGTGATTGGCCTGGCCAAGAGCACCTCGGTGGTCTACGTGCTGGCGCTGCCGGAGCTGTTCTACACCGTGCAGGTGATCTACCGGCGCAACCTGGAAGTGGTGCCGCTGCTGATGGTGGCCACGGTCTGGTACCTGGTGATCCTGACCGTGCTATCGCTGCTGCAGCGGCGGGTGGAGCAGCGCTTTGCGCGCGGCCAGCTGCAGCGTGAGCGCTCGGTGTCGCGGGTGTCGTCACCGGCGCGGACATCCAGTGATGCCGCACCGCGCGTGGTCAATCGCCCGCGCATCGCCGCGCAGGTTGAAGCGGGCGAGGGGGCATCGGTGTCGCTGCATGGCGTAGGCAAGGTGTTCGGCGACCAGCCTGTACTGGAAGACGTGAACCTGGACCTGCGCGCTGGCAGCGTGACGGTGCTGATCGGCCCGTCCGGCGCCGGCAAGTCCACGCTGCTACGGCTGATCAACCATCTGGAACGCGCCGACAGTGGCTATGTGACCGTGGGCGGCCAGCTGATCGGCTACCGCCGCGATGGCGACACCCTGTACGAGCTTCCCGAGCGTGAGATCCGCCGCCGTCGTGCGGAAGTGGGCATGGTGTTCCAGGGCTTCAACCTGTTCCCGCACCTGACCGCGCTGGAGAACATCATCGAGGCGCCGATCGCGGTGCGCGGCGTGCCGCGTGCGCAGGCCGAGCAGCAGGCGCGCACGCTGCTGGAACGGGTTGGTCTGGCCGACAAGGCCGATGCCTTCCCGCGCCAGCTTTCCGGTGGCCAGCAGCAGCGCATCGCGATTGCGCGCGCGCTGGCGCTGCAGCCGAAGGTGCTGTTGTTCGATGAACCGACCTCGGCGCTGGACCCGGAGCTGGTGGCCGAAGTGCTCAGCGTGATCGAGGAGCTGGCAAGCTCCGGCACCACGCTGGTGATCGTCACCCATGAGCTGAGCTTCGCTCGTCGCGTGGCCGACCGCGTGGTGATGATGGACCAGGGCCGGGTGATCGAGCAGGGCACGCCCGAGGCCCTGTTCGAGCGCCCGCGCCAGCAACGCACCGCCGATTTCCTGGCCAAGACCCTGTAATCCCGAAAGGAACACCATGAGCCCTGCAGCACCGCGTCGCCCCTCACGCAGCACCCTGTTGATCGTGGGCGTGCTGGTCATCGGCATCGCCGGCATCGTCTATTCGCGCGTGCGTCAGGCACCGGATGCCGGCACCGTGGCCGCAACCAGCCTGGCGGGTGCGAACACCGCCATCCTGAAGGGCACGCTCGATCCGAAGGCGCAGGCGTTGATTCCCGCCGGCTACCGCTTCGTCACGCCCGGGTCGTTCACCGTAGCCACCCATCCGGGGCAGCTGCCGCTGGCTGACTACGGCACCGACAGCAAGGACGTGGTCGGTATCGAGCCGGACATCGCACGGCTGATCGCCGATGGGCTGGGCCTGAAGCTGGTGATCGTGCCGGTGGCGTGGGCCGACTGGCCGCTGGGGCTGGAATCGGGCAAGTACGATGCGGTGCTGTCGAACGTGACCGTCACCGAGGAGCGCAAGAAGAAATTCGATTTCTCCAGCTACCGTTACGACCTGCTGGGCATCTACACGCGCACAGATGGGCCGATCCAGAAGATCGAGAAGCCGGCTGATGTCGCCGGGCTGAAGGTGGTGGTGGGTGCCAGCACCAACCAGGACCAGATCCTGCGGCAGTGGGACCAGCAGAACATCGCGGCGGGATTGAAGCCGGTGGAGTACCAGTACTTCGATGACGCCGTGGTTGGGCGGCTGGCAGTGATTACCGGCCGCGCCGATGTCTCGTTCGAGCCCAACGCCACCGGCGCCTATTCGGCGCGCGATGGCAAGGTGCGGCGTGTGGGCCTGTTCCCCGGAGGCTGGCCGAACGCCGCGGCGATCTCGGTGACCACGCGCAAGGGCAGCGGCCTGGCTGATGCGGTGACGCAGGCGCTGAACACCCAGATCGGCAGCGGTACCTATGCGCAGGCGCTGAAGCGCTGGAACGTGGCCGAGGAAGCCGTGCCGCAGTCGCAGACCAACCCGCCAGGTTTACCGACGCTCTGACGCCGGGCATGGCCCGGCGCTACCACTGCTTTTGTAGAGCCGAGCCATGCTCGGCTGCATTACCAGACGGCTTCCAACGTCCGGAACGGTTTCGCAACGCGCACGCCCTCAGCATCGAAATCGGAAACGCTGCGCCCATCCACACGCACCATCTTCGGCATCGTGCGCGTCGGCCACCAGACCTTCACCGCGGTCCCGTTGCGCAGCCCTTCGCCAAGCGTGACCGTCAGCATGCCGTCGCGTTGCCCCGCCTGCATCTGCAATGTGCCGAAGGCAGTCGGCAGGCGCTCCACCGCCAACCCTTCCCCAGCAACCCACGACGGTGGTGTGCCCGGCAGCAGCGACAGCGCGTCATCGTCCTCGCGCATCAGCATGCCGAACAGGGTGCGACCGTACTCGGCGCCGATCCACGTGTGAGGCATGTCGCCCAGGTAGCGCGGGAAGCGCAGCCGCGAATGCACGACCTCGGCCAGCACCTGCCATTCAAGCGGGCGCCGGTCGTGAAGCAGGCCCTGCAACAGCTCGTCAGCCACGTCCGGCTGTCCAAGATGCACATAGCTCAGCACGTTGCGGATCTCGTACGGCGTGTAGGCGTACAGCGCGCCGGGCTGGTTGCGCTTGCGCACATCGTCCAGATAGCGGGCGAAGGTGGTCCGCAGCGCCTCGGCCGGGAGCACACTCTGCGCGCCGGTGGGATCCAGCGCGATGGATACGCCGGTGGGGTCACCATCGCCCAGATCTGCGGAGGAAGGAATGAAGTCGATGCCTTTCCACGCCATCGTGGCGCGGATCGACGCATGCAGGGCGTCGTACAGCGCCTTGTACTGCTCACGCGCCCAGCGTGCGGTCTCGTGGTCGCCCAGCGATTCGGCCAGCCATGCACCGTCGTGCCAGCCCTTCAGGCCCCAGTAGTCATCCCAGTAGCTGTGAGTGGGCGAAGGATAGCCCTCATGGCTGATCGACGGCGCAAGAATGCCCGCGAATCGCTCCGGCGCCGGCTGGTCGGCCTTGTAACCGGGCACCAGCGTGCGCTCGCGCAGCTCCTGCAGGAAGTGCAGCGCCGCTTTCACTTTCGGCAGGTAGTCACGCACCGACTCGGGCCCGCCATCCAGGCGTGCAACGTCGGCAACCAGCGCCACATACTGGCCCTGGCTGTCGTATTCGATGTCCGAACCAAAGCCGGTGTTGACGCTGCCATCGTCGTTGAGGATCGGCGAGACCAGACCGTTGCCGTGCACGCCGTGTTCGCTGTACCAGGCCAGGTAATCGCGTGCGACCTTGGCCTCGCCCATGCGCAGCAGTACCGCCGAGGTCGCCATGCCATCGCGGATGAAGGAGCGGTTGTAGTTGCGCGGGCCGGGCTGCATGGCCGGGCCGGTCTGGTTGATCAGCATGTAGGCGGCCTGCGCGCGCAGCATGTCCACCAGCGATGGATCAGGCAGGCGCAGCCCGACCTGGCCCAGGCGTGCCTGCCAATCGGCCGAGGCCTGGTTGGCCAGGGTGTCGAAGGCATCGTTGCCGTTGCGAGGCAACCGGGAAAGGTCGAGTGCGGGGGCCTCCGGCAGCGCGCCGTTGGCATCGGCAGCGGCGGTGCCGAGTGGGAACGCCACGACTACCGCATCGCTGGCACCGGGCGCGAGACGGATCCGGTAGCTCAATGCGGCCGCGGCCAGTCCTTGCTCATCGCGTGCCTGCTGGGCGGCAGGTAGACGCCCGGCTGCGATGCCGGCGGTGATTTCCGTTGCCCCGTCGTTGCCGAACGGCGCGGCGCCGGCAGCATCCACCGGCGTGAGCGAGCGCAGCAGCGTGCGGCCGTTGACACGCACCGCGTTGGCTTCGACGGCGACTTCGCGGATCGGCGACAGCCCGCCGTTCTGCCATGGCGGGTTCATCTGCATCGGTCGTACCGCCAGGGTCAGCGTGCCGTCGATCGCGGTGGCGCCGGTGTTGCGCAGGCGGTGGCGGACCAGGGTGACCGGTTGCCCGTCGCGTTCGATGGCGAAGGCTTCGCTGCGTAGTTCCAGTCCCGGCTGCGGTGCCCACGTGGCAGACGGCATTGGCTTCCAGCCGTCGCGCAGCGCGTGCTGCACCTTCTGCCCGGCGGCCCCGGCTGCGCTGCCATCGGCATTGCGCCAGATCGGCTGCACCAGCGGTGCGCCCTTGAAGGCCTCGATGTTGCCGTACTCGTCGAAGATCGACTTCTGCCGGCCCGCGTGCACGCCCACCGCAGTCCAGTAGGTCTGCTGCATCTGCAGCGAGGCGGGGAACAACGCGCGCTGTGCACCGCTGGCGGCGATCTGGTAACGCTTCATCGATGTCATCACCGCCTTCGGGCCGAGCAGGCGGATGCGTGCCACCTGGGGGGCATCGCCGTCGACGGTCAGCCGCAGTGCCTGCAGGTCCAGCGGCGCGCTGGCCGCGAGCCAGCTCTGCTGCCGGGTTGCCGCCTGCGCATCCGTGGCCAGTTCGTGCCAGCGGCCCTGGGCATCGCGTGCCTGCAGGCGCGCAGCGCCGTGCACATTGGTCCAGTCCACCGCCAGCCCGGTGCTGGACTGCGCGCGCGGCAGAACGATGTCGAGCGTGTGGGTGCCGCCCTTGCCGGCGGGGATCGCCACCGCGCTGCCGCCCTGCCAGAGCGCCGCGGACTGCGTGGCATCGAGTCCGGCCACGCGCGCACTGAGCGTGCTGTCCAGCGGCTCCATCTCGAAGATCGACACGCCCCAGTCGGACGTGCGCTGCGGGCTGGCCAACCGCAGGTAGCGCGCCTGGCGTGGCGCGAAGTACAGCGTTTCCACGTCGCCCAGCGAATCGGCCATGGTGTACGCGGTCTGCCACTGCGTGCCGTCCAGCGAGGTCTGCAGTGAATAGCCCTCTGGATTGGAGACATCCCAGGTAAGCCGTGCGCCCGCCAGCATCGTCGGTGCGCCCAGATCGATCTGGAACCAGTGGCCCGGACTGAAGGCACCGCCGGTAACGGTCCTGGGGTCGCCGTCGATCAGGTGGCTGATCGCCATCGCCGGTACCTGCTGCGAGGAGGCGCTGGCCTGCCATTGGCTGCGTGGCGGCAGTGTCTGTGCCTGCGCGCTGAGGGCCAGCGCGGCCAACAGCAGGGCAGCGGCAGGGTGCAACGGGAAAAGCGGCGTGGAGACCTTGGGGCGTTCGGCGCGCAACGTCATTACGGACAGCCTCGCAGGTTCGACCGGAATCGGGCGAGCGCTACGCTAGCAAGGGATGTAATCGGTTACATGACGCACTGCAGCGCCGCCGGGCGCTGGCGCTGCCGTCGCGGAAGCGCTGACGGATGTGGCTCTGGACGTGTGGTGCGGTTTGGCTAGGGTCACATCGGGGTTGGTTCTTTTTTAGGTGGTTGTCATTTGACAACCTGCGTATACCGTGTGCAGACTATGGAGAACAGGGAATGTCTCGAGCGCGTCATCCAGACAAGGACATCGAAGCGGCGTTGCGGCGTTGCAGTTCGCGGAGGATCGTGGGTGGAGGCTCCGCATTGCGGGCGGCCATGCGTGGGGCCGGATGTACTGCCCTTACAACGACACCGATTGCCGATGCGGGGAATTCTGCATCGTGAGCATCTGGAGCACGCCGCGTAGCGGCAGCAATCATGCAAGGGCCTTACGGCGTGTGGTCGAGAACTGCAGTCGTGAGCAATGAGATCAGGCTTCGTCAGAAGCGAAGGGGGCAATCATGGAATTCAACTTCACCCTGAAATACCGCCTGGCGGACACAGGTGATGAAATCGGCGTCCTCGAGCAGCGCCTGGCCGAAGGCGGCTGTGACGACGCGCTTGTGGGCCTTGGGCTACCGGGAAGGCTGGCACTGGCTTTCTGCCGCGAAGCGGAAAACGCTGGGGCTGCCCTGCGTTCGGCGCTGGACGATGTGCAGCGGGCCGTGCCCGGTGCCGAGCTGGTTGAAGTGAGCCCCGATCTGGTGGGGCTCACTGACGTAGCAGACCTGGTCGGAATGTCGCGTCAGAACATGCGGAAGCTCATGCTGGCCAACCCGCAGTCGTTTCCGTCCCCGGTGCATGACGGCTCGACCTCGATCTGGCACCTCGTCGACATTCTCGGTTGGCTGCGAGCGCGTGGCAGCGACAAAGTCACGGTGGAAATGACGGAACTCGCCGCTGCCGCGTTGCAGCTCAATCTGGACCGGGAAGGGCGCAGGCTTCACTCAAAGACGTAGCGGCGGCAGGAATCGGCGCCCCCCCTAAAGCTCCACCGTCTCCCACCAGCGCGTACCCGCCTGCGGCGCCTGCATGTCCAGCGCTTCGCCCATCATCGGCGTGGCCACCGGCACGTTCTTCGCGGCGGCCAAGGCGGTGATGCGTTCGAACGGCTGCTGCCATGCGTGCAAGGCCAGATCGAAGGTGCCGTTGTGGATCGGCAGCAGCCACTTGCCGCGCAGGTCCAGGTGCGCCTGCAGGGTCTGCTCGGGCTGCATGTGCACGAACGCCCAACGCGGATCATAGGCACCGGTTTCGATCATGGTCAGGTCGAACGGGCCGTACTTCTCGCCGATGGCCTTGAAGCCATCGAAGTAGCCGGTGTCGCCGCTGAAGAAGATGCGGAAGTCGTCGTCCTGGATCACCCATGACGCCCACAGGCTGCGGTCACTGTCGCCCAGCCCGCGGCCGGAGAAATGCTGCCCCGGGGTGGCGGTCAGGCGCAGGCCACTGGCTTCGGTCGACTGCCACCAGTCCAACTGTTCCACCTTGCCGGCGTCCACGCCCCACGCAATCAACTGATCGCCCACACCGAGCGGGGCAATGAAGCGTGCGGTCTTGCCGGCCAGCTGCATCACCGCGGCATGGTCCAGGTGGTCGTAGTGGTTGTGCGAGAGGATCACGCCGGCGATCGGCGGCAGGTCGTCGATGCTGATCGGCGGTGCATGGAAGCGCGCCGGACCCATCCACTGCACCGGCGAGGCGCGCTCGGAGAACACCGGGTCGGTCAGCCAGTACTGGCCATGCAGCTTCAGCAGGATCGTGGAATGCCCAAGCCGGAACAGGCTGCGATCCGGCGCGGCGTCCAGGGTGGCGCGGTCCAGCGGCAGCACCGGAATGGGGTGCGCCGGGACGGTGCCCTTGGGCTTGTTGAACAGGAACGTCCACCAGATCTCCGCACCATCGCGCAGGCCCATCGCAGGACGCGGCAGGGCATTGCGGAACTTGCCGTCGCGGTACTGCGGCGAATCGGGGAAGTCGGGGAGGGACCAGGACTTGCAGAAGGTATAGGCGGTCACGGCGAGGATTCCAAGCAAAAGGACAAGGGGCAGGCGCTTCATGGGTGACGTCCGCCGGGTACACTGCACAGTGTAGTTTCGTGTTTTTCAAAAGTACACTGCTGGGTGTAAAATGAGCGAATCCGTTCAGCTATCTGGTTTCCGCCATGTCCCGTGCCCCGCAACGCCTGACCGACCGCAAACGCGACGCCATCGTGCGCGCGGCGGTGGAGGAGTTCCGTGCATCGGGCTACGAGGCGACCAGCATGGACCGCATCGCCGAGGTGGCCGGGGTCTCCAAGCGCACCGTCTACAACCACTTCCCGAGCAAGGAAGCGCTGTTCTCGATGATCCTGGAGGAGCTGTGGGAGCGCAGCGTGGCCAGTGATGCGCTGCCGTACCGTGCCGACCAGCCGCTGCAGGCGCAGCTGATGCAGCTGCTGGGGCAGAAGCTGGAGCTGCTCAGTGATGCCAACTTCATTGACCTGGCGCGGGTGGCGATGGCCGAGATCATCCATTCGCCGGAACGTGCGCAGGCCATCGTCTGCCGCATGGGCGAGAAGGAAAGTGGCGAAAGCGCGTGGATCCGTGCGGCAATCGCCGATGGTCGGCTGCGCGAAGTCGATCCGGAGTTCGCCGGCCACCAGCTGCACGGCCTGGTGAAGAGCTTTGCGTTCTGGCCGCAGGTGACGATGGGGCAGGCGCCGTTGAACGAACAGGAGCGTGCACGCGTGGCCGAGTCGGCGGTGGCGATGTTCCTGGGTTTCTACGCGGCCTAGCTGGTGGCGAAGCGGCGGAACTCGTCGGCCGGCAGCGCCGCCGAGTACAGATAGCCCTGGCCGACATCCACACCCAGTGCGCGCAGTTGCTGTTCCTGCGCGAGGGTTTCGGTACCCTCGGCCACCACGATCGCGCCGCAGCGATGCGCGACCTCGACGATGAAGCGAACGATCGACTGCGACTTGGCGTCGGACAGCGTGGCGATCAGTGCCTGCTCGATCTTGACCTCGGCGATGGCCAGCTGCGAGAGCAGGATCAGGGTTGAATAGCCGGCACCGAAATCATCCAGTGACAGCGTGACCTCCGCCGCCAGCAGCTGTGCGATATTGGCATCGACCACGTCGCGCTCGACGATCTCGGTCCATTCGACGATCTCCAGGCGCAGCATCATGCCAGGCACATCGTGCAGTGCCAGCAGTTCCTGCAGGCGCAGGCCGAAGCCGGGCAGGCGCAGTGACTCGGCCGAAACGTTCACGGCGATTTTAAGTTCCGTGCCATCGCGTCGGCACTGCTGCAGGAAGTGGATGGCCGACTGCAGCGTGGCCCATTCCAGTTCAGCCAGCCGCCCCTGCCGGCGCAGCAGCGAAATCACCCGCATCGGCGCGATCAGCCGGCCCTCGCCGTCGCGCATGCGCAGCAGTGCTTCGGCGCCGACCAGTTGGCGATCCTGCAGGCGATGCTTGGGCTGGTAGCACAGCGGTGCGTCGCCCTGCTGCAGCCAGCGATCAAGGGCGACTTCAATCAGGGCGTCGATCTCGCTGTCGCGCTGGATCGGATCGTCGAAGAACACGACGCCGGATTCGATCGCACTCAGCGCCACGGTGATTGCCCGGAAGGGCAGGTGGCCATCGTCTGCGGTGGCCGGTGGCTTCAGTTCGACCACGGCACAGCGGAACAGCGGTCGGAAGCCGGGCCAATCGCGGCCGACCCGATCGGCCAGGTTGCTGGCCAGCTCGGTGATCTGCGGTTGCGTGCGCAGTTCGGACAAGGTCAGGTCGCGCACCAGGATCGCCAGCGCGGCATCGCCGAACTGGTAGATCTCCAGTTGCCCGGCTGGCAGCGAGGGCAGCAGCCGATGCACTTCTTCGGTGCTGTCGCGTTGCCACAGGCCGTTGTCCTGCAGCGGACCGTAGCGCAGGCGCAGATCGCGCAGGTTGCCCATCTCGGCCACGATCAGGCAGGCCTTGCCGATGCCGTCGTTGTCGCGCCAGCAATGCTGCAGGCGTTCGCCAAGCGCACGCATGTTGGGCAGGCCACTGATCGGATCGATGCGCAGCCAGGCGTGTTCGCGCTGACGCTGTGCATCGATCTGCGCATCGTTGTAGACCAGTGCGAACACTGCGCCCAGCATCAGCAGTGACAGCGGCAGTGCCAGCAGGCGCTGGATTGCCAACTCCTCCACGGGCAGCTGATTGGCGCCGATGATTGCGACGCCCAGTGCCAGGCCCAACGCAGTGACAACAATACGCACGCCCCAGGCCTGCAGGATCACGCGCAGCGAGAGCTCATTGAGCATGCGCGGGTGCAGGCGCCTGCGCAGCCAGACGCCGGCCAGCATCTGCAGCGTGGCCTCGAGGCCGGCCGGCAGGAAATACTGGGTGCCGGCAAACTGGTAGCGGGCCAGCAGGCTGGCGGCCAGGCAGGTCAGGCCGCCGCGCCAACCGCCGAGCAGGCCACTGACCAGCAGGATGTCGAAGCCGAGGTGCAGCTTGACCACACCCTGGGTGTAACGGGCCACGAACCAGGAATTGAACAGGTAGATCAGGCCCAGCGCCACGCCGACATACAGGCGACGGCCTTCAATGGCGTGCCCGGCGCGGCGGGTGGTGATCAACAGCACGCCGATCATGCCGATCACCGCCGTGGCCTGCAGCAGGTACAGCGGCAGGCTGGGCAGGGCGCTGTCCAGAACCTGGGCCGAGACCCGTGAAAGCGCATCCATAGCAGGTTCCCGCCTGTGACCGACGGCCAGTGACGAGCAGCGTAGTCGCAGCAGGGCGCAGGTTCAATTGCACTGGCTGGGTTCGGGCAGGAGGTGATCGGCCATGAAATCGACAAACGCGCGCACTCGCGGTTGCTGATGGCGATGGCTTGGCCAGAGCGCCCAGAAGGTGCTTTGTTCGGTGTTCCAGTTGTCCAGAACGCTCACGAGCGCACCGTGGTCCAACGCATCCCGCGTGGCGAAGTCGGGCAGGCACGCAATGCCATGACCATCGATGGCCATGTGCAGGATCGTCTCAAGATGATTGGCGGTCATTGCTGCGGTCAGCCGCGGCTCCGTGCCTCCCTCATGCGTGGGCAGTGGCCAGCGTTCGATCAGGCCGGTGCCGGGAAAGCGATGGAGGATGCATGCGTGGCCGCTCAGGTCATCCGGGTGCTGAGGCGTACCGCGCCTGGCGAAGTACGCAGGGGCACCCACGCACACCAGGCGGGTACTGCCAAGGTTGCGGCCGTGCAGTCTGGAGTCGGCGGGACTGCCGGTGCGGACAACGGCGTCGAAGCCTTCCTCGATGACATCGGCAAGACGGTCGCTGAAGTGGAGGTCGAGTTCGATGGCGGGGAAGCGGTGCGCAAACGCTGAGAGCACCGGCAGCATCAGACCGCTGGCGAGTGGAAGACTGACCTTCAGGCGACCGCTGGGCGCGGCATGGGCGTCGGTCAGCTCGCGCTCCGCTGCGGCGACCTCGGTCATGATGCGACGGCAGCGTTCAAGGAACTGCTCGCCTTCGGCAGTGAGGCTGACGCTGCGGGTATTGCGATTCAGCAGGCGGGCGCCCAGGCGCTCTTCCAGGCGGGCGATGGTCTTGCTTGCCGCCGAAGGGGTGATGCCACGCTGTCGTGCGGCGGACGCGAAGCTGCGTGCCTCGGCGACCAGAACGAAGAGGCTGAGACCGGCAAAGCTGTCCATGACATGGCCATTGATGACGTTTTTGTCATTAAAGCATGGACCGAATGATGGATTCATATGCAATAGCGTCGTCGATAGCATCAATGCGGTGGCACTTGGCCACGCCCGAGTTTCATCGACATGTCTGTTGCCTCTGCTGAGACGGCCGGATCATCACGCTTTGGAATGGTGCTGGCGGGTTGTCTGACGGCGCTCACCATTCCCTTGAGCATTGCCAGCCCCGCCGTGGGCATTCCTGCCATCCGGGACGCGCTGGGGGGTTCCCCTGCGGCATTGTCCTGGATCATCAACGCCTACCTGCTGACCTACGGCTGCACCACGCTGGTGGCCGGTGGGCTGGCCGATCTGCATGGCAGGCGCCGGATATGGATTCTGGGCGGCGCGTCGTTTGCGCTCGTCACCGGCCTGATCCCCTTGATGCCCGGTGTGGCGTGGATCAATGCCCTGCGACTGCTTCAGGGGATGGCGGCGTCGGCTGCGTTTGCCGGCGCGATGGCGTCGCTGGCGCAGGTGTTCGACGGCCAGGCGCGTGCAAAGGTGTTCAGTCTGATCGGCACCACCTTTGGTGCAGGGGCCGCAGGCGGTCCGCTGCTGGCAGGCGGGTTGATCGATGCGCTGGGCTGGGAGTGGGTGTTCTTCCTGCCTGCGTTGCTGGCCGCCCTGACTGTACCGCTGGTCGCCATGTCATCGGTCGAATCGAGAAACGCCGGTTCGCCACGCCTGGATTGGCTGGGTGCCGTCACCTTCATGCTGGCGCTGGGGTCACTCACCTACGCCATGATCGTGCTGCCGGAGCGCGGCCTGCTGCATCCGCAGACGCTGGTACTGCTGGCGCTCTCGGTGGTGTTGCTGGCCGTGTTCATTGCCGTCGAGCGCTCCCATCGAACACCGCTGCTGGATCTCGGGCTGTTCCGCAACCGGCGCTTTGTCGGCGTGCAGATTCTCGCTGCTGCGCCTGCGTTCTCCTACGTCGTCCTTCTGGTGGTGCTGCCGGCGGGCTTCATCGGTGTTGAAGGGCTTCGGCCCACCGAAGCCGGACTGGCGATGGCAGCACTGTCTGCACCCTTGCTGGTTGTTCCCCTGGTTGCGGGCTATCTGCTGCGCTGGATTCCGGCGCGGACGCTGTGCTGTGCTGGCCTGCTGATCGGCGCCCTTGGACTGGCATGGCTGGCCCAGGTGTTCCAGTTACCTTCGGTGCGCTGGATGCCGATGCTGGTCATCGGGATCGGCATCGGTCTGCCTTGGGGGATCATGGATGGCCTGGCGGTCAGCGTGGTCGGCAAAGAGCAGGCAGGCATGGCCGCGGGCATCTTCAACGCAATGCGACTGGCAGGCGATTCCATTGCCCTCGCGCTTGTCGGCATCATGCTCTCATCCCGCATTGGCGGGAGTATGGCGATGGAGGCCGGCGCCGTCGCCCGCGCCGTCGTGCACAGGCTGTCCATGGGCGACCTTGGCGGAGCGGTGGAGGCGTTGCCCGCGGTTTCGAGAACAGTGCTGGCCCAGGCGTACATGGAGGCCGTCCGTGGCCAACTGTGTGTTCTGGCGATGGCGACCGTGCTGACCGCCATCGTGCTTGGGTATCTGTTGCGCGAACAGATTGAACCTGGCCTGCGCAGCGGTAGTCAGTAACGCGGGTCGGCGATGGCCGGCAGCACCAGTTCGCGCACGAAGCCGGACGGTGACAACTGCAGAAGCGCGCGCACCATCGCAACGACGTCGTGCACCGGCACCAGCTCACCGTCGCCGCGCGCTGCGGCCTCTGCCACCGGCACGGACAGTGCATCGTCGGTGTTGAGGTAGCCCAGCTGCAGGCTGGTCACCGCCAGGCGGCGATCGCGGAAGCCCTCGCGCAGCGCATCGGCGATGCCGTTGAGCGCGAACTTGGATGCACCGAACGCCACTTCCGGGCGGCCGCTGCGCGGCAGTGCCGAGGTTGATCCGGTCAGTACCAGTTGCGGGCGTGGCGCGCTGAGCACCCGCGGCAGCAGGCGCTGCAGCAGCACCAGGGTGGCGGTGATGTTGACGTCGACCAACTGGGTGAGCGCGGCATCGCTCTCGTCGAGGAAGGCGTACTCGTCGCTGAAGGCGGTCTCTTCCCAGATGCCCAGGTTGTGGATCAGCACATCCAGATCGGCCGGCGCCTGCGCTGCGATGTGGTCGGCGGCCACGGTCGGCTTGGACAGGTCTGCTTCGATCCATTGCAGGGTGACGCCTTCGGGGCAGGCGATGTCGCGCGGGCGGGTGCGCGAGACACCGATGACGGTGTCACCCGGGCCGCACAGGCCTTCCACGAACGCTCGACCGAGGCCCCTGCTGGCGCCGATGACCATCAATTTCATGTTGCTTCCTTGTTGTACTGCGGCGGCCTCAGTCGGCCGCCAGAATGGTGTCCCAATCGGCGAACGCACGCAGGCCGCTGCGCTCGGCGGTAATGATCGAGGCGGTGTTGTCGAGCTGGCAACGGTACTGCGGCTGCAGCCCGGCCGTCCGTGCGGACACGGCCATGGCGTGTACCAGCTGGCGCGCGTGCCCGCGGCCGCGGGCCTCGGGAAGGGTCAGCACGCCCATGTCGGCCAGGGCCGGATCCAGGCTCCACGGGTACATGCTTCCGGCGGCAACCAGCCGCTCGCCATCGAAGGCGCCGAACACCTGCCAGTGGTCCAGTTCAACCCAGGCCGCATCCAGATCCTCTTCGCTGGCGCTGGCCTGGAACACGTTGAACACGGCTGCGTCGGCCGGGTAAAGACAGCGGATATGTGGCGGTGCAGGGCGCTCGGCCAGGGCTGCAAGTTCTGCGGCAGGGAAGTAGAAGACACGATCCGCACCATGCGTGCGCTGGCCCAGCTGCTG
Source organism: Nocardiopsis yanglingensis (assembly GCF_045809185.1). Classification (NCBI taxonomy): domain Bacteria; kingdom Bacillati; phylum Actinomycetota; class Actinomycetes; order Streptosporangiales; family Nocardiopsidaceae; genus Nocardiopsis; species Nocardiopsis yanglingensis. The sequence goes on along the minus strand of NZ_JBJNRH010000008.1, from coordinate 93,776 downwards.
CAGGCGCAGTTGCAGCTGCGGGAGCGTCCAATGCGGTTGCGCGTGCAGTTGCAGGCGAGCGGCCAGAGCAGGGCGCAGCAGTGCGCGCGCGGGGCCCTCGACCGGCTGCAGCAGCATGCCGTCCTCGCCCACATCGAAATCATCGCTGCACGCCAACTGCAGCTGTGGATCATCCTGCAGCGTGCGTTGCCCGGAGAACACACCGCGCCAGGTCGCATCGATCAACGCGGCAAACACATCATCCATGACCGGTGTCTCGCTCAGTGCCGGGGCAGGTCCACCTGCAGGCCGGCGGCCTTCCATTCGGGGTAACCGGCGGCGAGCCGCTGCGCGGTCAGTCCGGCCTCGCGCAGCATCGCCACCGCATCGTTGGACAGCACGCAGTAGGGACCGCGGCAGTACGCGACAATGTGGACGGCACGTGGCAGTTCGTCCATCCGTGCACGCAGTTCCGTAACGGGAATGTTCAGCGCGCCGGGCAGGTGGCCCAGATCGAATTCCTCGCGCGGCCGCACATCCAGCAGCACCACGCTGCCGCGTTGTTCCAGCAACTGCTCGACGGTCATCCCTTCCAGTGCATCGCGGCGCTGCAGGCTGTCGTGGATCACGCCGTGCATCTCGCTGCGCTGGTGGTCGGCATAGTCGCGCAGCGCGGCCAGCAGGTTGCCCAACGGACCCTCACCACTGCGGTAGAGGATGCGCTTGCCATCGCGTCGGGTCTGAACCAGGCCGGCACGGCGCAGCTGCTGCAGATGCTGGGAGGTATTGGCCACCGACAGCCCGGTCAGTTCGGCCAGGCGCTCAACTGCGCGCTCGCCCTGGGCGATGTGCTCCAGCAGGGCCAGGCGATGGGCGTGGCCGAGCGTGCGGGCGATCTCGGCCAGGGCCTCCAACGGGGAGGGTGGTGGCTCTGTTGCAGCGTTCATGCCGGCCACGCTAGCATCGCTCTATCATTCAAGCAAATAATGGAATGTAACTGATATGGTTGGCGTGGCGACATTCGTGATGGATGCGGTGGTAGTCGGTGTGGGAGCAACCGCGGTGATGGATCTGTGGGCGCTGGTGCAGCGGCGGCTGCTCGGCATTCCCTCGCTGGATTTCGCGATGGTGGGCCGCTGGCTGGGGCATCTGCCGCGCGGGCGCTTCCGCCACGACGGTATCGGCCGCTCGGCAGCGGTCAGTGGCGAGCGCGCGCTGGGTTGGACCGCGCATTACGTGATCGGTGTGGTCTTCGCCGCGTTGCTGCTGGCCGTGGTGGGGAACGGTTGGGTGCAGGCGCCGACTCTGTGGCCGGCGCTGGCCTTCGGCATCCTCAGCGTCGCCGCACCGTTCCTCATCCTGCAGCCGGGCATGGGCGCGGGCATCGCCGCTTCAAAGACCCCGGCGCCGGGTAAGGCGCGCCTGCGCAGCCTGGTGGCGCACAGTGTGTTCGGCCTGGGCATGTACCTTTCCGCGTTGTTGTTGGCTGCGGTCCATGCAGGATGAGCGAGAATCCGTGGGGTCACCGGCAACAGGAACACCTCGGCATGGAAGCACCCAAATCCATCACTGATGACATGCTGCTGCCGTGGGCGTGGCAGGAGGCGTTGGCCGATGCGCGCATCGAGCGGCAATCGATCGGTGTGTCGCGTGCGGATGTTGCCCGCGTGCATCGGCCGGGCCAGGCCGATGCCTTCCTGAAGTCGGAAGTGATCGACGCCTTCAGTGAGTTGGGCGATGAGATCGCGCGCCTGCGTTGGCTGCAGGCACAGGGACAACCGGCGCCAACGGTGATTGCCACTGCCGAAGAGGCGGGCCGGCGCTGGTTGCTGATGAGCGCGCTGCCCGGTCGCGACCTGGCCTCGTCGCCGGAACTCGCGCCGCAGCAGCTGGTGGAACTGCTGGCCGACGCGCTACGCGGGCTGCATGCGTTGTCCGTGGCAGCCTGTCCGTTCGACCAGCGACTGGCGTCGCGCGTGCAGGCCGCGCAGGCCCGCGTTGAAGCGGGCCTGGTGGATGCCGATGATTTCGATGACGAACGCCTGGGGCAGAGTCCGCAGCAGGTCTTCGCTGAACTGTGCAGCACCCGGCCCGACCATGAAGACCTGGTGGTCAGCCATGGCGATGCGTGCCTGCCGAATCTGATGGTGGCCGAGGGCCGCTTCAGTGGTTTCATCGACTGTGGCCGGCTGGGTGTGGCCGACCGCTACCAGGACCTGGCGCTGGCCGCGCGCAGCCTGGTCCACAACTTCGGCGACACGCGTTGGGTCGTGCCGTTGTTCCAACGCTACGGCGCGGTGGCCGACGAGCGCCGGCTGGCGTTCTACCGGTTGCTCGACGAGTTCTTCTGAGCCCGCGCATGGCTGGCGATGGCGGCGCAGATCAGGCCACCGACCACGCTCAGGTGTTCCAGCGCGAAGAACAGGGCCAGCTGCTGTTCGGCGCCGTGCTTGTTCCAGAAGGTATGCACGATGACGATGGTCAGCAGCATGAACACCGCCAGCGCGCCGCTGCCCAGCCAGAGCAGGCGATCGAACAGCAGGCACAGCGCGCCGCCGAGCAGCACCACCGCACTGGCGATGTTGAACAGCCAGGGCGGTTGCAGCCCGGCCGCCTGCATCTCGGCCACGCTGTTGTCCCATGCCAGCAGCTTGGCCAGTCCGGAGGACAGGAACACCACGGCCAACAGCAGGCGGGCGAGGAACCACAGCACGCGGCTGTCGAGCAGGGTGGCGATCATCCGTGGCATGCAGGAACTCCGGGTCGAGCGTTGGGCAGGGCAGGCAGCATCGGGCCTCAACAGCGGTTGAGGTCAAGGCTGGCTGAACGAAGCCCGATGGTGGCCAGGTTGTCAGCTTTAAAATGGACGAACGTTCGTTCACTATTTGAGGCATGAGCCGAATCGACCGTAATGAGCAGCGCGTGACCCTGATCCTGCAGGCCGCCCTGGAGTGCTTCCTCGCCAAGGGGTTCCACCAGACCAGCATGCGAGACATCGCGCAGGCGGCCGGGGTCAGCCTGGGCAATCTCTACAACCACTTCCCGGGCAAGGAGGCGATCATCCTTGCGGTAGCGGTGGCCGAGAGCGAAGAGCTGGCTCCGATGCTGCAGCGCCTGGCAGCCGCCGACGGTGAGCGGACACAGGTGATGGCCTTCCTGCAGGATTTCCATGCACTGTGCCGGCAGCCGGAATGGGCAACGCTTGCGGTCGAAGTGCTGGCCGAGAGTGCGCGCAACCCTGCCGTGGCCAAGGCCTTTGCGGCCAACCGCAGGCAGCTGCAGCAGGTGCTGGGCGATGCCCTGCAGCGTGTTGCACAGCGCGAGCGGCGGCGACCCGCGCTGGACCCGGCGCTGCAGGCGCAGGTTTTGCTGGATGCCATCGAAAGCGATGCACTGCGTCGGGGGCTGGGCGAAGCCGATGGCGCCGAGGATGCATCGCTGGATCTAGGCCTGCTCGCGCTGCTGCTGGGGGCGCGTGCATGAGCGCCGTGGACCGGCGGTTGCATGGCCTGGATCTGGCGCGTTACCTCGCATTGGCCGGCATGGTGCTGGTCAACTTCCGCCTGGCGATGGCCGTGCCTGCGGAGGGTACGAGCTGGTTGGCAGGCTTCTTCCATCTGCTGGAAGGCAAGGCCTCGGCGACGTTCGTCACCCTGGCCGGGCTGGGCCTGGTGCTGGCAACGCAGCGGCAGCCCTGGTGGCAGGCCAGCGTGCAGACCTGGCGGCGCGCCGCGTTCCTGCTGGTGCTGGGCCTGCTCAACCTGACCCTGTTCCCGGCCGACATCCTGCACTACTACGCGGTGTACTTCGCGCTGGCGGTGCTGTGGCTGCGAGCATCGCCGCGTATCCTGCTCGCCAGCATCGTGGCGTTGGCCGTGGTTTCGTTCTGGGCGCTGCTGCACTGGGACTACAGCGAGGGCTGGAACTGGCAGACGCTGGAGTACGCCGGCCTGTGGCAGTGGCCGGGTGCGGCGCGCAATCTGTTTTTCAACGGCTTCCACCCGTTGATGCCATGGCTGTGCTTCTTCCTGCTGGGCATGCTGCTGGCGCGCCTGCCACTGGCGCAGCCGCGGGTGCAGCGCGGGTTGCTGGTGCTGGGCCTGCTGCTGATCGGCGCCGGCCATGGTGTGCAGCATCTGGCGCAGGGAACGCCGTGGCAGGCATGGCTGGGAACGCAGCCGATGCCGCCGGGTCCTGCCTATGTACTGACCGGGGCGGGCGCGGCCTGCAGTGTGATTGCCGCCTGCCTGTGGCTCACGCGGGTACACCCGGGTGACTGGCTGGAACCCTTCACGGCGGCGGGACGCATGACCTTGACCCTGTATGTCGGCCACATCCTGCTGGGCATGGGCACGCTGGAAAGCCTGGGCCTCCTGGACGGCAGCGCGTCGTTGGCCTCGGTACTGCTGTGGGCACTGCTGTTCCTGATGCTCGCGACCGCTGCGGCGTGGCTGTGGTCATGGCAGTTTGCGCGCGGTCCGCTGGAGGCAGTGATGCGGCGCATCGCAGGCTAGTTCTTTGGTTGCACCGCACGATGTTGTGACGGACATGTCTGTGTCGCAGCGAAGTCATCTGCGATAGTGGCGGCAGGTAATACTTTCCGCTTGCATCCATGTCATTCGCTTCGGCGCAGCATCTCGGCGAAGTCCTTCAGCAATCCTATGGCATCACGGCCACTGCGGTGGTGCCGCGCCCGGTGGGCGCCGACGCCAATGCCAGCGTGTATCGCATCGATGCGCGGCACGGGCAATGGTGGCTGAAATGCCGGAATTACCAGGTTGATCCCTCGGTCTGGGACAGCCTGCATTGGCTGCGCGGCACCCTCGGCATAGACGAAATCGTCGCGCCATGGCCGGCGCTGACTGGCGGCGCGTCGGTGCAGCGCTGGGGCCTGCAGTTCACCCTGTTCCCCTATATCGAAGGCCAGTCCGGCTTCGAGGCGGCGCTGAGCCGCACGCAGTGGCGGCGGCTGGGGGAGGTGTTGCGACGCCTGCACGGCGCGCAGCTGCCAGCGGAGCTGCAACAGGCGCTGCCGATCGTACGGCTGGAAACCGCGGCGCTGGAGACGGTGGGCCAATGGTTGGCCGGTGAAGGACTGGCGGTGGCGCAGGACGGGCTGGGGCGCGCATTCGCTTCGGTCTGGGATCAACAGCATGCGCGCATCGCGGCACTGCATGCGCATGCACTGGAGCTGCACGCGGCATTGAAGGAGGCGCCGGTCGACCTGCATCTGTGCCACACCGACCTGCATGCCGGCAATCTGCTGATGGGCAACGACGGCGGCCTGCATCTGATCGACTGGGATGGCCTGTCACTGGCGCCGCGCGAGCGCGACCTGATGTTCATCGGTGCGGCGGTTGGCGGGCGCTGGGGGCGCGAGAATCCGCTGGGCTTCGAGGACGGCTACGGCAGCGACCGCGGCGACCCGCGCTGGATCGCCTGGTACCGGCATTGGCGCATCCTGCAGGACCTGATCGAGTTCCAGCAGGTGCTGCTGGGCAGTGATGGGGAGGAGCGTTCGCCGCAGTTGCGCCGGCAGTCGCTGCATTACCTGGGCGAGCAGTTCGCACCGGGCAATGTGTTCGATGCGGCGGAGCGGGTGTATCGGGCGTTGTAAATGCACGTCACCTGTCATGGGTGAACCGTCGCGCTTCGCGCGATGAGTCGAGCATGGCTCGACTCTACAGTTACGCTCGGCAGCTCTTTGTGCCGCCATCGTTGATCGGGCGGACAGGGATCATCCGCGCATGGCGCGGATCTACTCGGCGGGCTTGGCCGCTGCCGAGGCCGCTGCGCTTGCGGCGCGGCGCGACAACACGGCCTCGCGATGGGCAATGTAGGCGTTGGCGGCGAGGATGATGCCGGCGCCGATGATCGTCCAGCGGTCAACCGTTTCGTTGAACAGCAGCCAGCCGAACAGCGTTACCAGCGGCAACTGCAGGAAGCTGATCGGAGTCAGCGCCGAGACTTCGCCCAGGCGCAGCGCACGTGTCCACAGCAGTTGGCCGATGGTGCCGAGCACGCCGGTGGCCAGCAGCCACAGCCATGCGGTGCCGGTGGGCCAGACCCACACGAACACTGCCGGCACCAACGACAATGGCACCCAGAACACGTAGGTGTAGAGCACTACGGTATCGGCACTGTCGATGCGGGTGAGCTGCTTGATCTGGATCGCGACCAGTGAACTCAGCACGGCGGCGGCCACCGCGACCAGGCTGCCGGCGGTGAAACCGGCGGTGCCGGGGCGCACGATCACCAGCACGCCGATGAAGCCGACCACCACCGCCGCCCAGCGGCGCACGCGCACGGTCTCGCCCAGCCACAGCACGGCGGCGATGGTGACAAACAGGGGCGTGGAGTAGGAGAGCGACACCGCCTGCGCCAACGGCAGGTGGCCCAGTGCCCAGAACGCGCACAGCATCGATCCCAGGCCGATCGCACTGCGCACGAAGTAGCGCGGCAGCTGTTGGGTCTTCAGCGGCGCGTGGCCTGGCCGCAGCAGCATCGGCAACAGCGCCAGCAGGCCGAAGGCGTTGCGGAAGAACGCCACTTCCTGGGTGGGCACGTAACGGGTGGCGTAGCGGATCGCCACCGCCATCAGGCCGAATGCCATCGTGCTGCCGAGCATCAGCAGCGCCGCCCGCATCGGGGTGGCGCTGGGGGAGAGGGCGGGGGTGTTCACCACTGTGCGCCGAGCAGGCGGGGCTCCGGTTCGATCGGCACGCCGAACTTCTCCAGCACCGAGGCCGAGATGCGACGGGCCAGCGCCAGCAGCTCAGCGCCGGTGGCGTTGCCGTGGTTGACCAGCACCAGCGCGTGGCTCGGCGCCACGCCGGCATCGCCTTCGCGGAAGCCCTTCCAGCCGCAGGACTCGATCATCCATGCCGCCGAGACCTTGCGCTTGTCCTCGCGGTCTGCCGGGAACACCGGCAGCTCGGGGAAGTGCTGCAGCAGCACGTCGACCTGTTCCAGCGGCAACATCGGGTTCTTGAAGAAGCTGCCGGCATTGCCGAGCACATCCGGGTCGGGCAGCTTGCGGCGGCGGATCGCGATCACCGCATTGGCCACGTCCACCGCGCTCGGCAATTCCACGCCCTGCGCCTGCAGTTCCTCGCGGATGCCGGCGTAGTCCATGCGCAGATCATGCAGCAGCGGCAGCTTCAATTCGATGGCAGTGATCAGGTAGCGATCCGGTTGCTGCTTGAACACGCTGTCGCGGTAGGCGAAACCACATTGTTCGTTGTCCAGTCGCACCCAGGCCTGTTCCCGGCAGTCCCAGGCTTCGACGGCCTGGATGAACTCGCCGACCTGCGCGCCGTAGGCACCGATGTTCTGGATCGGCGCGGCACCGGCGGTGCCGGGAATCAGGGCCAGATTTTCCAGGCCGGACAGGCCTTCCTGCAGCGACCACATCACCAGGCCATGCCAGGGCACGCCGGCGCCGGCGCGGATCACCGCATGGTCGGCGCGGTGTTCAAGGAAACTGATGTCCCGGTTGCCGAACACCAGCACGGTGCCGGGCAGGTCCTCGGCGATCAGCACGTTGCTGCCTGCACCCAGCACCAGCAGCGGGCCGTTGGCCACGTCGGGCAGGGCGAGTACTTCCGGCAGCAGCGCCGCATCGTGCAGTTCCAGCAGCTGAGCCGCGCTGGCCTGCACGTGGAAGGTGTTCAGTGCCTGCAGCGGCGCGTTGCGGGTGAGCGTCCAGCGCAGCGGGGCATTGCCGTCGACGGGATCCATGGGCGCGCTCACAGCGGGGCCACCGCGCCGCGGCTCGGCGCTTCGCGGCGGCGACGGATCGCCTCCACGCACTCCGATACCAGCGACGGGCCGCGGAAGATCAGGCCGCTGTAGCACTGCACCAGCGCCGCACCAGCAGCCATCTTGGCCACCGCGTCGGCACCGGACAGGATGCCGCCAACGCCGATCAGCGGCACCGATTCGGGCAGGCGCGCGCGCAAGCGGCGCAGCACCAGCGTGGACTGTTCCAGCACCGGCGCACCGGACAGGCCACCGGCTTCGTTGGCCAGCGGGTCGCCGGCCACCTTGCTGTGGTCGACGGTGGTGTTGGTGGCGATCACGCCGTCCACCTGCAGTTCGCCCAGTACGCGGGCAGCGGCATCGATGTCGCGCTCGCTGAGGTCGGGCGCCACCTTGACCAGCATCGGCACGCGACGGCCGTGGCGTGCCGCGAGATCTTCCTGGCGGTCGCGCAACTGGCTGACCAGCTGGCGCAGCGCGGTTTCTTCCTGCAGTTCACGCAGGCCGGCGGTGTTGGGCGAGGAAATGTTGACAGTGATGTAGTCGGCCAGCGGGTACACCTTGTCCAGGCAGGCGATGTAATCGTCCACGGCCTGTTCGTTCGGGGTGTCCTTGTTCTTGCCGATGTTGATGCCGAGCAGGCCGCGGCGGTTGCGCGCGCGCTCGACGTTGCGCACCAGCGCGTCGACGCCCGCATTGTTGAAGCCCATGCGGTTGATGATCGCGTTGTGTTCCGGCAGGCGGAACAGGCGCGGCTGCGGATTGCCGGCCTGCGGGCGCGGGGTGATGGTGCCGATTTCGACGAAGCCGAAACCCAGCGCGAACAGCGCATCGATGTGCTCGCCATTCTTGTCCAGGCCGGCGGCCAGGCCGACCGGATTGGGGAAGGTCAGCCCGAACACCGTGCTGGGCATCGGCGCGATGCGTGCGGCCAGCAGCGGCGTGGTGCCGGTGCGATAGGCCAGGTCCAGTGCGGACAGGCCGAGGCCGTGGGCGCGCTCGGCGTCGAGCGAGAACAGGAAGGGGCGGGCAAGCGAATACATGCGTAGGTGTCAGTCCAGCGTGCCGAGGAAGGCTCGGGTTCGATATTCAAAAGCAACCTGGCCGTCGACCGCATAGGCGGCGAACAGGTCCTGCAGAGCGTCGATCATCGGTGCGTGGCGCGGATGACCGGCTTGCGGGGCATAGGAGGAGGACAGCAGGCGTCCGCGCAGGGCATCGAAGTCCAGATGCTGTACGTTCGGCAACTCCACCATGCCGCGCAGGCCAGGGCCGAACCACGCCTGCATGGTGGCATCGTCCTGGTAGCGCTCGGCCACGGCGGAGTAGTCGGTGCCGTAATCCAGCAGCAGTTGTTCGTAGCCAACCAGGAACGGACTGGCATCGAGCAGGCGCGAATTCCAGTAGATCAGTGCCTGGCCACCCGGGCGCAGGATGCGCTGCCACTCGGCGCGCACCGCCACGGTATCGAACCAGTGGAAGGCCTGCGCGACGCTGACCAGGTCGATGCTGGCATCGTCCAGTGTGGTGGCCTCGGCGCGGCCGTCCACCGCACGGAACTGCGGGTACTGCGGTGCCAGCCATTGCTCGGCCGCGCCCCGCATGGCGGCGTTGGGCTCAACCGCGACAACGGGATGGCCGCTGGCCAGGAACAGGCGGCTGGAAATGCCGGTACCGGCGCCGATGTCGGCGACCAGTGCCTTGCGGCTGACGCCCATCGGGCCGTGCAGCCACTCCAGCAGCGCGGGCGGGTAATCGGGCCGGTAGCGGACGTAGTCGGCGACGCGGCTGCTGAAGCGTTCAGTGCTGTCGGAGGCGGTCATGGCAGTCAGTTCGACATCGCAGCGAGCCAGGCCAGGCCGCCGAAGAACAGGATGAAGACCAGGATGGCGGCGATCACGGCGCCGACCATCACCCAGCCCAGCACCAGACCGGTGACGGCCAGGCCATCGCCTTCCAGTTCATGCGGGCGGCGGCGGATCTCGGCGCGGGCCATGTGGCCGGTGATGATGGCCACGATGCTGGCCACGAAGGGCAGGACGGTCCAGCTGGCGATGCCCATGACCAGGCTGACCACGGCCAGGGCGCTTGTCTGTCGGGGTGCCACGCTCATCGGGGTCCTCCTTGGCAGTACGCACATGATAGTGCCTCTGCCCGGGCAATCCCATGCCCGGCGGATGCGATGGTAGGCGTCGACCTTGGTCGACGAAAGGCATGCCAACCAAGGTTGGCAGCTACCGGAGTGCCGGTGTCAGCCCATCAACACCTGGCCGCCATCCACGTTGAGCACGCTGCCGGTGACCCAGCGCGCCAGCGGCGAGCACAGGAACAGGGCGGCATCGGCGATCTCGCGTGGGTGGCCGAAGCGACCGAACGGAATCTTCGCCAACGTACCGTGGTACAGGGCGGGATCTTCGGTGCGGCGGCGGTCCCAGAGGCCGTCATCGAACTCGATCGAGCCCGGTGCGATGGCATTGACCCGAATCCGATCCTTGGCCAGCGCCAGTGCCTGCGAAGTGGTGTAGTGCGACAGCGCGGCCTTGGCGGCGGCGTAGGGTGCGCCACCGGGGCGCGGCTGCTGCGCGGCAATCGACGACAGGTTGAGAATGCAGGCGTCGCTGGATGCGCGCAGCCAGGGCAGGGCAAGGCGCGAGGCCCGAACCGCCGCCATCAGATCGATCTGCAGGCTGGCGGCCCAGCCGTCCTCGTCGTCGGCCATGCCGTAGCCGGTGGCGTTGTTGACCAGCACATCGATGCCGCCGAGCGCGTCGGCGGCGGCCTGCAGCCAAGCCTGGATCTGGCCAGGGTCAGCCAGATCGGCGGAAAACGTGTGCAGCTGGATGCCCTGTGCCCGTGCATCGGCGCGCAGTGCATCCAGACCGGCCTGGCCGCGAGCGCAGACCGAGACCTGCGCACCGGCGCCGGCAAACGCCAGCGCCATTTCACGGCCAATGCCCTTGCTGCCGCCGGCAATCAGCACGCGGCGGCCGGTGAAATCAAGGGTCGGAGCCCCTGTAGGGATCCGATCCTTTTCTGGGGTCAGATCCCCGGAGGGGCTCTGACCCATGGACGTGGCCGGATCCGTTGCCATTACAGATCGAACTTGATGCCCTGGGCCAGCGGCAGCGAGTCCGAATAGTTGATGGTGTTGGTCTGGCGGCGCATGTAGACCTTCCACGCATCCGAGCCGGACTCGCGACCACCGCCGGTGTCCTTCTCGCCACCGAAGGCACCACCGATCTCCGCACCGGACGTGCCGATGTTGATGTTGGCGATGCCGCAGTCGCTGCCGGCCGCCGACAGGAACTTCTCGGCGGTCTTCAGGTTCTGGGTGAAGATCGAGGACGACAGGCCCTGCGGCACGCCGTTCTGCATGTCGATGGCTTCGTCGATGCTGTCGTACGGCATCACGTACAGGATCGGCGCGAAGGTCTCATGCTGGACCACGGCGTCGCTGTTCTTCAGGCCCGAGACGATCGCCGGCAGCACGAAGTTGCCTGCGCGGTCGATGCGGGTGCCGCCGGTTTCGATGGTGCCGCCGGCGGCCTTGGCCTGGGCGATGGCATCGAGGAACTGCTGCACGGCGCCGTCGCTGTTCAGCGGGCCCATCAGGTTGGCGGCATCGGTCGGGTCGCCGATCTTGCCTTCGACCTGCTTGTAGGCCTTGACCAGCGTGGCCAGCACGTCGGCATAGATCGAGCGGTGCACGATCAGGCGGCGGGTGGTGGTGCAGCGCTGGCCGGCGGTACCGACCGCGCCGAACACGATGCCCGGCACGGCCAGCTTCAGGTCGGCGGTTTCGTCCAGGATGATGGCGTTGTTGCCACCCAGCTCCAGCAGGCAGCGGCCGAGGCGGCGCGCAACCTTTTCGTTGACGGTGCGGCCAACCTGGGTCGAGCCGGTGAAGCTGATCAGCGGCACGCGGCGGTCATCGACCATCTTTTCCGACAGCGCGGTGCCGGCATCGTTGATCAGGAAGAAGATGTCCGGGAAGCCGGCTTCGCGCAGAGCGTCGTTGCAGATCTTCAGCGAGGCGATGGCGGTCAGCGGCGTCTTGTTGGACGGCTTCCAGATGCACACGTCGCCGCAGATGGCGGCCAGGAACGAGTTCCAGCTCCACACCGCGACCGGGAAGTTGAAGGCCGAGATGATGCCGACCAGGCCCAGCGGGTGGTACTGCTCGTACATGCGGTGGCCGGGGCGCTCGGAATGCATGGTGTAGCCGTACAGCATGCGGCTCTGACCCACGGCGAAATCGGCGATGTCGATCATCTCCTGCACTTCGCCGTCGCCTTCGGGCTTGCTCTTGCCCATTTCCAGCGCAACCAGCGAGCCCAGGGCGTCCTTGTGCTTGCGCAGCGCTTCACCGCACAGGCGCACGGCTTCACCGCGGCGCGGCGCCGGCGTGGTGCGCCAGACCTTGAAAGCTTCCTGGGCGCGAGCGACGACGGTCTCGTACTCGGCCTCGGTGGTCGCGCGGACCTGCGCGATCGGCTCACCGGTGGTCGGGTTGACCGGGGTGATCAGCTCACCGCTGGTCGCGCTCGACCACTCCCCGTTGCCCAGGTACGTGCCAGCGTTGATCGCGTCCAGGCCAAGGGACTTGAGCAGCTCGGAAGACATGCAGACTCCTGTGTTTCGTTACGTTGTTTGGCGCCATCGCGGGCAGGTGGGGGACGCGATGAACAGAACCGCCGATGGTAGCAGAGGGAGGTTGCTGGGCTTTGGTGCGGTGCGGGGTGGGTTGAGCGCCAGCAAACCGACATGAAGTGCGCAATGGTGCTCATTTTTTGACGTGAAATGACTCATGTCGATGCAAATCGACACATAAAAATTTATCAATGATTTCAGTGGGATATGGCTATTTCGGGGTGCTCGCTTGGGCCCGCACTCTGTCGAAATTCCTATCTTTTGGCTCAATCTTCATTCACAATTCCTCCACATTTGATTGACACAACCTCGATGATTCCGTGCCGGCTGGGGAGTCCGTGCACGTGGATGAAGGCAATTCCGCGTCCCGTCGAGCCGAGAATGGAGAAGTGCGTTGCTACATGGATCAGTAGAAGATCTTTCCGCAGAGCGGGCCCGGGTGGGTCGCCGCCGCGTCGAAGCCCGGGCTGCCCTGGAGTTGGGGCTGCGCTTGGGCGACATGCTGCTGCTGCCGGGCATGGCAGTTCTTTCCCACATTCTGCTGTACGGAACAGGCGCGCCAGATTCATCCCAGCGCATCGTGTTCGGCGCGGTGATCCTCAGTGCCATCGTCTGCTTCTCTGTAGCGCCGGTGTACCGCAACTGGCGGATCCGTGGCCTTCTGGCTGATCTCTGGCTGTTGTTGCTGGCCTGGTCTGCCACCTTTGCGCTGTTCTCGCTCTATGTCGTGCTGGTCGGGCTTGCCGATGTGGTGCCCTCGACATGGCTGATTGGCTGGTACGCCTTTGGCCTGGGATCGATGGCGGCGCTGCGAGTGCTGCTGAGGGTGCAGTTGCATCGCCTGCGCTCGCGCGGGATGGACCACGAGCGGATCCTGCTGGTCGGGCTAAGGGCCCCCGCGTTGAGGCTGCATCGCCTGCTGCGTGGGAAGCCGGAGCTTGGCAAGGACGTCATCGGCTACTTTGCCGGTGCGGGCGATATCGCCACCCGTCGCGGTGGGGACGCGCCGTGCAGGCTGGGGCGGCTGGAAGACGTTCCGCAGTACCTGGATCAGCACCGCGGCGAGTTCGACCAGGTCTGGGTTTCGATGCCGATGGGGGACGCATCCGCGATCAAGCACATGCTCAAGCAGATCGAGCGATTCCCGGTGCCTGTGCGTCTGATCCCTGATACCACTGGCCTTGGGGCGCTCAACCCTGGTGTGCACCAGGTGGGTGATGTACCGATGATCGGTGTACGCCAAGGATTGGTGGATCATCGGTTCCGCTTGTTCAAGCGCGTCGAGGACATCCTGGTTGCCGGTGCGGCGGTGATCCTGCTGGCGCCGTTGTTTGCCGTGCTGGCCATTGGCGTGAAACTGAGTTCGCCGGGGCCGGTTTTCTTCCGCCAGAAGCGTCACGGGCTTGGCGGCAAGGAATTCTGGATGCTCAAGTTCCGCTCCATGCGCGTGCATGCCGAGGGGGCGGGTCAGATCACCCAGGCGACGCGCGGTGACCCGCGAGTGACCCGGTTCGGCGCCTTCCTGCGCCGCAGCAGCCTGGATGAGCTGCCGCAATTCTTCAATGTGCTGGGTGGGAACATGTCGGTTGTGGGGCCGCGGCCGCACGCGATCTAGCACAACAACCACTATGAGCGTGTGATCGAGCGCTACATGCATCGTCACTATGTGAAGCCGGGCATTACCGGTTGGGCGCAGGTGAATGGATTGCGTGGTGAGACTCCGGAGCTGCGCTCGATGAAGAAGCGGGTCCAGTACGACATCGATTACATCCGGCGCTGGAGTCCGACGCTGGACGTGAGGATCATCTTGTTGACAGCCTTCAAAGTGCTGGGCCAGAAATCGGCATACTAGGCGAGGCGGTTGCCGGCGTGTAGCGGCACGCTCGGGTGGAAGCGCCTGGTCCACAGCAGTGGTCGGGCGCTGCGTTTCATGTATTGAAGAACTGATGGAAACCGTTGTCCGTGTTCAAGAATATTCTGGTTGTATGTGTCGGCAACATCTGCCGTAGTCCGTCGGCTGAAGTGATGCTGCGCGAGGCCGTGAGGGGCAAGGATGTCACGGTGTCCTCGGCCGGCCTGGGGGCGCTGGTCAACCATGGCGTGGATGCGACCGCGCAGGCGCTGTTGACCGAGCATGGCCTGGATGGCAGCAGCCATCGTGCGCGGCAGATCGACCGCAGCATCCTGGGCGCCTCGGATCTGGTGCTGGTGATGGAGCGCAAGCACGTCCATCGCATCATCGAGATCGCGCCAGAGGCGTCGGGCAAGACCTTCCTGCTGGGCAAGTGGCAGTCCGACCGCGAGATTCCCGATCCGTATCGCCAGCAACGGGCGGCATTCGAACACGTCTACACGCTGATGGATGAAGGCGTGAAGAGTTGGGTCCGCTACCTTTGAGTGCCCGCGCCTGCTGAAGGTGCGCTGCAGGCAGAAAGCCGGGAGCCGTCAGGCCCCCGGCTTTTTTCATTCGCCGACGTTGCGCAGGTTGTCGTAGAAGAAGCGCTCGTCGCGGTCACCGGTCATGCCGTACAGGCCGTACTTGCGGCCGAGCATGGCGCCGCCGTCGCGGATCAGCGGGTTCCAGTTGAAGGCCGCACGGCCGCGCGTGGAGCGCGGCAGGAAGCCGTCGAGCGGAATGCTGAAGTAGATTCCCTTGTCGAAGCTGCCTTCGCCGAAGTCGCGCGCCGAGACGTTGGTCTTGGTCGCATAGGCGCCCATGGTCACGCCGTTGTTGAACACGCGGGCCAGGTCCAGAGTAGCACCCTTGTCGCCAGCCAGGTACTGACCAACCGATAGCGAGCCGATGATGCGCTCACGGGTGTCGAAGGCGTAGTAGAACGTGGCGTGGCCGGTGGTGACGCGGTAGTCGCGCAGACCCCAGTGCTGGTCGTAGTCGCGCTGTTGCACCCGGTTGAGATTCGCACCAACCGCCCAGCGCTCGCCGCTTGGGCGATACAGCAGTTCGCCGCCGACGCCGGCATACATCCACTCCAGGTAACCCGCGTATGCGATGCCATACAGGTCTGGTGCCAGTCGTCCGGCGATGTTGGCCTGCAGGTTGGGCAGCATGATGTCGGAAGTGGTCAGGTACTGGCGGATGTCGGTACGCACGCGCGGCAGGCGGCTCGGGGCGTTGTACTTGAACTTGTGGTAGTTGTTGGTGATATCGGCGCTGACGGTACCGGTGAGCCAGATGTTGTCGCGCAGGAACAGGCTTCCCGTGTAGTTGGCTGCGATCTGGTACAGGATGAAGCCATCAGGGCCGCCAAGGTTCTGTCGGTAGCCGATGTTGAAGCCGCCGCCGAACGGGTTGCGCTTGGGCCTGTACAGCGTTTCGCGCGCGAGCGTGCCAGGCGCCTGCAGTTCCGTGCTCCGCCGCAGTACGTCTTCGCTGACGGTGCCATCCAGGTATCCCGCGAACGCTTCGCGGTTGATCGATAGGTCGGCGATCGGCATGCCCACGCGGGTGGTACGCAGGGTGAACCAGTCGTAGTCATCGCCGGTCGCGTTGGCAAGAATGCGCGTGGCGCGGCCCAGGCCTTTGGCGGCATGCAGGTAGCGGGTCTGGTAACCGTCGATATACAGCTCGTCGCCGCGGCGCGAAATACGCTCGACACGGAAGCCGGCATTGCGCTGCAGTTCGGTGCTGATCGCTGCCCAGTCGGTAGTGTTGGCAGGTGCGGCACCAAGCGCGTTGTTGATGGCCACAGATGCGCGCTGATCGGCGGCGGCCGTCTCGGGCAGCAGTCGCGGCGGCGGCGGGTCGAACGGTTTCGGTGCAGCAGGCGTATTGCCCGGGTTGCCACGCAGGGTGAGCGAGAACATCGCCGCGTCCCCACGCTCCCAGGCTGCAGTCAGCTCGACATTGCGGCTGGGGACATAGACAAGGCCCACGTTGATGGGTGTGCGCTGGCGCAGGTTGTTGTTGCGGGGTTCACGGCGGTAGTCGTTGCCGTCGTATTCGACTTTGAGCAGCAGTTCATCCATCGGTGTCTGGTAGGTGATGCCGCCAAAGATGCCGACCGGCCCCTTGAACATGTTGCTCAGGCCGAACTTGCCGGCCTGGGTGATGTCACTGTTGGCGATGGAGCGGCGGTCCTTGAAACGATCATCGATGGCGCCGAGTGGATTGGAGAAGTCACCACGGTTGCCGATGTAGCCGGTGGCGAGTCCGATCGAAGCATCGAACGGACCGAAATTCTTGTTGGCGACCAGATACTCGCTGGAAAAGAATCCGGTACCACCCAAGTCGCGCACACCAAAGGCAAGTTCCGGCAGCAGGCGTGATTCCTGCCACAGGCGCAGTTTGAAGTCGATGGACTTGTCCTTGTAATGCTGATCGCCGGCAACGCTGGGCCCGTACAATAAGTTATTGACATTAATGTAGCGGAATGAAGCCTCCAGCCATGGGAACGGCTGCATGGTCAGGTTGTAGCGTGCATAGGGAGCGTTGTACGACGCCGTGAAGTTCAGGTCTCCGTCGCTTGCCATGCGCGCGGTAGGCGTCTGCAGAAGGCCGATCCCGCCCCATTCGTTGGCGGTGGGGGGCGGTGCCTCCTGGGCATGCAGTGCGCAGGACAGCGACAAGGCGAGCGCGCTCAGTGCGAAACGGGCGGGGCGCACCGGATGCGCGCGCAGGCAGGACTGGGTCATCACGGATTGATGGGCTGGGTGGCGATGAACGCGGCGAAATCGCTGTTGAACAGCGGGTCGATACGCTTGATGAGGGGGGCACGTACGGGCACGAAGACCGTACCTCCTGGCGCGACAGCCTGGGGATCTGCGCGGTTCCACAGGCCGATGCCCAACTGCTGGATTCGCCCGTCGGGCTGGATCACGTAGATGTCGTTGCGGTCCGCGAGTGGGCTGCGATGACAGTCACGCAGATAGTCGCGTGCATCGCGCTGCGGGTCGTGCAGCAGCTCGCATTCCTTCTCCACTGCGCCCATGACGGTGATTGTGCGTGGCCGTAGTGGGAACCGCAGCCTATCGCCCGTGGCTAGTACAGGGTTGTTCGCGGGCTGCACCTGGATCAGTCGTGCGGGGCCGATGATGGGCGTCCGGCCGGTGGCCGGATGTGTCTCCAGCCAGGTCTGCAGGGCCTGCGCGAGCGTCACGACCTGTGCGTCGGCAGACTCTGCCAGCTGCCCGGCGCCATACTGCAGCCCCGCGCGCAGCCGCACCTGAGCCTGCAGGGCCTGCGGGCGTTCGAGGCTTGTCCCCAGCAGGTAGGCGTCGGCGTTTGGGCGGGCCAGCAGCAGGCCCTCGGCCAAGCGGGCGCCGGCGCTCAGCTCGTACACCCCGACCGCTTCAGCGGCGCCCTCAATATGTATCTGCGCGGCCTGGGCAGCATTGGTGGCAAACAGCACGGCGAGGATAGCCGGGCTGAAAAATCTGAACGTCATGGCTCAATCCTTGGCCGTGCGATAGGGTTTGAGCTGGGTCAGTTCTGCGACGCGACCGGGCGCCAGATGCTGTCGGCTCTTCCAGATGAAGCCGGTGGCTGGGTCTGCCCAGTAGACATTGCGGCCACTCATGCCACCGCCCTGCAGCTGTTCGTCGAACCGCTGCAGGGTTCGGCGCGAACCAAGGATGTCCACCTGCTCCAGTGCACCCCTGCTCAGGGTGCCGGTCACGGCGACGTCGACCTGGTAGGCGGGCACCCAGTCGTAGCGGCGCTGCACGCTCACGGGCGTGGTCACGCCCCTCAGGTCATCAAAAGGTGACGGACCGATGATGCGGGCACGCCATTGCTGTCCCAGACCGCTGCCGCCCAGAAGCAGGCCATGGTGGTCCATCTCGAACACCGCGTGTGTACCTGCGAACCACTGCTGTCGGCCCGCATCGACGTAGCCCAGTACTGCCACGGCGACGATGTCAGGTGTGTCCACCTGCATCTGCGGGAAGCGGTTGTTGGCCACGCCTTCTGCGGTCGCCTGTGCCGGGCGATGGGTGATCAGCCGGAAGGTATCCACTGTGGAGCGGCTGCCGGTGGTGCACCCGGTGAACAGCAGGGCGGCGGCGATGGCCAGCAACAGCGCGCCATGGGCGCGATGTGCCGGGCAGTGGCAGGCCGCATCCATGCGAGCCATGTCAGTTGTCCTTGATTTCGGTTCCGGTACGCGCCGCGTTGTACAGGATATTGGTGAAGGGCAGCAGCTGATTCACAAAGCGATTCCAACGGCTGACGCCGGCTGCGCCAACAAATACCACGTCCCCTGGCTGCAGATGGAACTGACTACCAGCGGCAAACGCGGTCGGCGAGCGCGCCTCCAGCTGATAGACCATCGAGGGCTCCTGCTGCAGATCCGTGCTGCCGCGGATGACATACACGGCGTTGCCGTTTGCGGTCTGTTGAAGCAGGCCGCGAGCGCGGCCGAGTGCCTGGTTCAGCGAGACATCGCCGGTGCGGAAGCTGTAGGCGCCGGGCTGATTGACTTCGCCCACCACGAAGATCTCTTTGCGATCAAGGTAGGGCACGAAGATGGAGTCGCCATCCTTGAGGAGCAATTGGCGGCCGCCAAACTCGCGGGCCAGGGTTTCCAGATTGATCGTGTAAGTGGTGCCTTCCCGGCTGAGCTGGATGCCGGACAAGTCGGCTTGCTGGTTGTCCAGTCCGGATTGGCTGATCGCATCCGCCAGCGTCAGCGGCGAGGTGCCCAGAGCAATCGGCGAGGATCGTTGGGCAGCGCCTGTCACCCAGACTCGCTGGCTGCCATAGGTGAGGACGGATACGTCCACTTGCGGCGATTCCACGTACTTGGCCAAGCGGGTGCTGATCTCCTCGCGGAGCTGCATCGGCGTCTTGCCTGCGGCTGTGACCTTGCCGATGTACGGGTAGAACATCGTGCCGTCACTCTGCACAAGGCGCCCTGCCAGGGCGCCCTGTTGCTGGGGGCCGGCCGGCACAGTCAATTCCGGGTGATCCCATACGGTGACATAGAGAATGTCGCCGGCGCCGACCGTGTACGGTGCAGGCTGATAATCGAACAGTGCAGCTGGGAGTGAATTCTGCGTCCGCGCAGCGTTTTCCTGCGCGATCAGCTTCGGCGTGATGGTGACGATTTCCAGCTGACCATCGCCGCTCTTGCGGTCAACGGCGACGTCGCTGCGGCGCAGGTGCTGTCCCGGCGCAAGCGCACAGCTGGACAGTGCCAGTGCGATCAACGCAGCGGCAAGAAGGCGAGGGGTGATGTTGTTCATGGGAATGAGAGTCTGGCAGGCATAAAAAACCCCCGCCGGGCCGCGCCCGGCGAGGGCCTGAGTGGTACGCGGTGCGCTGATCAGCCGCCGGTGCCGCCGGTGCCGCCCGTACCGCCGGTGCCGCCCGTACCGCCGGTGCCACCCGTACCAGGGCCGCCCGGACCCGGGCCGCCCGGATCAGTGCCGCTGCCGCCGTCATTGCTGCCGCTCGTGCTGTCGCCGCCGATGCTGTAGGCAACGGCAGCGGCGGCCACGCCGATTACGGTGGTGCCCACGACTGCAGCGGTCGAGACGCCAGCAGCTTCTGCGCCGGCAACTTCAGCCGCAGTAGCCTCCGTGCCGGCCGTAGCCTGCGCTTCCTGCGCGAAACTCATCATCGGGGAGGCGGACAGGGCCGCCAGTGCCACAACTGCGATCGTCTTCTTGAACATGGGAGGCCTGCTCCGTCAGGGGAAATTCCTTTCACATATTCTGCGGATGAACCCTTGCTGTCAAGATTTGTGAAAACTTCGTGTCTAATGATGGCCTCTGTCTGGCGACGAATTGCCGCGTAGATTCTGGCGCTCGAATGCCTGCGTGCGGCCGGACAGTGTCTTCGCAGCGGCCTTCACGAGGTCATGAGTGTGTAAATCTGCGAGCAATATCGGCGTGGTCATGGCGGCGGCAATGGCCAGCAACGCGGCCCGGCCATGCACCGCCAGGATGTTGCCCAGCGTCTGTCCGCGACGCAGCACCCAAGCCGACGCAGCCAGGCCGAGGCTGAGTCCTATGATGATCTCGGAGGGGGAATGGGCCCGCAAAGGCAGTCGAGAGTATCCGATCGCGACTGCAAGCCCCGCGCCAGCGACGGCCCAGGCCCGCAAGTGTCGGCTGCGGCCGCTGGCCAGCAGCCATAAGGTCACGGGATAGAGCACGCTGGACATGGCGGCATGCCCGGAGATGCCGGTGAAATCCAGATGCTCCAACCCGAAACCCCAGCCCATGAAGGCGATCTTGCTGGCCAGAGTGGTCGCGGCGACCACAGTGATGGCCACGGCCCAGCGCCACAGCAGGTGGCGGTGAGAGGTTGGCAGGAACAGGGCGAGTACAGTGGCAAGCGGAAACAAGGCGCGGCTGTCGCCGAGTGCAGACAGGCTCTCCCATAAGGTCATCATGCGGCGACGGTATAAGTGCAGCGGGTAGATGCGCACAGAATACTGATGCTGGCCGTCCTGCAGAACGCCCCGCGCTTGGTCCATTCAGCTGGACGCGGTATCCTGTGCCGCTGCCAATGGCCCCGTAGCTCAGCTGGATAGAGCGTCCCCCTCCTAAGGGGAAGGTCGCCCGTTCGAATCGGGCCGGGGTCACCATAAATCAATGGATTGCGACATTTAGCAGGCTTGCAGGGTGTCTTGAAGCGGCAGTTGCTCTCACAGGTGCGGAATGCGGGCTCTGCGCGGACGTTCGCTGCGCGGGTGGTGTGGGCCTCCACCCATTTCAGGCGGACCGCAGCTTGTACTGTGGTCATTCATCCCGGCTTTTGTCGCGGAGGGCGAGGAATGCGGCAATTGTGCTTGCAGCGACGCCGAGCAAGAAGCCGAGGACCATTCCGTCGAACCAACTCAAGCTCGCCACGTTGCCCCCATGCAAAGACTGATGCGCGAACAGCGTTCTGCTGCTTGTGTTGTACTGCGAAGGGGAAAGGTATGGTCCCGGGCTTTCGCGGGCCTTACAGAGGACAATTCGCATCTTGGTGTCGCGAATCCCAGGTGATCTGCAGCAACAGATCTTCGCGGTTGTTCCGGGGCGCGTTTACCGTGCGGCTGACGCGGTAGGCCTCCATCACGTCTCCAGAACGGCACTGTGGTCAGATAGCTGCCATGTGTTAAACCGCCCAGATCATGGCCGCCTACCAGAAAAAGGTCGCCCGTTCGAATCGGGCCGGGGTCACCATTCGGCACTATTGCAGTCGCTGGCTGGAGTTCTACAACAACCCCAGCCCGCCCAGCACCGCCGCCACCTCCTCGCGCTCGCCACCACATAGCCCCTGCAATGGCAGCGGCAGGCAGTCTTCGCCGCACAGCCCCAGCAGCGCCGCCGCGCGGGCCATCACGCGAATCCCGCCAAACCGGTCATACAGCGACCACAGCGGCGCCAGCCGGGCAGACAGGGCAATGGCACCCTCTTTATCGCCACTACCCACGGCCCGCATGATCTGCAGCGCAACCTCGGGGAACAGTCCGGCGGTCACCGAATACCAGCCATCGCACCCTGCCAGCAGTCCACGCACCGCAGATGCATCACCACTGACGCCCAAGGTCACATGTGCGGGAACACACGCACGGAGTGCCGCAACGCGCGCGTTAGCCTCGACGGGATCATCAGCGAGGCGCGGAATCTTGATCGAGGCGATGTTCGGCAGCGCCGCAATCCGGCCGTGCAACGCATCCGAGAAGCGGAAGTGCGTGGTGCCGGGATTGTCATAGACGCAGATCGGCGTGCGCACCGCTGCGCATACGGTTTCGAACAGCGCTTGCACCTCATGATCCTTCAGGGGCTGGTAGGACACTGGGGCGAGCAGCAGGCCTGCAGCACCTGCATCCTCGGCGTCCAGGGCCAGCTCCAGCACATCGCGAGTACGCAATGCACCGATGCCGACAATCACCGGAACATTCCCGGCACGCGGGAGTGCTTCGCGCAGCACGCGCTTGCGTTCATGCTTCTCCAGATAGGCGTAGCTGCCAGTGGAGCCAAGCACGCCCATCGAATCAACACCGGAATCGGCCAGGCGCTCGACCAGTCCGGCAAACGCACGAAAGTCGATGCCGGTTTCAGAGAGCGGGGTCAGTGGAAACGCGCTGAGGCCTTTGAACATGGGATCTCCCGGGAGGGGGGAAGGGGCTGGACGCCTGGCATTGTTTATTGTCCTATGACAAAACTCAAGTGCCGTCCTGCAGCGTGTCTGACCAGTGCAAATGGCGCACCATGAGCGTCATGGAACCGAACCTTTACGCTGTCCAGCCTTCGCACTACGCCAGCATCGCCGGCTGGCTTGATTCCACCGCGGCCACCCAGCGCTGGGCGGGCCCCGGCGTGCCGTTTCCCTTGCCGCCGGAACGGTTCGCGCAGGTGCTCGAGCTCGGGTCGCGGTCGGGCTGGGCGCTGCTTGACGAGCAGGGCCAGTGCCTTGGCTTTGGCCAGTACTGGATGACCGGCGCCGGCGCCGCGCACCTGGGCCGCATCATTGTTTCCCCGCTGGCACGCGGGCGCGGCCTTGGCCGGCTGCTCATGCAGGCCTTGAGTGCACAGGCCATGCACGGAGCCGGTGTGCAGCGCCTCACGTTGCGCGTCTATCGTGACAACGCAGCTGCCGTGGCCCTGTACCGCGATCTCGGTTTCCAGCAGGTTGATGCGTCCTCGACGCCAGAACTTCTGTTCATGCAGCGCACGTCAGCCTGAACTCCGCTCATGCTGGCAAGGTGGCCTGCAGGGCAAACCATTGCTCGCGGGTAATGCGACTGATGTGCTCGGTGCGGTAGTCGCCGAGGAAGCTGTTGAACTTGTTCACTTCGGTGTGGTGATGCTGGAAACCGCATTTGCTCTGCGCGGCCAGTGATTGCAGGTTGTCGGCGAAGTAGCCGCACCACAGTGCGTCCAGCTCCAGGTCCATGAAGGCGTGCCGCATCACTTCGCGCACCGCTTCGGGCACCAGTCCGCGACCCCAGTACGGTACGCCGATCCAGTAGGCGATCTCACCCTCTCGATCGCTGATATCGAAGTTGCTGTCGGCGCCGATCAGGATGCCGACGCAGCCGATCGCGTGGCCATCCTCGCGGCTCTGCAGTGCGTAGACCACTGGCCGGTTGAAGACGGTGCGGATGATTTCGGTACTTTCCTCGACGCTGGTGTGCACCGGCCAGCCAGCGATCGGGCCCACGCGCGAGTCGCGGGCGTACTCGTACAGATCGGCGGCATCGGTGTCGCGCCAGGGGCGCAGAATCAAGCGTTCGGTGTGCAGCTGCATGTCGATTCCAATGGGAAAGGAGAGTGCACAGGCTAGGTCGCCAGGCCCGGCCCACCCAGAGCGGGACCTTGATGATTCCGGTACTTTTCACAACTCGCCGTCCGGCCCGGGTATGCTGGGGCCCGGAATCCAGCCGGAACGGCCCATGGACCGCGTACCCCAGCTTCTGGATCAGGACGAATCCATGCGCCTGGAGGTCAGCACGCTGGCCGAAGGGCAGGGCGTCCCGTTGTCGTTCGGTCACGCCTATCTGGCGGTACTGGTATGCGTCTCGGGGCGCGCCCGCTTTGCGCTGAACTTCCGCGAGGTAGCGGTGCAGCGTCATGATGTGCTGGTGTTGGCAGAGGACACGCTGGCACTTCTGCGGCAACGCTCACGCGGCTTCCTGGCGATGGTCTGCCTGATGCCCAAGGCGCTGGCATCGGAGGTGGCCTATGTGCTGCCCAATGCGCTGTTCCAGTTCCTGCACGAACAGCCGCACTGCCGGCCGTCACCGCTGGATGTGCCGTTGCTGCAGGGATGGCTGCAGCTGATGATGGACGCGCAGCACAACGGTGGACGGCATCGCCACGTGATGTTGCGCAATCTGCTGCAGAGCTTCTTCCTGAAGATGGCCACGTTGTTGCCGAAGCAGAAGAGGGCGCCTGCGCAGGTCAGCCGACGCGAGCGCCTGGCCTGGAACTTCTGGGAGCTGGTTGGGCAGCGCAGTACCCGCCAGCGCGACGTGCAGTCCTATGCCGACGCGCTGTGCATCACCCCGTTCTATCTCTCGCAGCTGACCCGCGAGTGCTTCGACGAAACACCGAAGGCATTGATCGACCGCCAGGTGGTTCTGGAGATCAAGGCACTGCTGACCTACAGCGAATTGCCGATCGGTCGCATCGCCGAGCGCTTGTGTTTCGAGGATGCGTCCTACCTGTGCCGGTACTTCCGGCGGCACACCGGTCAATCGCTGACGGGCTACCGCCGGGCGGGGCAGGGCGGGGCAGGGCGGCACTAATGTGATACGAACAGCGGCGCCGGCACTTCGGCCAGCAGATCCTCGGTGACCCCGCCGAGCACGCGCTCGACCACCCGGCTGCGGCTGTAAGGGCCCAGCACCAGCAGGTCGGCGTCGGCATCCAATACGTGCTGGCGGATGGTGGCGGCAACGCCGCCCTGGCTCGAACTGATCGTCTGGATCTCCACCTCAACGCCATGCCGTGCCAGATGTTGGGCCATCTCTGCGCCGGGTGTGGCCTCGGCCTTGGGCGTGTCGACCATCAGCAGGTGCACTGCCTGTGCACGCGCGAGCAACGGCAACGCATCGGCTACCGCGCGACGTGCCTGCTTGCTGGCGTTCCAGGCCACCACGATGCGATGGCCGACCTGATCGCCTTGCCAGTGCGGCGGTACCAGCAGCATCGGCACGCCGGTCTGGCGCAGCGTGCCCAGGGGCCGCCAGCCGCTGGGGGCCCCGGGTGTATGCGGATAGCCGGCGATGATCAGGTCGCAGTACAGCGACTGCAGGGCCAGGTCGGCGCCACCCAGATAGTCCGAGACGATGCGCAGTTCGGTGCTGATCTGCAGCGGCTCGGACACAGCGCGCAGGTTCTGCATCAGCTGCGCGGTGCAGGCGGCATCCGCGCGCGCCTCATGGTCGAGTGCGGCGGCGATGCCGGCACCCCGCGCGAAGCCGTTGGCGATGTCGGTGGGATGCTGGGCAGTGGACACTGCGACCAGATGGGCCTGCTGTGCCTGTGCCAGGTGAGAGGCGATGTTCAGCACGCGTTGTCCGGTGTCGCTGGCATCGAACAGCACAGCGATATCGCGCAGTGGATGCAGCATGGCCTTTCTCCTTCGATGCCTGTGACGCGTTCCCTGCCGTGCACCGACCCGGGCGCACCGGACGCAGCTCTGTTGTAGCGCATCTGTGTTTCCTGTGAATCATTTTTGATTCAGTCTATTAATTGATGATTCATGCTAGCGTGGGGGCGAACCCACACCTCAGCGCTTTCATGCGACCTGCTGCAGCACACACCCGCCGCGACGTGCACCACGCCCTGGCAGCCACCCTGGTCAGCCATCCGCGCTGCACGCTCAGCGAACTGGCGCGGGGGGCAGGCATCAGCCGGGCCACGCTGTATCGGTTTGCACCGACACGTGAAGCAATAGACGAAGCACTGTTCGCCGCAGGCTTCGAGCGTCTGGAAGCGGCGGCGGTCTGGTTCGACGAAGGCGGTGATGCACGCCATGTGCTTGAGCAGGTCACCGCCACACTGTTGGCGGACTGGGAACTGGTGACGCTGCTGTTCGCGCGGATGATGGAAGAGCAGCAGCGCCAGGGTGACCTGCATCTGCTGCCGGAGCGCTGGGCGCCGATCGGCGAGCGTTTCGAGGCGTTTTTCCTGCGCGGCCAGAAGGGCGGCGTGTTCAACGTCGAGTTCAGTGCGGTGTGGCTGGCCGATTTCTACTGGACCTGCTTCTACGGCATTACCTGGTCACTCGCACGCGGTCGGCTGGCCCCGGCCATGGCCGCCTCCACGTTGCTGGCGTCGTTCCAGCATGGTGCGATGAAATCCTGATCGCGATGCCCGCAGCGCACGCCGCGCCGATCTGGGCCTGCACTGCACCCTGAGCCGAATTCGCGTGACGTCTTGCCGGAAAGGGCGTTCGCGCTGCCGGAATCGTGCACGGTGTCGCACTTCCGGGTTGCTACAACTGTGCTCGTCGAACAACGCCAGGATCGGCAACTTTAAATGAGACGTTCATCACACTTTTGTTGCGGTGCGGTATCGTAGTCGCTGAACTTCATACCTGACCAACGGGTCCTGGGACGGTTGTAGTGGCCATGGAGCCGGCAGAACGTGCGACGCGCGTCGCCAGGCTGATGAGCTCGTCCCAGGCGACCCACTGAACAGCGGCTCCTACGCGGGCCGACCGGGGAAATCACCATGTGGCAGTCGACGACGTCGCGCATTCGCGCGGGCGGTGGATGCGTTCATCCCAAGAAAACCCAGCAGTGCGCGCAGCCAGGCCGCTGGATGGCACTTGGCCTGATGTTGTTGTTCCTGATGGGCGCGCCCTCGCTGGCGTGGGCGGCCGCGTATGCGACCGGCGGCAGCAGCCCGTATCGCAACACGGTGTTGTGGTTGACCTGGGGCGGCGGTGCCAACGGAGTGAACAACGTCGTACTCAACGATGGTGCGACGTCATCGATCGACCTGCCCATCGCATCGGGCATCAACCTGCGCGTCGACTGTCGGTTGAACACGGCCGAGACCAACGTGCTGCGCAGCTATCGTCCCGGCAACTTTGGCGGTGACAGCCTCGACGATCTGTACAACATCGGCGGTACCGGCAGCAGCAACCAGCTGATTGCCGGCATTGCGCGTGCCGGTGGTACATCCAGCTTCAGCATCACCTGCACCTCGACCGTGGGGGGGGCGCCTTATCGCCTGCGTGGCGTGGTGATGGCCGACGCCGAGTCGATCAACAACAGTGGCGAGTTCGTTGAGGCCAGTGCGCAGGGCACCTGGAACGTGGTCGAGGTCCGCAAGAACCTGGCCAACAGCACGCCGTATCTGGTCAACAAGTCGACCAGCGGCGCCAACCAGGTGATCCGCTTCGGCCCCGGCAACGACGACAACACGGCGGCAGTCACGTTCCTCAGCTTTGACAACGCCGCGCACGCGCCGGGCAATCTGGCCGTGAACATGGGCTTCTCGATGCGAGGCAGCGGGACCACTGCCATCGCCATCGGCCTGCTGGTGCCCTACGCGGACTTCGGTGATGCGCCGCAGAGCTACGGCGATGCGATGCACGTGGTGGATGACCTGCAGTTCCGCTCCGATGGCATTCCGCAGGGCAGCAGCAACTTCAACATCAACACCGCTGCGTACACACCGGGTGGCCTGGCGCCGCCATTGACCGATTTCCTCGGCAGCCTCGGCCCGGATACCGAACAGCAGAGCAGCTACAGCCTGGACGCGCTGGGTGACGACAATTCGCCGGTGGCCGGTAGTCGCGAGGAAGATGCGTGGCCGACCAGCTACCGCTTGACCGTGATGCAGGCCGGCACGCAGATCAACCAAGCGGTGGCCTGCGCGGGCAGTGGCAGCGTGGCCGGCTGGATCGACTTCAACCGCAATGGCAGCTTCGATACCAATGAGCGCAGCACCATCGCGGCGTGCAGCGGCGGACAGGCCAACCTCAGCTGGAGTGTCCCGAACACGGTGAGTGCCGGTACCAGCTATGTGCGCCTGCGCTATGCCACCAATGCAGCGCAGATCCAGAACCCGACCGGCGTGGCCGATGACGGCGAGGTGGAAGATCATCGGATCACCATCACCGCGCCATCGCTGAAGGTGGTGAAGAGCAACAATGCCACCGGCGGCATCTGGAACTACGGCCAGGCCGGAACCCAGTACACGCTGACGGTGAGCAATACCAGCGACGTGCCGACCGGCAATCCGCCGAACGTGCCTGCGGGGGTGATCACCGTGCGCGACCAGCTGCCTGCCGGCATCGTCGCGAACTGGGCGGGCGTGCATGTGAGCGGCAACTGGAGTTGCACGGCCAGCGGCCAGGATGTCACCTGCACCAGCAACCAGGTTCTCGCGGCAGCCGGTAGCGCAGGATCCACATCGGCGTTCACCCTGCCGGTGACGGTCACTGCGGCGGCGACCGGTGTACTGACCAACCACGCCAGCGTGGGCGGTGGCCACGATCCGTTCAACAACGGCACGCCGCCAACGCCGGGCAGCAGCTGCACCGACGCCGACCACTGCACGCGCAGTGACGTGACCGTGCCGGTGACGCGCGTCAGCTATGCCAAGCGTTCCAACACGGCTGGTCCGGTCGCGGTGGGTGCGACGGTGAGCTACACCGTCGACGTCACCGTGGCCGATGGCAATACCCGCGATGTGTTGACCCTGACCGACACGCTGGGCACCGGCCTGGATTTCGGCAGTGTCAGCAATGCCGGCTCGTTCACCTGCAATGCGGCAAATCCACTGGTGTGCACGCTGCCGGCCGGCACGGTGCCGGGCACCTACAGCCTGAGCTACACCGCCACCGTCAACGCGCAGGCCAGCGGCCAAGTGGTCAACACCGTGGTCGGCACCGGCACCGATACGCCGACCTGCAGCAGCAACTGCACCACCACCACCCCGGTGGCGGCACCGAAGATCTCGGTCTCCAAGGCCAGCAGTACGACCGGTCCGGTGGCGGTGGGCGACAGCGTCGCCTACACCGTCACCGTGTTGGTGGCTGATGCCCGTACAACGGCGGTGACCACGTTGACCGATACGCTGGGCACCGGCCTGGATTTCGGCAGCGTGACCAACGCAGGTGGGTTCACCTGCGCGCCGGGCAACCCGCTGGTGTGCACGCTGCCGGCCGGCACCGTGCCGGGCAGCTATGCGTTCTCCTATACCGGCATTGTCAACACGCAGGCCAGCGGCCAGGTGCGCAATGCGGTAGTGCCCAGTGGCACCGACAACCCGTCCTGCGTGGGCAGCTGCGATACCACCACGCCGATGGCCAGCCCGCAGGTGGTGTACGCCAAGCAGGCGTCCACCGGTGGCCCGGTGCGGGTCGGTGACCGCATCGACTACACGCTGAGCGTGACCGTGACCCGTGCACGCACGACGGGTGTGCTCACCTTCACCGATACCCTCGGCAACGGCCTCGACTTCGTGGGCGTGAGCAGTGCGGGAGCCTTCACCTGCAATGCCGCCAATCCGCTGGTCTGCACACTGCCGGCGGGCACCGTGCCTGGCACCTACAGCCTTACGTACGGCGCGACCGTCAACGCGCAGGCCAGCAGCAGCGTGCGCAATGCCGTACTCGGCAGCGGCACCGACAACCCGTCGTGCAGCGTGAACTGCGACACCACCACGCCGGTGGCAACGCCGGGCGTGAGCTACGCCAAGTCGGTGAACAGCACGGGTCCGGTGTCGGTGGGCGATCGCCTGACCTATACACTGACCACGGTGGTGACCAACTCACGCACCACCGCTGTGGTGACCCTGACCGACACCCTGGGCACCGGTCTGGACTTTGGTGCGGTGGCCAGCGCAGGCGCCTACAGCTGCAACGCCAGCAATCCGCTGGTGTGCACGCTGCCGGCCGGTACCGTGCCGGGCAGCTACAGCCTGTCCTACACCGCCGTAGTGAATGCGCAGGCCAGCGGCCAAGTCACCAACGCGGTGCTGGGCAGTGGTGGCGACAATCCGTCGTGCACGGCCAACTGCGATACCACTACGCCGGTGGCAGGCAGCGAGATCGATTATCGGAAGACCTCGGCCGCTGCAGGTGCGGTAAAGGTCGGCGACAGCATCGCCTACACGCTCACCGCCGTGGTCAGCCGTTCGCGCACCACGTCCGTGTTCACCCTGACCGACACCATGGGCCCGGGTCTCGATTTCGGCGCGGTCACCGCCAGCCAGGGCTTCAGCTGCAACGCCAGCAATCCGCTGGTGTGCACGCTGCCGGCCGGTACCGCGCCGGGCACCTATACGGTGGATTACACCGCAAAGGTGAACGCGCAGGCCAAGGGCAGCGTCAGCAACGCGGTGCTGGGCAGTGGCACCGGCACCAATACCTGTACCAGCAACTGTGGCACCACCACGCCGGTGCTGTCGGCGGTGGTGACCTACCGCAAGCAATCGAGCACGGTGGCGCCAGTCGATATCGGTGATGCGGTGGACTACAGCGTCGAGGTGACGGTCTCCAATTCGCAGACGCTGGATGTGGTGACCCTGACCGATACCCTTGGCCGCGGCCTGGACCTGCAGTCGGTCACCCAGCCCGGTCCGTTCACCTGCAACGGCAGCAACCCTTTGGTGTGCACGCTGCCGGCCGGGACCGCGCCGGGCACCTACACACTGGGCTATCGCGCGCGGGTCAATGCGCAGGCCACCGGCAGCGTGCGCAATGCGGTGCTCGGCAGTGGCGGTGATACGCCCACCTGCAGCGGTGACTGCAGTACCGAACATGCGTTGGCCGACCCGCGCGTGGTGCTGGAGAAGCAGTCCGGCCCGGCCAGCGGCACCGACGTGCGTCCGGGTGACCGCCTGAGCTACACCCTGGTTGCCACCGTTGAGCGCGCTGCCCTGCGCCAGCCGCTGCAGCTGGTCGATACGCCTGATGCAGGGTTGAACATCGAAAGCCTGCCCGCCGGCTGTGCGCAGCAGGGCGCGGACATCGTCTGCACGGTGCCGAGCGGTACACCGGTTGGTCGCCACGAGTATGTCTACCAGGCGATCGTCAACCAGGAAGCGCGGACCCAGGTGCTGAATCGTCTACGCGGGCAGTACCCGGACGGCTCGCCGCCCCCGGAGTGCACGACCTGCGAGACGCATCACAAGGTGATCTCTGATTTCTCGCTGCGCATCACCAAGACCGCCAACCCGCGTCGGGTGAAAGTGGGCGACCTGGTGCGCTACCAGCTGGTGGTGGAGAACGTGGGAGGCAGCCACTGGCGCGATGGCGTGGTGGTCGATACGCCACCGCCGGGCTTCAGCTACGTGGATGGCTCGATGCGCGTGGCCGACGATGACGGTGCGTTCGCGCTGGCCAGCAGCCGGTCGCCGCTGCGCATCGGTGCGGTGGACATCGCGGTGGGTCGCAGTGCCACCATCACCTATCTGCTGCGGGTGGGCGCCGGTGTGCGCAGCGGCACCCACGTGAATCAGGCGGTAGCGACTGCCGATGACGGCAGTCCGTTGTCGAACGTGGCCACCGCCGAGGTGGCGATGGATGCCGACCCGCTGCTGGAAGACAGCCTGGTGTTCGGCACCGTGTTCGATGACCGCGATGGCGACGGTTGGCAGGACAGTGCCGAGCTGAGCGGCGTGCGAGTGCAGGGCGGGTTCGCTGCTGCGGCCTATGTGCCGGGCTCGACCACGTTGGACCGTGGTGAAGGCCCGCAACCGCTGGCCGATGCCAGTGCGCCGCTGCTGCACGGCGTGCAGATCGGCGTGGTGCACGGACGCGCGTCGACCTCCGACACCGTCGAGACCCACCAGGTGGTGTTGCGCCAGCGCCTGCG
This sequence comes from Nocardiopsis yanglingensis, assembly GCF_045809185.1. NCBI lineage: Bacteria > Bacillati > Actinomycetota > Actinomycetes > Streptosporangiales > Nocardiopsidaceae > Nocardiopsis > Nocardiopsis yanglingensis. Next base: position 62,145 of record NZ_JBJNRH010000008.1, on the reverse strand, counting down.
CGAGCTGGCCTTCAGTGATGACTTCGTGCTGGAAAGCGCGCAGGGGCATCGCTTGCGGATGGATGCGCAGGGGACGACGAGCGTGCAGCTCAGTGGCGATGCCGGCAAGGGCCTGACCGCCGCCGCGCCGACCGTACGCCGTGAGGTCGCACGCGTGGCCGACGGCTACGAAGTGGCTTACGTGATCGGCAACGAAGGCATCCAGGAGCAGGGCATCCCCGGTGTGCGCCTGGCCACGGTGGAAGGCCTGCTGGTGGAGACCGATCCGTTCGGGCGCTACCACCTGGCCGATGTCCACGGCGGTGATGCACGCCTGGGGCGCAACTTCATCATCAAGCTGGACCCGGCCACGATACCGGCCGGAGCCGAGCTGACCACCGAGAATCCGCTGCTGCGACGGGTCACCCAGGGCGTGCCGACGCGCTTCAGCTTCGGCGTGCGCCTGCCACCGTCGCCGCAGGCTGCGACCGAACGCATGGAGCTCGCCCTCGGCGAAGTTCTGTTCGCTCCGGGTAGCAGCGAACTGCGTGCCAGCTATCACCCCGTGCTGGCGAAGATGGCCGAGGTGGTGGACCGCTACCAGGGCGGGGACGTGGTGATCGCGGCCAATGGCGAAAGCCAGGCGCTGGCCTTTGCCCGTGCGGAGGTGGTGCGCGATGCGCTGCAGGCCGAAGTGGCAGAGAGTGCGCGCGCAGGCCTGACCGTGCAGCTGCGCACCGACGTGCAGGATCCGCACTCGCTGCTGGCCGGTGTCGATGCCGCTGGCGCGCTACTCGGCAACGTATTGTTCGACACCGACAAGGCGGTCGTTCGCGAGGAGTTCATGCCGCTGCTGGCGGCCATCGCCGCGCGCCTGGAGAAGATGGGGGGTGGCCAGGTCAGCCTGGTCGGGCACACCGATGTGCGCGGCAGCCATGCCTACAACCAGGCGCTGGGCCTGCGTCGTGCCAATGCCGTGTTCGAGGCGCTGCGCAGCCAGCTCAGCCCAGCCGTGCAGCAGCGCCTGCGCGTCCGCAACGAGGAGAGCGCCGCCACCCGCGCGGCCGCCCGCCAACAGGAGGCACGCCGATGAGCGCGCATCACTCTACCGCGCGTCGCGCGGCCCACCTGCAGCGCGCCGTTCTGTACCAGGCGATGCTGCTGGGGCTGGCCGGTGCCGTCCAGGCGGCGCCGCCCGCCGCCGAGCCAGCACCGATCCGTTGCGACGGCAACCAGTGCAATGCCGAGGGCGAACTGCTGTTCAGCCTGCGCTCGCGCAGCTATGACGAGCCGGTGACCGAAGGCACCTCGACGCGCTCCAGCTCGCAGGCGCTGCAGCCGGATCGCCGGGTCAGCGTGGCGATCGATGAACCAGGCAAAGCGACGGTCCGGGGCGAGTTCATGATTCGCCTTCCCGAAGGGGGCGCGATCTGGGCCACCGAAGACCCGGCCATGGGCCAGCCAGAACTGTCGGTGTCGGCACCGGGCATGGTCGCCTTCGACGAAGGTCGCATCGTGCGACCGGTCGAATTCTATGTGCGCGGCAACTACACCGCCTTCATCCAGCGCCTGGAAGTGAGCCTCTATCGCGGCAGCGACACCGATCGCGTTGCGCCGCTCGCGAAGTTCGAACTGCCGGTGGCCGCCGTCGCGCAGGGCAGCTGGGACGGCAGGCTGCCGGCGTCGACACCCTTGCGTCGAGGCGACCGCCTGGTCTATGTGCTGCGTGCCTTCGATGCCGAGGGCAATGTGGATGAGACCACCGCGCAGTCGATGCAGCTGGTGACCCCGGCGGAGTTCGAGCGCGGCAACCAGCAGTTGCGTGACGCACTGGAGGATAGGCGGGGCACGCCTGTCGATGCCAGTCAGGCGGCATCGTTGTCGCTGCTGCAGCAGGTATTCGACAGCAACGGCCTGCGCCAGCAGAACATCCCCGTATACGGCTCGCGGGTCCGCCTGCGCGGCCGCGACCTGCCTCAGGGCGCGGCGCTGAAGATCAACGGTGACAGCTATCCGCTGGACCAGGACCGCAAGTTCGCTGCCGAGTACCTGATGCCGATCGGCCACCACGCCTTCGACGTGCGCGTCGAACGGCCGGATGCGCCGGCCATCGCACGCACGCTGGAGGTCGATGTCAGTGGCCGGTACCTGTTCGGTGTCGGCCTGGCCGACATCACTGTGTACCAGAACAAGGCCAGCGGAGCAGGGCAGGATCTTGCCCGCGGCGAGCGCAACGATGATGTGCTCAGCGATGGCCGCCTGGCCTTCTACCTGAAGGCCAAGACGCGTGGCCGCTACCTGCTGACCGCACAGGCCGATACCCAGAACCGTCCGCTGGACGAGCTGTTCACCGGCTTCACCACCGCCGACCCACGCGACCTGTTCCGCAGCCTCGACCCGGACCTGTACTACCCGACCTACGGCGATGATTCGCTGACCCAGCGTGATGTCGACAGCATGGGCCGCTTCTACCTGCGGCTGGACTGGGACAAGAACCAGGCGTTGTGGGGCAATTACAACACCGGGCTGACCGGCACCGAATACGCACAGTATGTGCGCTCGCTGTACGGTGCGGCGCTGTCGTGGCGCTCGCGCGGCGCCAATGCCTGGGGTGACGCACGCAGCGAGTTGCGCCTGTTCGGGTCGCAGGCCGAAACCGCCCCGGGCCACAGCGAGTTCATCGGTACCGGCGGCAGTTTGTACTACCTGCGCCATGCCAGCATCCTCAGTGGCTCGGACCAGGTGGTGCTGGAGATCCGCGACCGCACCACCGGCCGTGTCGAGCAACGCGTGCCGATGGTGCGCGGCGCCGACTACGAGATCGATGCCCTGCAGGGCCGCATCCTGCTGACCCGGCCGCTGGCCCAGGTCAGCCGTGAGAACCTGCGCCGGATCAGCCGCGACGTGCCGCTGGACGGCTACGAGCAGCGCCTGATTGTCGACTACGAATGGGTGCCGACCGGGTTCGACAGCGATGACATCACCGCCGGCGTACGTGGCAAGCACTGGTTCGGCGATCACGTGGCGGTGGGCGCCACCTATGTGGACGAACAGCGCGCCGGTCAGGACTACTCGCTGAAGGGGGCGGACCTGACTCTGCAGGCAGGCCGCGGTACCTACCTGAAGGTGGAACACAGCCGCAGCGAGGCGACCAGTGCGCCGGTGTTCTTCTCCGACAACGGCGGACTCAGCTTCAGCCGGCTCAATCCAGAGGGGCCGCGCGAAGGCGAGGCGACGGCGGTCGAGGCCCGCATCAACCTGCGCGAGCTGGGTTGGACCCAGCGCGACTGGAGCGCCGGTGCCTGGTGGCGCCAGGTGGACGGAGGTTACTCGGTCGGGCGCTTCGACACCGGCCAGCGCGTGCGCGAGCAGGGCGCCGAACTGCTCGGTTACGTGACCGACGATTTCAGCCTGTACGCGCGCTACAGCGAGGCACGGCGTGGCGCGGAGTCGCTGATCCAGGCGCAGGCCACCGCCGAATGGCGGATCGGCGACAACGATCGACTGTCCGCCGAACTGCGCCGGGTGCAGGAAAACAGGGGCAGTGGCGGCAACGTAGCCGGCCTGCTGGCGGCCGCACGCTACACCCATCGCATCGGCACCTCGCTGGATGTATATGGTGGCGGCCAGTTGACCGTGGACGACGACCACGGCCGTTATGCCGACAACGATGCGGTGGTGGCGGGTGGTACCTGGACGTTCGCCAACCTGTCCACCGTCGGCGCCGAAGTCAGTGATGGTGATCGCGGGACCGCCGCACAGGTCAATGCCGAGTACCGGCTGACCCCGCAGCACAGCTTCTACGGTGCGTTTACCCAGTCGACCGACCGCAGCGAGTACGACCCGTTGTTCAGCCCCAATGCGCAGGATGGATGGACCCTGGGCCAGCGCTGGCGGCTATCCGACCAGGTCAACGTGTTCAACGAAAGCCAGTTCCTGAAATCCGGGCAGGAGTCCGGGCTGGCGCACACCTTCGGCATGGATTTTTATCCGGCGGTGGGCTGGAACGCGGGCTTCACGCTTAGCAACGGCAAGCTGGATGCCAGCACCGGCCAGGTCGATCGCAAGGCGGTGAGCCTGTCCGGCGGTCGCACCTCGCCGGGCACCGAATGGCAGAGCAAACTGGAATGGCGTCGCGATACGGGTGCCGAGCGGCGCACGCAATGGGTGAGCACCAACCGCCTCAGCCATCGCCTCAATGACAGCTGGCGCATTGCGGCGCGCTTCAACTACGCCGACACCGATGATGCGATCAACCCGGTGGCCGGCGCGCGCTTCATCGAGGGCAACCTGGGCTTCGCCTACCGCCCGTGGGACAACGACCGCTGGGCGCTGTTCGGTCGCTACAGCTACCTGTACGACCTGTCGACGATGGGCCAGGTCAACGGCGTGGACTACGACCAGCGCACCCAGGTGCTGTCGCTGGAAGGCGTGTACCGCATCGATCAGCGCTGGGAAGTGGCTGCCAAGGCCGCCCGCCGCGAAGGCGAGGTGCGCTATGGGCGTGGCACCGGCCCGTGGTTCGATTCGGCTACCAGCTTCGCCTCCGGGCAGCTGCGCTACGACCTGTACTACCAGTGGCATGGCCTGCTGGAGTACCGGCTGCTGGATGTGCGCGATGGCGGCACGAAGCAGGGTTGGTTGGCCGGTGTCGACCGCGACATCGGCCGCAACGTCCGCGTCGGCGTCGGCTACAACTTCACCGACTTCAGCGATGACCTGACGAAGTTCGACTACACCCACCGCGGCTGGTACCTGAACCTGGTGGGGCGTTATTGATGAAAGCAGCCGAGCGACGGCCCGGCGCTACAGGAGCGGAATGCCGGGCCATGCCCGGCGAGCCGTCAGTCCTGCTTCAACAGCTCGACCAGCTGGCGCAGGCGATAGGGCTTGGGCAGGAACTCGACCTGCTCGGGTAGCGGCGGCAGCTGCGAGCGGGCGTAGCCGGACGACAGGATCATCCGTGCCTGCGGCTGCTCGCGTGCCACGTGTTCGCTCAGTTCGATGCCGGACATGCCGTTGGGCATGCTGATATCGCTGAACACCACATCGAAGCGCGCTTCGCCCTTGAGCAGTTCCGCGGCCTCGTGGCCATCGGCGGTGGTGGCCACCTCGATGCCGAAATCGCGCAGGGCCAGGCCGATCATTTCGCGAAGATCGGTCTGGTCTTCCACCATCAATACGCGGATCGGGTCATCGGTCATGGGTTGCTTCCTCTGTTGCGGGTAGCAGCAGGCTGACCGTGGTGCCGACACCGGGCGTGGTGGACACATCGACGAAGCCGCCGCTCTGGGTAGTGAATCCGAACACCTGGCTCAGGCCGAGGCCGCTGCCTTTGCCGATGTCCTTGGTGGTGAAGAACGGCTCGGTCGCCCGTTCGGCGATGTCGGCCGCCATCCCGTGGCCCTCATCGCAGACGCTGAGGGTGACATAGCCACGTTGCAGCGTGGAGTCCGCATCCGGGTCGAGGCGATGCTCCAGCGCGGTTCCGATCAGGATGCGGCCGCCTTCAAGGGTAGCATCCGCGGCATTGGCGACCAGATTGGCCAGCGCCGTCTGCAGCTGCAGCGCATCGGTGCTCACCTGCGGCAGGCCCGGCGTGAGGCGGGCGTCCAGCGTCACCGTGGGCGGGCAGGCGCGCTGCAGGTCCGGCAGCCATTGCCGTACCAGTGCATTGATGTCCACCGGTTCGCGGATCAGCGTCTGGCCGGTACTGAAGGCCAGCAGCTGGCGGGTGAGCAGGGCGCCACGATCGGTCGCAGTCTGCGCCGCATCCAGCAGCTCGGCGGCGCGCGCATCGTCACCGTTCACGCGCAGCGACAGCAGGTCCAGTGCGTTGCCGATGGTGGTCAGCAGGTTGTTGAACTCGTGCGAGAGACCACGGCTGAGCCGGCCGACCGTCTCGAACTGCTGGGTGTTGCGCAGCGCACGCTGGGCATCGCGCAGCAGTCGCTGTGCCTGCCATTGCTCGGTGATGTCACGGGTGATCTTGACGAAGCCCAGCAGCTCGCCGGCCTCGATCACCGGCTCGATGACCACGCTGGCGCGGAACGACGAGCCATCACGGCGCACCCGCCAGCCTTCACTGGCAACGTGGCCATGCTGCGCTGCATGACGGAGCAGGCGTTGCGGCTCACCGGCCTCGCGATCGGCAGCCAGATAGAAACGGCCAAAGTGGGTGCCAACCACTTCCTCGGCTGAATAGCCCTTGATGCGTTCCGCGCCGGGATTCCAGCTGCAGACGATGCCTTCGGGATCAAGCAGGTACAGCGCATGATCGCGCACGCTGTCGATCAGCAGTCGCAGTTGTCGGGAAGGGTCCGTCAGCACGGACGTCGTAGAAGCGGCAGCGTCCACGTAAAAATAAGTGTTACCCCTGTGAGGGACGTGAAGCTAGGCATTCAAGTGTGAAGGCGGCGTGGAGGTGCGACACGTGCCATTGGTCCTGTGCGGCTGAATGCGACACGGAGTACCATCACCCACCCTTTGCCTCTGGAACCGACCTGCATGCGTCCTGGTGCGACTACGCGTGACCGCTGGATCTGGATGACCTCCGCCGTACTGCTTGCAGCGACCATCGCGCTGGAACTGGTGGTGCCGCTGGGATACGCGGTCTGGCTGGCCTATTTCCTGGCCGTGGGCGTCACGGTGTTCCAGCGCAGTGCGCGCGCGCCGTTCGTGGTCGCGATGATCGCCTGTGTCCTGCTGGTGATCGGCTTCAACGTGGCGCCAGCCAGCAACAACTCGTCGTTCTCGTTCATCAACCGAAGCATTGGCGGGTGTGCGTTCCTGATGATCGCGCTGATCGTCTCCCGCGCCATCCAGGCGCGGCGCGAAGCGATGCGGGCGCTATGGCTGCAGGAAGCCGAGAACGCGGTGGCGATGAGCCTGCGCGGTGACCTGGGCCCGGAGCAGATCGCCGAGGCGGCGGCAACCAGCCTGGGCGCGCAACTGGAGGCCGAGGTCGGTGCCATCTACCGCTTGGAAGGTGGGCGACTGCAGCTGACGGGTGGCCTGGCATTGCCCTCCGGCATGCCTGCGTCGCTGGCGTTGCAGGAAGGGCTGGCCGGGCAGGTGGCCCGAGATGAGCGCGTGCGCCATCTGCACGGCGATGACGCCGGCATGCTTGAACTGCAGACCAGCCTGGGCCGGCTGCCGGTGCGCGAACGCGTCCTTGCGCCGATCAACAGCGATGGTGCGGTGGTCGGTGTGATTGAACTGGGCCGTGCGCGGGTGGGCGGGCAGCGCGAGCTGGATCGTGAGCTGCTGGAACGCTGCGCAGAGACCATCGGCATGGCGCTGCGCGCCTCGCTGCTGCGCGCACAGTTGGTGGTCCTGCTGGAGGAATCGCAGCGTCAGGGCGAGGAACTGCAGGCGCAGCAGGAAGAGCTGCGCGTGGCGAATGAAGAACTGGAAGAGCAGAGCCGCAGCCTGCAGCACTCGCAGACCCATCTGGAGGAACAGCAGGCCGAGCTGGAACAGAGCAACGTGCAGCTGGAAGAGCGCACCCACGAGCTGGAAGCGCAGAAGCAGGCGCTGCTGGTCGCGCAGAGCCAGCTGGTGCGCAACAGCAACGAACTGGCCGCCACCTCGCGGTACAAGTCCGAATTCCTGGCCAACATGTCGCACGAGCTGCGCACGCCGCTGAACAGCTCGCTGATCCTGGCCAAGCTGCTGGCCGACAACAAGGACGGCACGCTCACCGAAGAACAGGTGAAGTATGCGCGTGCAATCCTGTCGTCCAACAACGATCTGCTGGCGCTGATCAATGACATCCTGGACCTGTCGCGCATCGAGGCCGGCCACGTCGAGCTGGCCGATGAAGTGGTGGTGACGGGCAGCGTGCTGCAGCGCCTGCGCGAGACCTTCGAGCCGATGGCGCGGCAGAAGGGCCTGGCCCTGCAGATCGAGGCCGATGCGCTGGCGCCGAGCCAGCTGGTGGCCGACAGCCAGCGTCTGCAGCAGATCCTGAAGAACCTGCTGGCCAATGCGGTGAAGTTCACCGAGCATGGAAAGGTCAGCCTGCACGTGCGTGCGGGCGGCCAGGGCCGCATCCGTTTCGAGGTCTGCGACAGCGGTATCGGCATTGCCCGTGAGCAGCTGCAGGTCATCTTCGAAGCCTTCCGCCAGGCGGATGGCAGCACCCGCCGCCGTTACGGTGGCACTGGCCTGGGCCTGTCGATCTCGCGCGATCTGGCCGAACGCATGGGTGGCAGCATCCAGGTCGACAGTGAGCCGGGTCGTGGCAGCTGCTTCATCCTGGAACTGCCGTTGCAGGGTGCCCCGGCATCGAATACCGCTGACATCTCCGCCGCTCCCGTGGCGTCGCCGGTCGCGGCCGCTGCGCCGGCGATGCCGGCGCCTGCAACGTCTGCGATGGCGCCAGTCACCACGGCGCCCAGCGTGGCCGATGACCGCGGTCGTCGCCAGCGCGCCGGCCGCTTGATCCTGGCCGTCGAGGACGACGCCACGTTCGCCGAAGCGCTGGTGGCCCTGGCCCATGAACTTGACTTCGACTGTGTGGTGGCCGGGACCGCCGAGGAGGCGCTGACCCTGGCCAGCGAGCTGCGCCCGAACGGCATTCTGCTCGATATCGGCCTGCCGGACGTGTCCGGCCTGAGCGTGCTGGAGCGCCTGAAGCGCAACCCCGATACCCGGCATATTCCGGTGCACGTGGTCTCGGCGATGGACCGCAGCCAGGTGGCACGGGAGCTGGGCGCGATTGGTTTCGCGATCAAGCCGACCACGCGCGAACGGCTGGTGACGGCCATCGAACAGCTGGAACAGACCAGCCAGCGCGACGTGCGGCGCCTGCTGATCGTCGAGGACGACAGCGAGCTGCGCCACAACCTGGAACTGCTGCTGGGCCGTGATCAGCTGCAGATCGTCGCCGTGGGAACCCTGGCCGGTGCGCTGGAGCAGCTCAGCACGGTCACCTTCGACTGCATGGTGATGGACCTGTCGCTGCCCGACGGCAGCGGCTACGACCTGCTCGAGCACATGGCCGGCAACGATGATGTCGGCTTCCCGCCGGTGATCGTCTATACCGGTCGCGCGCTCGGCCGCGAGGAAGAGCAGCGCCTGCGCCGCTATTCGAAGAGCATCATCATCAAGGGTGCGCGCTCGCCCGAGCGCCTGCTGGATGAAGTGACCCTGTTCCTGCACAGCGTCGAGGCCAGCCTGCCCACCGACCAGCAGCGCCTGCTGCGCGAGGCGCGCCGCCGCGACACCGTGCTGGATGGCCGTACCGTGCTGCTGGCCGAGGACGATGTGCGCAACATCTTCGCGCTGTCCAGCGTGCTCGAGCCGCTCGGCGTCACGCTGGAGATCGCGCGCAATGGCCAGGAAGCGGTCGATCGCCTGGCCGAGCGCGAGGTCGATCTGGTACTGATGGACATCATGATGCCGGAGAAGGACGGTCTGGCCGCGATGCGCGAGATCCGCGCGCAGCGCCACCTGCAGGACCTGCCGATCATCGCGCTGACGGCCAAGGCGATGCCCGATGACCGTGAGCGCTGCCTGCAGGCCGGCGCCAACGACTACATCGCCAAGCCCATCGACGTCGACAAGCTGGTCTCGCTGTGCCGGGTCTGGTGCTCGCGGCAATGAACGAACAGGCGCTGTTCGACCTGGAACTGAAGGTCCTGCTGGAGGCGCTGTACCAGCGCTACCACTACGATTTCCGCAGTTATGCGGTGTCGTCGCTGCGCCGGCGAATGCGCCAGGCGATGCAGCGCTATGAGTGCGAACGGCTGGTCGACCTGCAGTACCGGCTGCTGCACGAGCCGGAGCTGTTCGCCCAGGCCATGCAGTTCTTCACCGTGCAGGTCTCGGAGATGTTCCGTGACCCCGCGTACTTCCGTGAGCTGCGCGAGCAGGTGGTGCCGGTACTGCGCACCTATCCGTCGGTGAAGCTGTGGGTGGCAGGTTGCAGCACCGGTGAGGAAGTGTGGTCGCTGGCGATCCTGCTGCACGAGGAAGGTCTGCTTGATCGCAGCATCGTCTATGCCACCGACATCAATCCGGCCGCGTTGGCCACCGCCGAGGCGGGCGCCTATGGCATCGACCGGATGGCCCAGTTCAGCCGCAACTATCTGGCGGCCGGCGGCACGGCGTCGCTGTCCGACTATTACGCCACGGCGTACGACGGTGCGGTGTTCGACCGCCAGCTGCGCCGCAACGTGGTGTTCGCCGACCACAGCCTGGCCACCGATACCGTGTTCTCCGAAGTGCACCTGGTGTCGTGCCGCAATGTGCTGATCTATTTCAACCGCGATCTGCAGGACCGCGCGGTAGGCCTGTTCCGTGAGGCGCTGGTGCATCGAGGCTTCCTTGGCCTGGGCAGCAAGGAGTCGCTGCAGTTCGGGTGCCACCATGACGCCTTCGAGGTCTGTTCGCGCGAGCACCGCCTGTACCGGAAGGTGGCCTGATGGCGCTGCCGGCGCGCCCTGCCGTGCTGGTGATCGGCGCGTCTGCCGGTGGCGTGGCGGCCCTGCAGGCGGTGCTCGGTGCACTGCCGGGCAAGTTGCCGGTACCGGTGCTGGCCGTGCTGCACCTGCCGCGTGACCGCACCAGCCGCATCGCCGAGGTGCTGGCGCCATACTGCGCGCTGCCGGTGCGCGAAGCGGAGGACAAGCAGCCGCTGCAGCCGGGTACGGTGACGTTCGCGCCTCCGGACTACCACCTGCTGGTGGAGAATGCCGGCGCGGTCGCGCTGTCGGTGGATGCACCCGTGCTGTTCTCGCGCCCGGCCATTGACCCGCTGTTCGACTCCGCTGCGGCGGTGTTCGGTGCGCAGGTACTGGCGCTGCTGCTGACCGGTGCCAGCAGCGATGGCAGTGAAGGCGTGGCTGCGGTGCGTGCCGCCGGTGGCCGTGCCTGGCTTCAATGTCCCGAGGAGGCCGAGGCATCGATGATGCCGGCGTCCGCCCTGCAGTACGCCGGTGCCGATGCCGTGCTGCCCCTTGAACTGATGTGTCGTCGCCTGAAGGAGTTGTTTGCATGAACCTGTTGCCACCGGACCCTGCGCAGTCGCAGTCCCCGGTCAACCTGCTGATCGTCGATGACGTGCCGCAGAACCTGGTAGCCATGCAGGCGCTGCTGCAGCGTGAGGGCGTGAATCTGTTGCTGGCCGGTTCGGGCGCGCAGGCGCTTGAGCTGCTGCTCGAGCACGAGGTCGCGTTGGCCCTGCTGGACGTGCACATGCCGGAAATCGATGGTTTCACCCTGGCCGAGCTGATGCGCGGTTCGCATCGCAGCCGCACGGTGCCGATCATTTTCCTGACGGCCTCGCCGGACGATCCGCTGCGTGCGTTCAAGGGTTACGAAACCGGCGCGGTCGACTTCCTGCACAAGCCGGTGGCGCCGCAGGTGATCCTGAGCAAGGTCAACGTCTTCATCGAGCTGTACCAGCAGCGGCAGCTGCTGAAGGCGCGCAACGAAGCGCTGGAGCGTGCGCTCAAGCTCAACGAGACGATGGCCGCGGTGCTGACCCACGACCTGCGTACACCACTGTCGGCCATCCTGCTGTGTGCGGACAAGCTGGCGCTGGAGCTTCCGCAGGACAACGCGGGTGCGCAGCAGACGCTGCAGTTCCTGGAGGCCAGCACCCTGCGCATGGCGCGGATGGTGGAGCAGCTGCTGGATTTCTCGCGCATCCGCAGCGGCGGCCTGCGATTGGAGGCGGTGGCCTGCGACCTGCGCGAGGTCACTCACGCGGTGATCGCCGAAGCGGGCAGCGCCCATGGCCATGAGCGCATCCGCCTCGACGTCGTCGGCGATACGCGCCTGCAGGGCGATATGGATCGCCTGGGCCAGATTGCGGCCAACCTGGTCGGAAATGCGTTGACCCATGGCAGCGAAGCGCTGGTGCAGCTGGATGGACATGATGCCCGCACCGTGGTGCTGCGGGTGAGCAATGCCGGCCACATCGACGATGCGCTGCTGCCGCGGCTGTTCGAACCGTTCAAGGCCAGTTTCCACCAGAGCAAGGGCCTGGGCCTCGGCCTGTACATCGTGGACCAGTTCGTCCGTGCCCATGGTGGTCGTATCGGTGCACGCAACGAGGCTGGACAGGTCGTGTTCGAGGCGGTCCTGCCGCGTCGATGGGACGGGACGGGCTCCATCGCAACCTGAATTCTTCAGGAAGTGTGCGGGCGTATTGAGACGGGCTCGTCCGCAACTGCTACCGTGCGTTCACACCCAGCCAAGGAAGCACCATGCCATTGCGCGCCATCGCCTACGTCAGCCGGGCGTTGCCGGAGCTCTCTGTCGATCGCCTTCAGGCGCTGGTCGAAGATGCGGCACGCTTCAACAAGCTGGCCGGGGTGACCGGTGTACTGCTGCATGATGGCGATCGTTTCCTGCAGTACATCGAGGGGCCGCCGGACGGTATCGACTCGGTCTACGAGCGCATCCTGCAGGCCGGCAGCCACATCGACATCATCGAACTTGCGCGTGGCCGCCTCGGTCAGCGTCAGTTTCCGTACTGGTCGATGCGCGCGTTGCCGGTGGATGCAACGCTGCTGCGCCAGCTGTCTTCCAGCGACTGGTCGGGGTTCAGCCGTGCCCTGGAGGGCGACCGTTCGGCACCCACGCCGGTAGACCTGCTCGACCAGGTGGTGCAGCCGGCCCTGCACGCCGGTTGAGATTCAGCGCGCGGCATCGCCGCAATAGGCGGCATGCAGCGCCTGCAGCACGCCCAGTGCGGGCCCTTCAACCACGCGGTAGTGGATGGCCTGCGCTTCGCGCCGTGTCGCGACAATATCCAGTTCGCGCAGCACCGCCAGATGCTGTGACAGCGCGGATGCGCTGAGTCCGGTCAGTGCCTGCAGTTCCGGCACCGGCGCCTCACCTTCGACCAGCCGGCACAGCACGCGCAGCCGCGCAGGATGGGCCAGGCTTTTAAGCAGCGTTGCAGCCTGGGCGGCGTGTTTGGCCATGGCGGCGCTGTCGAGCGGGGTGCGGGCCATGGTTGACCTTTTGATTTAGAAGAGGCTAATTTAGAAAAATCTAAATTAAAAGGCAAGCGAATGAACGGATTGAGCGGAGGCAGGTCATGACCCTGCCGTGGGCCGCGGTGGCGGGGGGCGCGTTGATCGGCGCGGCGGCGGTGCTGTTGCTGGCCACAACGGGTCGGGTCGCCGGCATCAGTGGCATCGCCGCTGGCAGCGTGCGTGCCGCGCCGGGCGAGCGGGGTTGGCGCTGGGCGTTCCTGCTCGGCCTGCTGGCCGCTGCAGGGCTGGTGCTGTGGTGGCAGGCCGCGCCAGGGCAAGCGCCCCGCACCTTGCTGCGTGACGCCTTGCCGGCGTGGCAGCTGGTCGGCGCCGGCCTGCTGGTCGGTTTCGGTACCCGGTTGGGCAACGGCTGCACCAGCGGTCACGGGGTCTGTGGCTTGGCCCGCGGCTCAAAGCGGTCGCTGCTGGCGGTGCTGGTGTTCATGGCCTGTGCGATGCTGACCACGTTCCTGATCCGTCACGGCGGGGGCTTCGCATGAGCCGCGCGATGGTGGCTGCCGGTGCGGCAGGCGCGCTTTTCGGTGCAGGCCTGGCGTTGGCCGGCATGACCGATCCGCGCCGCATCCTTGGTTTCCTCGATATCGCCGGCGATTTCGATCCCACCTTGGCCTGGGTGTTGGCCTCTGCACTGCTGGTCAGCGCGGTTGGCCAGCGCTGGGCGCTGCGGCGCGCGCGTCCGTCGTGCGCAATGCGCTTCCAATTGCCTGCTGCGCGCGGTGTCGATCTGCGCCTGGTGCTGGGCGCGGCGCTGTTCGGCATCGGCTGGGGATGGGCGGGCTATTGCCCGGGCCCTGTCATCGCCGGGCTGGCGGTGGGGTCGCGCGAAGCCTTGTGGTTCGTACCGGCGATGCTTGCGGGTTTCTGGCTGCACGATCGCGTGGTTCGCTGAGGCTTCACCGCTGTGTCACCCTGCATGGGGTCATATCCATGGATCACGGGGAAAGGAGCAGAAAGACATGGCACGGATGAAGTGGAAGGAAAGGGCACTGCTTGCGGTCGCACTGATCGCAGCGGCAGCACCGGCGCTGGCCTGCACGCGTGCGGTGTACCTGGGCGACAACGGTGATGTGATCACCGCGCGCTCGATGGACTGGAAGGTCGATGTAGCGACCAATCTCTACGTGCTGCCGCGTGGCATCGCACGCACCGGCCAGGCCGGTCCGAAGTCGCTGGCCTGGACCGCGCGCTATGGCAGCGTGGTAGCGACCGGATACGACGTGTCGACCACCGATGGCATGAACGAGAAGGGCCTGGTCGCCAACCTGCTGTGGCTGGTGGAATCGGAGTATCCGCAGCAGCGTGGCAACAAGCCGGGCCTGGCCATTTCGCTGTGGGCGCAGTATGTACTGGACAACTTCGCCACCGTGGAAGAGGCGGTCACCGCGTTGAAGCGCGAGCCGTACTCGATCGTCACCGACAAGGTGCCCGGCGAAGATCGGCAGGCAACGTTGCATCTGTCGCTGTCCGACGCGACCGGTGACAGTGCCATTGTCGAATACATCGGCGGCCGCCAGGTGATCCATCACGACCGCCGCTACCAGGTGATGACCAACTCGCCGGTCTTCGAGCAGCAGCTGGCACTCAACAGCTACTGGCAGCAGATCGGTGGCACGGTGATGCTGCCGGGCACCAACCGCTCGTCCGACCGCTTCGCGCGCGCGTCGTTCTACATCAATGCCATTCCCAAGGCCGAGGATCCGGTGGAGGCCCTGGCCAGTGTGTTCAGCGTGATCCGCAACGCATCGGTGCCGTACGGCATCACCACGCCGGGTGAGCCGAACATCTCATCCACGCGTTGGCGCACCGTGGCCGACCACAAGCGGCGGCTGTACTTCTTCGAATCGGCATTGACCCCGAACACCTTCTGGGTCGATCTGAACAAGGTCGATTTTGCCGGGCAGGTGCTCAAACTCGACCTTGGCAAGGACCAGCGCAATACCTTTGCCGGCGATGCGCTGGGTCACTTCGTGCCCAGCGCACCGTTCACCTTCCTCGGCGTCGACGGTTAGTTCGACGCCTGGCTGGAGGCCGGGTAAACCGCCTGGATCGTGCAGGCGCCGCGAGTGTATTGCGGCAGCGGGGCCAGCGTATCGCTGCGCAGGTCGCCGTTCTCGAAATCGGCGGTGAGGATGCGGTCACCGGGATTGCCACAGATCAGGCCGTTCTGCATGCCGGAGCGGAAGCTGAGCTGCGGCGCACGATCGAGCTGGCGACAGTGGCTGCCGAGCTCGACACGGTAGTAGCGGTGGCCACCATTGCGGCGCGGATTGGTCTCCACCAGCATGCCCTGCGGGTCGGACGACCACGCGCGGACGTTGCGGGTGGCGAAGCAGTACGACGGCGAGCCGCCGAAGCCGCGGCGGATTTCCTTGCGTTCGCGGATGGTCACCGCGGGCAGGGTGGCCGTGCGCAGGCGGTCACTGTCGCGGGCCACGTTGGCGAAGTCCCGGTTCTGCACCGGGGTGACCGCACTGACGGCGCAGCTGCGGCCATCGACCACGACGCGCTCGCTGGGACGACCGCAGGCCCAGCCGGCGGGTGCTTCCAGCTTCAGCGTGGTGGCACTGCGGACACCGGGGCAATCCTCGCTGAAGTCGATGCGATAGGCCTGGCCGGAGGCCGCGCGCAGCGCGATCGAGCGGGGTGAGGCCTGTTCCACTTCCTGCACGCCAACGGCGTCCATGCAGTGTGGGGCGGGAGGGGTACGTTCCTGGGCCAGGGCTGGAACAGCAAGCGCCAGGCCGAGGCTGGCGGTGAGTACCGCGAGTACGTGCTGATGGGTCATGACCTGCACTCCCTGCGTTGGATGACGGATCGACTATAGCAGCGGTTTGCACGGCCGTTGTTACACGCGCACACTGCCCGGATGGGCGCCATCTTCCACCTGCGGCACTACGGCCAGGCCACCGGCCTGGACCGTCATGACTACGCGCAGTGGGTGCTGCCGCTGCAGGGCGAGCTGCAGTTCGAGATGGAGGGGCGCGGCGGTCGGCTGGACCTGCTGCAGGGCGCTTTTGTTGCCGCTGGCGAAGCGCATGACCAGATGGCTGATGGTCCCAATGGTTTCGTGATCGTCGACTGTCCGCCGGGCGTGCTTGATGATGGCACCCAGGAGCATCTGTGCCGCCAGCGCTGGCTGCACCTGCCGCTGGCGCTGCGCCGCAGCCTGGCCGAGGTGCAGGCAGGGCAGCCGATGCCGGCCCTGCTACCGCAGCTGCTGCAGGTATTTGCACCGGCCGGCAGTGGCGCGCGCATGCAGGGACTGTGCGCGGCGGTGCAGGCCGATCCGGGTCAGGCCTGGCCGGTGGCGCGCATGGCCGGATTCGTCGGGGTCAGCGAGAGCCGGTTGCACGCGCTGTTCCAGCGTGATTTCGGGCTCAGCCCGCAGGCCTGGCTGAGCGCGTGCCGGTTGCGCTGGGCCAAGCATCGGTTGCGCACCAGCATGGCGTCGATCAGCGATATCGCGCTGGCGGCAGGCTATTCCGAGCAGAGCGCACTGACCCGCGCGCTGCGCCGCGAGTGTGGCCAGACCCCGGCCGCGTGGCGCCGGGGCGCCGGCTGACTTGTAGAGCCGAGCCCACGCTCGGCTGTCCTTATCTGCACAGTGGCCAATCGCAGCCGAGCATTGGCTCGGCTCTACAGAGATGACAAGGCAGTAGCCTCGGTCAAGAGCGCCCACCGGCCAGCGCTTACACTGCGCGGCCTGTTCTCTCCCCCGAAGAACCCGAATGCGCAACAACCCGATGGCCCTGGGCATCGCCAATGGCGTTGCCGCTGGCGCGCTGTGGGGCGTGGTTTTCCTCGCGCCCGCCGTGCTGCAGTCGTTCAACGCCCTGCAATTGTCGGCCGGCCGCTATCTCATCTACGGCCTGATCGCCGTAGCCCTGCTGCTGCCGCGCTGGAAGCGGCTGGCACCGCGGCTGGGCCGTGCCGAATGGATCGGCCTGCTGTGGCTGAGCCTGGCCGGGAACCTGGTGTATTTCCTGCTGCTGGCGACGGCGGTGCAGTGGGCCGGTGGCGCGGCGGCGTCCCTGATTGTTGGCCTGATTCCGGTGGTGGTGACCCTGGTCGGCGTGCGCGAGCAGGGCGCTGTTCCCCTGAAGCAGCTGTTGCCGGCACTGGGGCTGTGCGTGCTGGGCGTGGCACTGGTTGGCTGGGAAGCATTGATGTCCGAGCACCTGGCAACCCCGTGGCGGCAGCGCCTGATCGGCCTGCTGTGTGCATTCGGCGCGCTGTTCTCGTGGGCGTTGTACTCGATCGGCAACAGCCGCTGGCTGGCGCGCCGACCGGACCTGTCCAGCCACGACTGGTCGCTGCTGACCGGCGTCACCACCGGTGGCCTGGCCCTGCTGCTGGTGCCGATGGCCTTCATCGGCCACACCGGCGGGCACACGGCGGCGCAGTGGAGTGGTTTCTGGGCGATCAGTGCGGGTGTAGCGGTGGTCGCCTCGATCCTTGGCAATGCGTTCTGGAACCGTGCCAGCCGCCTGCTGCCGTTGACCCTGACCGGGCAGATGATCGTATTCGAGACCCTGTTCGCGTTGCTCTACGCATTCGCCTGGCAGCAGCGCTGGCCTTCGCTGCTGGAAGCGCTGGCGATCGTGTTCCTGGTGGCCGGCGTGATGCTGTGCGCGCACGCCCACCGCACGCCGCGCGCGATCGCCGAACATGCCGGCTGAATACGGCCGTCAAGCGTACTGATGGTCGCTTTGTCTCAGATGCAACCAAATGCCGGCACGTTGGCCGATGATCGCGGCAACGACTTTTTGCATTGCAGCACTTGACAGCGGCCCGGCGCACGGTGTTTTCTGTGCGTCATGGTTCTTGATGCCGCCCACGCCAGCCTGATCGCCCCCGCTACTGCGGGCCGTTCGACTGCGCCGGTCGCCACCACCACCATTACCACCACCACCGTCACCACTGCCCTGGTGCGGCCCGTCGTCTTCGTGTAACTCCCGAAAACCACGGCCCCGCACCATACAGGTGGCGGGGAAACTCGACACCTGCATGCGACGGGGCCTCCTACCGAGGTCTGCATGTCTTCCCACGCCCCCGCTCATCCCGTTGCCCCGGCCGATCTGGCTGCACCGTCCATCGTCGTGCACAAGTTCGGCGGCACCTCGGTGGCCGATGCCGAACGCTACCGCCATGTTGCCGGCCTGCTGCTGGCCCGCCCCGAATCGCTGCAGGTCACTGTCGTCTCGGCGATGAAGGGGGTCACCGACGCACTGATCGAGCTGGCCCAGCTGGCAGCCAAGGGTGACGAAGGCTGGCGTGAGGCCTGGCATGCGCTGCGCGCGCGCCATCGTGGCGCCGCTGTGGCGCTGCTGGGCGAGCAGGTGGGCGAGACCGTCGAATGGATCGACGCCCGCTTCGATCAACTGGCCGAAGTGCTGGCAGCGTTGGCGGTGATCGGCGAGCTGCCACGCGAAGTACTCGACCGCGTGCAGGGTCTGGGCGAAGTGTTCTCCGCGCAGCTGCTCGGTACCCACCTGAGGGCCTTGGGCGAAGACTGTGCGGTGCTCGACGCGCGCGATGTACTGGTGGTCGGGCACGGCGAACTGGGTGTGGATGTGGACTGGGAGGCCAGTGCCGACCGTCTGGCCAAGTGGCGCCTGCAGCACCCGCAATCGCGCCTGGTTGCCACCGGCTTCGTCGCGCGTGACCGCGATGACCGCATCACCACGCTTGGCCGCAACGGCAGCGATTACTCCGGCGCGATCTTCGCCGCGCTGTTCAACGCCGATGAACTGCACATCTGGACCGATGTCGATGGCGTGCTGTCGGCCGACCCGCGGCTGGTGCCCGAGGCGGTGCAGCTGGAGTCGCTGAGCTACGACGAGGCCTGCGAGCTGGCGTATTTCGGCGCCAAGGTGGTGCACCCGCAGACGATGTCGCCGGCGATCCGCCTCGGCCTGCCGATCTTCATCCGCAATACCTTCCAGCCAGCGCATCCGGGGACGCGCATCAGTGCCGAGCGCTCGCCGCGCGGGCCGGTGAAGGGCCTGACCCTGAGCCCCGGGTTGGCCCTGCTGAACCTGGAAGGCACCGGGCTGATCGGTGTGCCCGGTACCGCCGAGCGTGTGTTTGCCGCCCTGCGTCAGGCGCAGGTGTCGGTGGTGATGATCTCGCAGGGTTCGTCGGAACATTCGATCTGCTGCGTGGTGCGTGCCGCCGAAGCCGCGCGTGGCCGTGAGGCTCTGCTGCACGCGTTTGCGCATGAGCTGTCGGTGGGCCAGGTGCAGCGCGTGCAGGTCAGCGAGGGCGTCAGCGTCCTGGCGGCGGTGGGCGACGGCATGGCCGGCCAACCCGGCGTGGCCGCACGCCTGTTCGAGGCACTGGGCCGTGCGCAGGTGAACATCCTGGCGATCGCGCAGGGTTCGTCCGAACGCAACATCTCGGTGGCGGTGGACAGTGCCGATGCCACCCGCGCGCTGCGCGCTGCACATGCTGGCTTCTGGCTGTCGCCGCAGACCTTCGCGGTGGGTGTGATCGGGCCGGGCAACGTCGGTGCCGCGCTGCTGGACCAGTTGTTGGCGGCCCGCCCTCAGCTGCTGGCCAAAGCCAATGTGGATCTGCGCCTGCGCGCACTGGCCTCGCGTTCGCGCATGCGCCTGGAAGTGGATGGCCTGCACGCCGACTGGCGGGAGGCCTTGCAGGAAGCAGGCGAGTCCAGCGATCTGGATCGTTTCACCGAGCACCTGCTGGCCGCACACTTGCCGCATGCGGTGGTGATCGACTGCAGTGGCAGTGCCGAGGTGGCCGAGCGTTATGAGAGCTGGCTGGCGGCCGGCATTCACGTGGTGACCCCGAACAAACAGGCTGGCGCCGGGCCGCTGCCGCGCTACCAGCGCATCCGCGCCGCGGCGGCGGCCAGTGGCGCGCGTTTCCGCTACGAGGCCACGGTGGGCGCAGGCCTGCCGGTGATCACCACGCTGCGCGACCTGGTCGATACCGGTGACGAGGTGCTGGCGATTGAAGGCATCTTCTCCGGCACGCTGGCCTGGTTGTTCAACCGCTTCGATGGCAGCCAGCCGTTCTCGCAGCTGGTCGCGCAGGCGCGGTCGATGGGCTACACCGAGCCGGACCCACGCGATGATCTTTCGGGTGTGGATGTGGCGCGCAAGCTGGTGATCCTCGCCCGCGAAGCCGGCCACGCGCTCAGCCTTGAGCAGGTTGAAGTGGAAAGCCTTGTGCCGGCGCTGCTGCGCGAGGGCAGCGTGGATGACTTCATGGCGCGGCTGGGTGAGTCCGATGCCAGCCTGCTGCAGCGCCTGCAGGACGCGCGGGCGCGGGGGGCGGTGCTGCGCTATGTGGCACAGCTGGGTGCCGATGGCGCCTCGGTCGGCCTGCAGGAACTGCCGGCCGATCATGCCTTCGCCAACCTGCGGCTGACCGACAACGTGGTGCAGTTCCGCACCCGTCGCTACTGCGACAACCCGTTGGTGGTGCAGGGGCCGGGTGCGGGTCCGGAAGTGACGGCAGCGGGTGTGTTCGCGGACCTGCTGCGGGTCGCCGCCGGTGAAGGGGCGCGGCTGTGATCGCACGTGCGTTCGCGCCCGCCTCGGTGGCCAACGTGGCAGTGGGCTTCGACATTCTCGGCCATGCCATTGCCGGTATCGGCGATACCGTGAGCGTGCGCCGCATCGAAGAGCCGGTAGTGCGCATCGAGGCGATTCGCGGCAGCGTCGTCGAGCTGCCACTGGATGCGGCTGGAAACACTGCCGGTGCTGCGTTGATGTCGCTGCGCGCAGGGTTGGGCCTGGACTTCGGTTTCGCGGTGGAGATCGACAAGGGCATTCCGTTCGGTTCGGGCATGGGCGGTTCGGCAGCGTCGAGTGTCGCGGCGCTGGTTGCCGCCAACGCGCTGCTGGATGTGCCGCTGTCGCGCGAGGCGCTGTATCCGTTTGCGCTGGATGGCGAGGCCGTGGCCAGCGGTGGCCGTCACGGCGACAACGTTGGGCCGCTGCTGCTGGGTGGCCTTGCACTGTGCACGGCCGACCGGCTGCTGCCGATTCCGGTGCCGGCGACCTGGCACAGCCTGCTGGTGCATCCGCACGCGGTGCTGGAAACGCGCCGTGCCCGCCAGGCCCTGCAGGGCAGTTATGCGCTGGGCGAGTTCGTGGCGCAGAGCGCGAACCTCGCGCTGGTGCTCAGTGGCTGCCATCGCAGTGACGCGGCGCTGGTACGCGCGGGCCTGCGCGATGTGCTGGTCGAACCGCGACGGGCCGGACTGATTGTCGGCTTCGAAGCCGCCCGTGATGCGGCGCTGTCGTCCCATGCAATGGGTGCGGGCATCTCAGGTGCCGGACCCAGCGTGTTCGCCTGGTTCGAGGACGCCGACCGGGCGCGTGCCGCTGCGGCGCCGGTGCAGGCAGCGTTCGCTGCGGCCGGCTTCGACAGTGATGCCTGGGTGTCGCCGCTGGATGCACCGGGAGCCCGCTTGTGCTGAATCCTTCCCCTTTACTGGATACCGAACCCATGCAATTTGTTTCGACCCGCGGCCAGTCTCCGGCCGTTGGCCTCAGCGCGGCGATCGCCGCCGGATTGGCACCCGATGGCGGGCTGTATGTCCCCGAGCGTCTGCCGGCCGCCCGCGAACTGCAGGCCGGGCCGACGCTGGCCAATACCGCCGCCGATCTGCTGGCACCGTTCTTTGCTGGCGACGCACTTGAGAGCGCGCTTCCGGCGATCTGCCGCGAAGCGTTCGACTTCCCGGTACCGCTGCGCCCGCTGGGCAACGGTGACCATGTGCTGGAGCTGTTCCATGGGCCGACGGCGGCGTTCAAGGACATCGGCGCGCGCTTCCTGGCCGGTACGCTGTCGCGGCTGCAGGCCGGCAAGGACCGCGATCTGACGATTGTCGTCGCCACCTCCGGCGACACGGGGGCTGCGGTGGCAGCGGCGTTCCATCGCCAGCCGGGCGCGCGCGTGGTGGTGCTGTATCCGGATGGCCGCGTATCTCCGCGGCAGGCGCATCAGCTCGGCTGCTTCGGGGACAACATCCAGGCGCTGCGCGTGGCCGGTGCCTTCGACGACTGCCAGGCGATGGTCAAGCAGGCGCTGGCTGACCGCGAACTGCAGGCGCAGGTGCCGTTGAGCTCGGCCAACAGCATCAGCCTGGGCCGACTGCTACCGCAGATGAGCTATTACGCGCATGCGGCGTTGAGCCACTACGCGGCGCATCGTCGCCGGCTCAACCTGGTGGTGCCGACCGGCAATCTTGGCAACGCGATGGCGGCCGTGCTGGCGCGAGCGCTGGGCGTGCCGATCGGGCAGATCGTGCTGGCCACCAATGCCAATGCGGTGCTGCCGGCGTACTTCAATGGCGGCGACTACCAGCCGCAGGCCAGTGTGGCGACGGTGGCCAATGCAATGGATGTGGGGGCGCCGAGCAACTTCGAGCGACTGCGCTGGCTCTACCACGGCGACGACGCGGAACTGCGTGCTGCGTTCCGCGCGTTCGCGGTGGATGACGTGACCATCCGCGCGACGATTGCGGAGGCGCATGCCAGCAATGGCGAGCTGTTCTGCCCGCATACCGCGACGGCGGTGAAGGTGCTGCAGGACCTGCGCGCGCGCGGTGCCAAGGGCGACTGGGCGGTGGTGGCGACTGCGCATCCGGCCAAGTTCGAGGCTGTGGTCGAGCCGCTGATCGGCGAAGCAGTGGCGGTGCCGCCGGCATTGGACGCATTGCTGCAGCGACCGGCGCACGCCGAGCCATTGGCGGCCGATTACGCGGCGTTGCGCGACGTGCTGCTGCGCTGATCGGAGAGGGACGCGATTGCCGGCCAGCGGCCGGCACTACCAGGGAAATGCATTCGGGTAGTGCCGGTCGCTGGCCGGCAACCCCACGGACCGCGATACGGTCAGATCAACCCTTCACCGGCCAGCGTGCGCAGCCCGTCCTCGTCGAGGATCTCCACCACGTTCAGGTGGGGCAGGGCGATCAACCCCTGCTGGCGAAGCTTGGTGAAGGTGCGGCTGACCGTTTCCATGGTCAGGCCCAGATGGTCGGCGATATCGCCGCGGCCCATCGGCAGCGATACGCGCAGGCCGTCGCCACCCAGCTTGGCCTCGCGCGCGGCCAGGCGCAGCAGGAAATCAGCCAGCTTCTCGGCCGGCTGCAGGCGCGCCAGTGCCAGCGCGGCGTCCTGCGCGGCATCCAGTTCCTGGCAGGCACGCTGCAGCAGCTTGCGCTCCAGGTGCGGGAAACGGCTGCGCAGTGCCTTCATCTGTGGCAGCGCGACGCGGCATACGCGGCTGTCGGCGATGGCCTCGATGTCGTAGCGATGGTGATCGCTGCCGCTCAGGCCCAGGTAGTCGCCGGGCAGCACGAAGCCGTTGATCTGACGGCGGCCGTCAGCCAGGGTGCGCACCAGGCGCAGTGCGCCGCCGGTCAATGTATAGACATGGTCGCGCTCTTCACCGGTGCGGGCCAGCGTGCTGCCCATGCTGACCTGCTGCGAGACGGTGACCTGCTCCAGCGCCTGTACTTCATCGGGCGACAGCGCCGAGCACACCGCAAGGTGGCGAACCGAGCAGTGCAGGCAGTCCAGCGTGGTGCAGGACGGCGAGGCGGGATCGTTGGTGGCGGGCGGAGCGCCGGAAGGCCGTGACATGTTGCGGGGGGCGTATCGCGGGCGGGGAGGGCCTTATGATACTTCAAGCGGCCGTTCGACCCTGCCCGAGGCGGGGGCGCTAGAATGTCGCCCCCTCCCACGTCCCGTTCCAGCAGGAGTTCCGCCCGTGATCAAGCCCCGTACCCCGCCCGGCACCCTTGAACTGCTGCCGCGCGAGCAGATTGCGTTCCAGCGCATGCTGGACGTCATCCGCCGCAACTACGAGCGCTTCGGGTTCCTGCCGGTGGAGACGCCGGTGTTCGAGCTGTCCGACGTGCTGCTGACCAAGTCCGGTGGCGAGACCGAGCGCCAGGTGTACTTCGTGCAGTCCACCGGGGCGCTGGCGAACGCGGCCGAGTCGGGCGACCGTTCGCTGCCGGAAATGGCGCTGCGCTTCGACCTGACCGTGCCGCTGGCACGCTACGTGGCCGAGCACGAACACGAACTGACCTTCCCGTTCCGTCGTTACCAGATGCAGCGCGTCTACCGTGGCGAGCGTGCCCAGCGCGGCCGTTTCCGCGAGTTTTACCAGTGCGACATCGACGTGATCGGCAAGGACAGCCTGAGCGTGCGTTACGACGCTGAAGTGCTGGCGGTCATCCATGCGGTGTTCTCGGAACTGCGCATCGGTGACTTCAGCATCCAGCTGAACAACCGCAAGCTGATGCGCGGCTTCTTCGAGAGCCTGGGCGTGGCCGAAGGCGAGCGCCAGCTGGCGGTGCTGCGCGAAGTGGACAAGCTGGACAAGCGCGGCGCCGACTATGTTCGCGAGACGCTGGTGGGCGAGGGCTTCAACATCCCGGCAGAACAGGTCGAGAAGATCCTGGCGTTCGTCGCCGTGCGTTCGCAGGGCCATGCCGATGCGCTGGCGCAGCTGGCCACGCTGGAAGCCGACGCCGGTTCTTCGGAGATCCTGCGTACCGGTGTCGCTGAACTGCGCGAAGTGCTGCAGCTGGTGCAGGCGCTGGGCGTGCCGGAAACCGCCTATTGCCTGAATTTCTCGATTGCGCGCGGCCTGGACTACTACACCGGCACTGTCTACGAGACCACGCTGACCGACCACCCGCAGATCGGGTCGATCTGCTCGGGCGGCCGTTACGAAGACCTGGCCAGCCACTACAGCAAGTCGAAGCTGCCGGGCGTGGGCATCTCCATCGGCCTGTCGCGTCTGTTCTGGCAGCTGCGCGAGGCTGGCCTGATCGACGGCATCGAAGCCAGCAGTGTGCAGGCGCTGGTGGCGCTGATGGACGAGCAGGGCATGCCGCAGTCGTTGGACATCGCCCGTCGCCTGCGCGCCGGTGGCATCAACACCGAAGTGCAGATGGAGCCGAAGAAGATTGGCAAGCAGTTCCAGTACGCGGCCAAGGCTGGCATCCGCTTCGTGGTGCTGGCCGGTGAAGACGAGCTGGCGCGCGGCGTGGTGGCGGTGAAGGATCTGCTGCGCGAGCAGCAGTTCGAAGTGTCGCGCGACGAGCTGGCCAGCACCCTGCTGGTGGAGCTGGAGCAGTCCAAGGCGATGGTGTGAAGCCGGCCGCCGCAGGGGTGCTTGGCGTGCTCCTGCTGGCGGGCTGCCAGAGTGACCCGGTGCTGCGCAGTGCCCGGATGGGCCCGGCACACTACCGGCTGCTGGTCGATCGCTGCCACGTGATCGACCGCGCGCAGCTGGAGGGCGACCTGCAGGCCCTGGCTTTGCGGAAATGCCCGGCGGGCGGAGGGGTGTTGCAGAACATCCAGTCCCTGCCGAGCCGGCAGGGCAGCCTGTTCGGCGAATGCCTGCGGCGCGGGGCGCTGCAGGTCGAGGTGCGTTGCCTGCCCTGAAACGGGCCAGGTTGTTGATTTGAAAGCAGAACGCCCGCCCTTTGGTGGGCGTTCTGCGTTTCTGGACGAAGCGCAGTCGAGCATGGCTCGACTCTACAAAAGCCGTTCTCGATTGCTTTCCCAGCGAGATCCAGCAGATCGCGGCCAACTGTCGAATGCGGGGAGGGTTCGGTGGCAGGGGTGTGAGCGGCATGGATGCCGCGACCAAGCCCCCATGGACGGGTTTACGGCGACCCCTGCCACCGGACCCTGCCCGCCAACGCTCAGGAAACCGGCTTTTGCTGTTGCTCTGGCTCTTGCCTCTGCGGGTGCAGGGCAGCAGCCCTGCCGCCCCCTCAGCCCTCGATTTGACGCACCGCGCAAGAATGCGCTAATGTACTAACGCGCTATTACATTGATGCATGGATACGACCCCGTGAAAGCCCGCCCCGAGATTGCCGCCAAAGACCCGAAGGCCGACCTGGAAGCCCTGGCCCGGGCCTTTGCCGCCCTGCGAGAGCCGGAACAGGTCGAAGCCTTCCTGCGCGATCTGTGCACCCCCGCCGAACTGGAAGCCATGGCCGACCGCTGGAAGGTGGTGCCGCTGCTGCAGCAGGGCGTGCCGTACCGCGAGATCCACGAGCGCACGGGCGTCAGCGTGACCACCACCGGACGGGTGGCACGCACGCTCGAGCATGGCCATCGAGGCTATGCCGCCGCCATCGACCGCCTTGCTTCGCGCTGATCCGCGCCCCGTTCCGAACTTCGAGACCTCCCCCATGAGTGCAACCCAGGCAGCCCCGGCACGAGACCGGCTGCGTATCGCCATCCAGAAGAGTGGCCGATTGGCCGAGCCCGCCCGCAATCTGCTCAGCGCCTGTGGCCTGAGCTGGCGCGAGAGCCGCGACAAGCTGTTCTGCTACGGCGAATCGCTGCCGGTGGACCTGTTGCTGGTGCGCGACGACGACATCCCGGGCCTGATCGCCGACGGCGTCTGCGACCTCGGCATCGTCGGCCGCAATGAACTGGATGAGCAGGCCGCGGCACGCCGTCAGATCGGCCTGCCTGACGCCTACCAGGCGCTGCGTGGGTTGGGCTTCGGCCAGTGCCGGCTGATGCTGGCGGTGCCCGAGGAATGGCAGTGGCAGGGTCCGGCGCAGCTGGCCGGCACCCGCATCGCGACCAGCTACCCGGCCATCCTCAAGCAGTGGCTGGCCGAGCAGGGCGTGGACGCACAGGTGGTCGAGCTGTCCGGTTCGGTGGAGATCGCCCCGCGACTGGGTACTGCCGACCTGATCTGCGATCTGGTCTCCAGCGGCGCCACCCTGCGTGCCAACCAGCTGACCCCGGTGCACAACCTGCTCGACAGCGAGGCGGTGCTGGCCGGTGCGGTGCGCGTGCCGGATGATGCGCGTGCATCGCTGCGCGCGATGCTGCTACGCCGCCTGGACGGCGTGGTGCAGCGCCAGGACCGCAAGCTGCTGATGTTCCGCGCCAGCGAGGATCGCGTCGACGCGCTGTCGCAGCTGCTGGCCGATGCCGAGCCGCTGGTGCGGTTGCCGGCCGATGGCGGCGCGCTGCGCCTGCAGACCATGTGCCCGGGCCCACTGAGCTGGCAGCGCATGGAAGAACTCGAGCGCGCCGGCGCGCAGGGCCTGATGGTACTGAGCGTGGAGCGGTCGCTGGCATGAACCGTCTGATCTGGTCCCGACTTGATGAGACCGCGCGCGGCGCGGCGCTGACCCGCCCGGTGCAGACCGTGGCGCAGCAGACCCGCGATGCGGTGGCGGCCCTGATTGCACAGGTGCGCGCGCTGGGCGACGACGCATTGCGTGCGATTACTGCACGTTTCGACGGTGTCGAGTTGGCCTCGTTTGAAGTTTCCGAAGCCGAATTCGCCGCTGCCGAAGCCGCAGTGCCCGCCGAACTGCGACAGGCGATGGTGGAAGCCGCCGAACGCATCGCCCGTTTCCACGCCGCTGGCATGGGCAAAGGCTATGCAGTTGAAACCGCGCCGGGCGTGGTCTGCGAACGCATGCTGCGTCCGATCGGCCGGGTGGGTCTGTATGTGCCGGCGGGCAGCGCGCCGCTGCCGTCCACTGCGTTGATGCTGGGCGTGCCGGCGCAGCTGGCTGGGTGCCCGCAGGTCGTGCTGTGCACGCCGCCGCGCGCCGACGGCAGCGCCGATCCGGCCGTGCTGGTAGCCGCGCGCCTGACCGGCGTGCAGCGCGTGTTCAAGCTGGGCGGTGCCCAGGCCATCGCAGCGATGGCCTACGGCACGGCAAGCATTCCGGCCTGCGACAAGCTGTTCGGGCCGGGCAACAGTTTCGTCACCGAGGCCAAGCAGCAGGTGGCGCAGGATGGCGCCGCCGCCATCGACATGCCGGCCGGTCCGTCGGAGGTGCTGGTGATTGCCGACGCCGGTGCCAATCCCGCTTTCGTGGCGGCTGACCTGCTGTCGCAGGCCGAGCATGGCCCGGACTCGCAGGTACTGCTGTTGACCGACGATGCCGCGATGCTGGCGGCGGTTGAAGCTGAAGTGGAGCGCCAGGTTGCCTTGCTGCCGCGCCAGCAGATCGCGCGACAGGCGTTGTCGGCGTCGCGGCTGATCCAGGTCGATTCGCTGGACGAGGCCTTCGCGATCAGCAACCGCTATGCGCCCGAGCACTTGATCCTGGCGTTGCGCGAACCGCGCGATTGGCTGAGCCAGGTGCATGCGGCCGGCTCGGTGTTTCTGGGCGATTACACCCCCGAAGCACTGGGTGACTACTGCAGCGGTACCAACCACGTGCTGCCGACGGCCGGTGCCGCGCGCGCCTACAGCGGCGTCAGCGTGGCCAGCTTCCAGAATCTGATCAGCGTGCAGAGCGCCAGCGCTGCTGGACTGGCGGCAATCGGCGGCTGCGCGCGCATCATCGCCAGCGCCGAAGGCCTGGATGCGCATGAGCGTGCCGTGGCACTGCGCATGGAGGTGGCGGCATGAACGCGGCTATCGATCAGGTGCTGGCACTGGTGCGCCCGGACCTGCAGGCCTTCGCCGGCTACAGTTCGGCGCGCAGTGCGGCGGTACAGGGCGAGGTC
The DNA here is from genome assembly GCF_045809185.1 of Nocardiopsis yanglingensis. Classification (NCBI taxonomy): domain Bacteria; kingdom Bacillati; phylum Actinomycetota; class Actinomycetes; order Streptosporangiales; family Nocardiopsidaceae; genus Nocardiopsis; species Nocardiopsis yanglingensis. Next base: position 33,650 of record NZ_JBJNRH010000008.1, on the reverse strand, counting down.
TGGTTGAATGCCAACGAATCGGCCTGGGCCAATCCAGCGGATAGGGCGGGCAGCAGCCGGCGCTATCCGGAGCCACAGCCGCTGGCGTTGCGCGAAGGCCTGGCTGCGCTGTATGGCGTAGCGCCACAACAATTGCTGGTCGGCCGTGGCAGCGACGAAGCCATCGATCTGCTGGTGCGTGCCTTGTGCGTGCCGGGCCGCGATGGCGTGCTGGTCACCTCGCCAGTGTTCGGCATGTACGCAGTCTGTGCACGCCTGCAGGGTGCGCCGCTGATCGACGTGCCGCTGGTCGATGGCGAAGACGGCCTGTGTGCCGACCTCGACGCGGTCATCGACACGGCACAGACGGAGGGCGCCAAGCTGGTGTTCCTGTGTGCACCGTCCAACCCGGCCGGCAGCGATATTACCCTTGACGAGGTCGAGCGCGTGGCGGTTGCCTTGCGCGGGCAGGCGCTGGTGGTGGTGGACGAGGCCTATGTCGAGTATGCGCAGCGCCCGTCGGCGGCCACGCTGCTGGCCGCGCATGCGAACCTGGCGGTGCTGCGCACGCTGTCGAAGGCACACGCACTCGCCGCCGCTCGCATTGGTACCCTGATCGCCGCCCCGGAACTGATTGCCGTGCTGCGCCGCTGCCAGGCGCCGTACCCGGTACCGACGCCGTGCACCGAGCTGGCCGTGCAGGCACTGCAGCCGGCCGCGCTGGCACGCACCGCCGAGCGCGTGGCCATGGTCATCGCCGAGCGCGAACGCCTGTCCGCGGCGCTGCCTGGCCTGCCCGGCGTTCGTCGCGTGTACCGCTCGTCCGGCAACTACCTGCTGGTGCGCTTCGCCGATGCGCAGGCAGCGTTCGACACCTTGCTGGATGCCGGTGTGGTGGTGCGCGACCAGCGCGCCGCGCCGCAGCTGGGCGACGCGCTGCGCATCAGCATCGGCAGCCCCGAAGAGAACGACCGCGTGCTTGCGGCCCTGTCGGCGCGGAGGGCCGCAGCATGACCCCGATCCTGTTCATCGACCGCGACGGCACCGTCATCGAGGAGCCGTCCGATTTCCAGATCGACGCCTACGAGAAGCTGCGCTTCGTGCCGCAGGTGATCCCGGCGCTGCTGAAGCTGCGGGATGCCGGCTACCAGTTCGTGATCGTCACCAACCAGGATGGCCTCGGCAGCGACAGCTACCCGCGCGCCAGCTTCGATGGCCCCAATGAGCTGATGCTGCAGATCTTCGAAAGCCAGGGCATCACCTTCCGTGACGTGCTGATCGACTGCAGCTGGCCGCAGGACAAAGCGCCCACCCGCAAGCCGGGCATCGGCCTGATGACTGCCTACCTGCAGGACCGCAGCATTGACTGGGCGCGCTCGGGCATGGTTGGTGACCGCATCACCGACCTGCAGTTCGCCGACAACCTCAACATCCGTGGCTTCCAGCTGCGCACCGAGCAGTTCGGTGGCGAGTGGGACTGGCCGGGCATCGCTCACGCGCTGGCCGACGCGCCGCGCACCGCTGTGGTCCAGCGCAACACCAAAGAGACGAAGATCCGCGTCGAACTGGATCTGGACCGCGCCGGTGATGCGCGCATCGCCACCGGACTGCCGTTCTTCGACCACATGCTGGAACAGATCGGCAAGCACGGCGGGTTCGCGCTGGACATCCAGGCTGAGGGCGACCTGCACATCGACGAGCACCACACCATCGAGGACACCGGGCTGGCGCTGGGTCAGGCCCTGCGCGAGGCGCTGGGCGACAAGCGCGGCATCGGCCGCTACGGCTTCACCCTGCCGATGGACGAGACCCTGGCCAGCGCCGCGTTGGATTTCAGCGGTCGCCCGTACTTCGTGTTCGAGGGCGAGTTCAAGCGTGAGCGGGTGGGCGATATGCCGACCGAGCTGGTGCCGCACTTCTTCCGTTCGCTGTGCGACGCCAGCGGCCTGAACCTCAACCTGCAGGTGCGCGGCGACAATGACCACCACAAGGTCGAGGCCTGCTTCAAGGCACTGGCGCGCGCGCTGCGCCCGGCATTGGCCCGCCAGGGCACGGCACTGCCGAGCACCAAGGGGGCGCTGTGAGCGACGTTGCGCTGATCGACGCCGGCGGTGCCAACCTGGGCTCGGTGCGCTACGCATTGGAGCGCCTGGGCGCGACGGTGCGGCTGGTGCGCGATGCGGACGGTCTGGTCGGTGCGCAGCGGGTGATCCTGCCCGGCGTCGGCGCCGCCGGTCCTGGCATGCAGCGCCTGCACGCGCAGGGCCTGGTGGAGCCGTTGCAGCGACTGGAGGTGCCGCTGATGGGCATCTGCCTGGGCATGCAGCTGCTGTTCGAACGCTCCGAAGAGGCCGGCGTAGAAGCGCTGGGACTGATTCCCGGCGTGGTGCGCAAGCTGGTGCCGGCCTGCGGCATACGCGTGCCGCACATGGGCTGGAACCGCCTGCTCCCGCTGCGCGAATCGCTGCTGCTTCGCGGTGTGCCGGAGCGCGCCAGCGCCTACTTCGTGCACAGCTATGCGGCACCGCTCAATACCCACACCGTCGCTGCCTGCGACCACGGTGGCCTGTTCACTGCCGTGGTGGAGCAGGGGCGTTACTACGGCGCACAGTTCCACCCCGAGCGCTCCGGCGAGACCGGTTCGCTGATGCTGCGCAACTTCCTCGAGGGCACTGCTGCATGAGTTTCATCGTCTACCCCGCGCTGGATATCCGCGACGGCCGCGTGGTGCGGCTGCGCCAGGGTGACTACGCGCAGGAAACCTCGTATGGCGACGATCCGCTGCCGCGCGCACAGGCCTTCGCTGCGCAGGGCGCGCAGTGGATGCATCTGGTCGACCTGGACGCTGCGCGTGCCGGTGGCTACACCCTTGCGCCGCTGCTGGCGTCGATCCGTGCGCAGACGCCGCTGCAGGTGCAGACCGGCGGTGGCGTGCGCGGCCGCGACGATGTGGCGCGCATCCTCGATGCCGGCGCTGGCCGCGTGGTGGTGGGTTCGCTAGCGGTGCGCCGCCCCGATGAAGTGGTCGGCTGGCTGGAGGAGTTCGGCGCCGAGCGCATCACCATCGCGCTGGATGCCCGTCAGGACGCGCAGGGCCAATGGCAGCTGCCGGTGCACGGCTGGACCGAGAACGCCGGGGTGACCCTGGATGATCTGGCCCAGCGCTATGCGCGCGCTGGCATGCGCCACCTGCTGTGTACCGACATTGCCCGCGACGGCATGCTGGCCGGGCCCAATATCAGTCTGTACGCGCACCTGTCGGCGCTGCTGCCGGGCGTGGCCGTGCAGGCTTCCGGTGGCATCCGCGACGTGGCCGATGTGGCCGAGGCGCGTGCTGCCGGCTGCGGCGGTGCCATCCTCGGCAAGGCCCTGCTGGAGCAGCGCATGGACCTGGCGGAGGCGCTGGCATGTTGAGCCGACGCATCATTCCGTGCCTGGACGTGCGCGATGGTCGCGTGGTCAAGGGTGTGCGCTTCCGCGACCACGTCGACATGGGTGACATCGCCGAATTGGCGCAGCGCTACCGCGACCAGGGTGCCGACGAGCTGGTGTTCTATGACATCGGCGCCAGCCCTGAGGCACGTTCGGTCGACGTCGCCTGGATCGAGCGCATCGCACGCTTGATCGACATTCCGTTCTGCGTGGCCGGTGGCATCGACAGCGTGGAAACCGCGCGCCGCGTGCTGTTCGCCGGTGCCGACAAGGTGTCGATCAACTCGCCCGCGCTGGGCCGCCCGGAGCTGATCACCGAGCTGGCAGATGAGTTCGGCGTGCAGTGCGTGGTGGTCGGTGTCGATTCGGTGCGCGAGGCCGATGGGCAGTGGCGCGTGCGCCGTTTCAGTGGCGACCCGGACAAGACCCAGGCGGTACCGCTGCGCACGCTGGACTGGATCGTCGAAGCACAACGGCGTGGCGCTGGTGAAATCGTGTTGAACTGCATGGACAGCGATGGCGTACGCCGTGGCTACGATGTCGTGCAGCTGCAGCAGGCGCGGGCCCTGTGCCAGGTGCCGCTGATCGCCTCCGGCGGTGCCGGTGCGATGGAGCACTTCGCCGAAGCTTTTGATCAGGCAGATGTCGACGGTGCGTTGGCGGCCAGCGTGTTCCACAGCGGCGCGATTGCCATTCCGGAATTGAAGCGCTACCTGCGCGGACAGCAGATCGAGGTGCGGGATGTCTATTGAAGTGAGGCCGTCGCTGGATGCGTTGCAGGCGCTGGACTGGGGCAAGGGCGACGGCCTGCTGCCGGCCGTGGTGCAGGATGCAGACACCCTGCAGGTGCTGATGCTGGGCTATGTCAGCGCCGAATCGCTGGCGGCCACGCTGGCCATCGGTCACATGACCTTCTTCAGCCGCAGCAAGCAGCGGTTGTGGACCAAGGGTGAGCAGTCCGGCAACGTGCTGGTGGTGCAGTCAATCAGCGTCGACTGCGATGCCGACACGCTGCTGGTGATGGCACGCCCAGCCGGGCCAACCTGCCATACCGGTGCCGAGAGTTGTTTCGACCAGGCACCGAAGGACTTCCTGGGCGGGCTGGGCCAGCTGGTGGCGATGCGTGAGGCGCAGCGCCCGCCGGGCAGCTACACCACCAGCCTGTTCGAGGGCGGCATCCGCCGCATCGCGCAGAAGGTGGGCGAGGAGGGCGTGGAGACGGCGCTGGCGGCGGTGGCACAGGACGACGAGGCGCTGCTGGGCGAGGCCTCGGACCTGCTGTATCACCTGCTGGTGCTGCTGCGCGCGCGCGGGTTGTCGCTGGATGATGCGCGGGCGGTGCTGGAAAAGCGTCATCGTTGAGGAAGGCGTGCGGACCAACGGTCCGCACCCACCTCTGCAATGCAGCCGAGCATGGCTCGGCTCTACAATAGGGGGTCTTCTTCTTTCCCGGACCGCCCATGAAACTGCCTGCCGCCTGGCTGTGCTGCCTGTTGCTGACCTCGCCGGCCTGGGCCGCGGACACCGTGGTCAGCGGCAAGGTCTATCTGGAGCGCGACGGCAGGCCCGGGCGCGGTGCGACCGATCCGGGCCTGGCCGGGGTGCAGGTTTCCAACGGCGAGACCATCGTCAAGACCGCCGCCGACGGCAGCTACAGCCTGCCGGTGCGCGACGGCCAGACCGTATTCGTGATCAAGCCCGATGCCTACGCCTTCCCGAAGGCGACCGACGGTCTGCCGTCGTTCTGGCGCCACTACCGCCCGAACGGCTCGCCGGCGCTGAAGTACGGTGGCATCGCCGCCACCAGCGACGTCACCCGCAACTGGGATTTCGCCCTGCAGGCGGATCGCCATGACAGCCGCCGTGGTTTCCAGATGCTGGTGTTCACCGATTCGCAGACCGCCAGCCTGAAGGACATCGGCTACTACCAGCAGTCGATCGTGGCGCCGCTGGTCGGCCAGACCAAGGCGCGCATGGGCACCACCCTGGGTGACATCGTCAACGACGACCTGACCCTGTATCCGGCGATCAACAAGGTCACCACCGAACTTGGCGTGCCGTGGTTCCATGTGCCGGGCAACCACGACCTCGATTTCGATGCCGCCAGCGATGAGCATTCGCTGGACAGCTGGCGCAACATCTACGGCCCGGATACCTATGCGGTGGAAGAGGGCGGTGCCAGTTTCGTGTTCCTGGACGACGTGGTGTACGACCCCAAGGCCAAGCCGAAGTACGTCGGCGGCCTGCGCGAAGACCAGTTCGCCTTCCTTGCCGGCTACCTGAAGGGCCTGCACAAGGACCGGCTGCTGGTGCTGGGCATGCACATCCCGCTGTTCGACGCCGCGCCCGGGCGCGAGACCTTCCGCCATGCAGACCGCCAGCGCCTGTTCGACCTGCTGAAGGACTTCCGCAACGTGCTGGTGCTCAGCGGCCACAGCCACACCCAGCAGCACGTCTACCACGGCAAGGCCGAGGGTTGGAATGGCGAAAAGCCGCTGCACGAGTACAACGTGGGCGCCAACTGCGGTGCGTTCTGGTCGGGGGTGAAGGACGCCGTTGGCGTGCCGGACAGCACCATGAGCGATGGCACACCGAAGGGCTATGCGTTGCTCGACGTGGCCGGCAATGGCAGCTACAAACTGCAGTACCGCGTGGCCGGCAAGCCGGCCAGCGAGCAGATCGGCCTGCACGCGCCGAAGGTACTGCGGCAGGGGGCCTATCCGGCGTGGGGTGTCTACGCCAACGTCTACATGGGTGAGGACGCCAGCGTGGTCGAGTACCGCGTCGATGGTGGCGCCTGGCAGCCGATGAAGCAGGTCAGCCAGCCCGATCCGCGCCTGATGGTGGAGAACGTGGCCGACGATCTTGCAAAAAATCTGCGCAGCTACGACCGCTCGCCGGAGGCCACTGCATCGCCGCACCTGTGGCGTGGCGCGTTGCCGACCGATCTGGCGGTGGGCAGCCACAAGGTCGAGGTACGCTCCACCCAGCCTGATGGTGCAGTGTTCACCGCCACCACCAGCTACAGCCTGCAGGCTGCCCAGCCCTGATCCAGGGCGCCGCTGCCCAACGCGAAAGGACCCCGCATGGATATCCGCTTCATGGCCGGCACCACGCCGGTGACCCTCAGCCGCCACTGGTTCACCGGCGCGATGCTGCTGCAGAGCGCCACCGAGAAGGTCTGGGTGCAGCACCCGCTGCATCCGGGCACGCATTTCTCGTTCTCGCTGGTACAGTCGTGGCTGCGCCACATCGCCGGCCACGAAGTGCTGGTCGAGCGCACCCGGCCACTGCTGTTTGCCGGCTTCCGCCCGCAGCGCCTGCGCGTGCTGGTGGATGGCGTGCAGGTGGCCGAACAGGAAGGCATATAGGCCAACCTGAACCATCGGCGTGCTAGGCAAAGCCGCCCCGATGCCTGAGAATCGGGGCGATTCAATCGATCCAAGCAGGCCAGCGTGACCATCGCAGCAGCGTCCCCGGTTTCCTCCGACTCCGCCCGCGGCGGTCTTCCGCGCCATCTGGTCGTTGCCGATGTCGGCGGCACCTTCGCCCGCCTGGCCTTGGCTGAGACCCAACCCGGCCAGGCGCCGCTGCTGGGCAGCCATCGCACCTATGCCTGTGCCGAGCATTCCAGCCTGGCCGCGATCCTGGCCGATTTCACCGCAGGCCTTGGCCAGCCGGTGCAGACCGCCGTGGTGGCCATCGCCGGCCTGCTCGATGGCGATGTGCTGATCAACTCGAACCTGCCGTGGACGGTCTCGCTGTCGGCCACCCGCGCGCAGTCCGGGCTGGGCGAACTGCAGCTGATCAACGATTTCGAAGCCGTGGCGCTGGCCATCCCTTACCTGCAGCCCGAAACGCTGGTGCCACTGAACGGCGACGCCGATCCGGCGCAGGCCTTCCCGGCGCTGGTGCTGGGCGCGGGTACCGGCCTGGGCGCCGCGCTGCGCTTTGCCGATGGCGAGCGCCCGGTGCTGGCCAGCGAGATCGGCCATGCCGCACTCGGCGCCGGCAACACGCTGGAACTGCAGGTGCTGGGCAAGCTGCTGCAGCGCTGGACGCACGTGGACAACGAGCGCGTGCTTTCTGGCAGCGGCCTGATGAATCTGTATCCGTGCCTGTGCGAGCTGCGCGGTGCCACCCCGGTGTGGACCAGCACCGAAGCACTGATCGGTGCCGCCCGCAGCGGTGAGGACGCTCTCGCTGTGGAAACGCTGCAGGTGTTCTGTGCCTGGCTGGGCAGTCTTGCCGGCGACGCAGCGATCGCCGTCGCCGCTCGCTCGGTGTACCTGGCCGGGGGCATTTCCGCGCATGTGCAGGATTTCCTGGCCGATGGCCGCTTCCGTGAGCGCTTCCTCAACAAGGGTGTGCTGACCGAGGTGCTGCGCCAGGTACCGGTGTGGCGGGTGGAGCATGGCCAGCTGGGTGTGCTCGGTGCAGCGGTCTGGCACGCAGCGCGGCAACCCACGCACGACTGATCGGCAGGGCCGGCATCGGGCCGGCCGTGCATTGCAGACTGGGAGGGGAAGATGGTGGATCGCAGGCAGTTCCTGCAGGCCGGTGCACTGGCTGCAGGCATGGCAGCATTGCCGGGCGTGCAGGCGCGCACGCAGGGTGGGGCCAGGGTGGTTTCCACCTGGGACTTCGGCGTGCCGGCCAACCAGGCCGCATGGAAGGTGCTGGCACAGGGTGGCAGCGCGCTGGATGCGGTGGAGGCGGGTGCACGCTGGGCCGAGAGCGAGCTGTGCAACCCCACCGTCGGCCATTGCGGCAACCCGGATCGCGACGGCGTGCTGAGCCTGGACGCGAGCATCATGGACGGCGATGGCCGTTGTGGTGCAGTGGCCGCGCTGGTCGACATCCTGCATCCGGTGTCGGTGGCCCGCAAAGTGATGGAGAACAGCCCGCACGTGCTGCTGGTGGGCGAGGGCGCGCAGCAGTTCGCGGTGCAGCAGGGTTTCGAGCGCAGGCATCTGCTGACGCCGCAGGCCGAAGCCGCCTGGCGCGAGTGGTTGAAGACCGAGAAGTACCAGCCGCAGATCAATGCCGAGCGCCGTGGTATTCCCGGCAACAGCGACAACCACGACACCATCGGCATGCTGGCGCTGGATGCCAAGGGCCACCTGGCCGGTGCCTGCACCACCAGCGGCATGGCGTGGAAACTGCGCGGCCGCGTCGGCGACAGCCCGATCATCGGTGCCGGCCTGTACGTCGACAACGACGTGGGTGCGGCCACCGCCTCGGGCGTGGGTGAGGAGATGATCCGCAACGCCGCTTCGTTCCTGGTGGTCGAGCTGATGCGCCAGGGGCGCTCGCCGGCGCAGGCCTGCCGCGAAGCAATCGACCGCGTGGTGCGCAAGCGTCCGGAAGCGAGCAAGACACTGCAGGTCTGCTTCCTGGCCATGAACAAGCAGGGGGAGGTGGGCGCTTACGCGCTGCATCGCGGTTTTGTCTACGCCGTGTGCGATGCGCAGCGCCAGGACGATCTGCGTGATTCTCCGTCGATCTACACGAGCACCCAGGCGTGAGTACGCGGCTCGCTCTGGAAATCGCCAGCAACTCGCTGGCGTCGGCGCTGGCCGCGCAGGCCGGCGGCGCCGACCGCATCGAGCTGTTCGACAACCTGGCCGAGGGCGGTACCACGCCGTCGTTCGCCAGCATTGCGATCGCCCGCGAACGCCTGTCGATTCCGCTGTTCGTGCTGGTGCGGCCACGCCCGGGCGACTTCCACTACGACGCGCTGGAAGCCGAACTGATGCTGCGTGACATTGCGCAGTGCCGCGCGTTGGGCTGCGATGGCGTGGTGATCGGTGCGCTGGATGTGCAGGGCGGCATCGATGTGGCGCTGTGCCGTGAACTTGTGCGGGCCGCCGGGCCATTGCAGGTGACCTTCCATCGTGCCTTTGATGCTGCCCGTGATCTGCCCGCAGCGCTGGAGCAGGTGATCGGACTGGGCTGCCAGCGCGTGCTGACCTCGGGCGGCCAGGTCAGTGCCGAGGCCGGTGCCGATGTGCTGGCAGGCCTCGTTACCCAGGCAGCGGGCCGCATCACGGTGATGGCCGGCGCCGGATTGGCACCGGGCAACATCGCAACCGTCGCACGGCAGACCGGCTGCACCGAACTGCACGCCTCGGCCAAGGGCCTGCGGCGCTCGGCGATGCAGTTCCAGAACCCGGCTTTGCGAGGGTTGGACCCGGACTGGAGCCAGACCGCCACTGCCACCGTAGCCGCGCTGCGGCAGGCGCTGGACAGCTGATCGAATCCGTCGGGCATTGCCCGGGGTCGGATCCCTTCGCAGAAGGGCTCTGACCCCAGCCGGATGCTCACGCGTGCCGAAAAGTGACGCTTCTGACGCGCGCGGATGGCCAGTTCATTCGGCAAACGGCGGAATGCTGGGGCATCCGTGCTTCCGAGTGGACCATCAAGCCAGGATTATCGACAGTGGGGTCCAACTCCCCGTGGCAATGATCCTCCTTCCGCATGTCTCGACTGCTCCTGCTACTTCTCTGCTTGCCGCCAGCCGTCGCAATAGCTGCAGGGGAGGGACAGCCACCAATGCTGATATGGAAGGCGATCGGCCTTGAGGGAGGCAGCATCGACGCTGTGCTGGGCGGCGTGACGCTGGCACCCGCTGCTACAGGCGCGTTCGTCGACACGCGGGTACATCGGATCGGGGAGAAGCGCTTTCGCGCGCTCTATCAGGTGTTCAATTCAAACGCTTCCAACCCCATGGGGCTCTGTGGCGCGGGGCGCGAGATCCATCTATTCGTCTACGAATTGACCCCGCCGAAGCCCATTGAGCGCGGCAGGGTATTGATCAGCAGCTGCCTTGAGACCCTGTCTCTGGCCAGCCAGAACTCAGGGCGACCCCACAGTGAATCCGACTTTTCCTCTGTCATCTGGCAGGGCGACGGGTTCACCATCGAGTGGTGGGGTATCGGACCCGGAGGCGATGCGTCGAGCCACTACGCCCTCCGAAATGACCACTTCGTCCCGACTCAACCAGGAGAGCGGAATCGCTGAGGGCGGACAAAACAGTTCCGCGCGCGATTGTCGCGATCATGTCATTGACGTGTGCGCCTTCCTCTCAGCGATGTTTCGCAACTCTTTGATTGTTCTGGATACCTGCAGCCGATAACAGCATTACGCCACGTATTGCTGCGTCGCCGCATGCCCGGCGCGGTTCAGCTGTGCTTTAGTTTGGATCGATCCACAGGGGAGGGCGCCGTATCGGTCTTGAACCGATCCAGGTGCCCGGATCAGCCGTAGTGCCGCGCCACCACCCGTCCGTGCGTCCACACTTTCGAAGAGCAACCACCCATGGCTCAGATCGTCCGCAAGCGCCGTCACCTGCTGTCCCAGGCCTTGGTCCTGGCCCTGCTGCCCCTGGCTGCCAGTGCGCAGGAGGCCGCCAACTCGTCCACCAAGGATCTCGATGCGGTCACCGTCACCGGTTCGCGCATCAAGCGCGCCAGCGTTGAAGGCCCGGCGCCGGTCAACGTGATCACCGCCGCACAGATCCAGAAGGAAGGCTTCGTCAGCGTGTACGACGCGCTGAAGACGCTCACTGAAGCCACCGGCACCGTTGAAGCCGCCTCGCAGTGGGGCTCGCATACGCCCAATGCCAGCGGCCTGAACCTGCGCGGGATGGGGCCGAACCGCTCACTGCTGCTGGTCAACGGTCGCCGTGTAGCGGACTACCCGCTGCCCTACGGTGGCGAAACCAACTTCTCCAACTACGGCAACATTCCCGCTGCTGCGGTGGAGCGCATCGAAGTGCTGACCGGTGGTGCCTCGGCCATCTATGGTTCCGATGCGATCGCCGGCGTGGTCAACGTCATCCTGAAAACCAACTACGACGGTGACGAAGTACGCGTGCGCGGTGGCACCTCCACCGAAGGCGGCCGCGATACCTGGGATCTGTCCTGGGCCGGCGGCAGGACCGGCGACAACTGGAGCGTGACCTACGCGCTGCAGTACACCAAGCGCGATCCGCTGTTCGGCCGTGATCGCCCGCAGATGGACGATGCCGACGACGCACCGTACGCGTCCTGGAACATGGAGCAGCGCAAGGTCGGCTTCCGTCCCACCGCCGGCCTGGCGCTGATCGATCCGACCACAGGCCAGCGCCTGGCGCCGCCCACCGGCACCTGCGAGAAGTTCGATGGCGAGTACTACACCGCCGATCGCCTGGTCTACAACTACGCCGCCAACACCATCAGCAACACCGGCCGCCTGTGCGGCATGAGCGCCGACTACGCCAACTGGCTGCTCACCGGCGGCGCCGAGAACGTGTCCGGCAACCTGTATGCCACCTTCGATTTCAGCAATGACCTGCAGGCCTGGACCAACCTGGCGGTGTACCGTTCCGAGGCGATCTGGGGCACCAATCCACCTGGCGTGTCGCTGATCGACGATGACAACGGCTACTACTGGGACGCCAACCGCAACCGCCCGATCCTCGGCGTGCGCCAGTTCACTCCGAACGAGGTGGGCGGCCTGGATACGCTGCGCAACACCAACCGCGAACTGTCCTGGGACTGGAGTGCGGGCCTGCGTGGTCGCCTGGCCGATCGCTTCGACTGGAGCGCCACGGTGGGCCGTTCCTACTACCGCGTTGAAGAGCGGCAGAACGTGGTCGACAAGCAGAAGTCGTACGACTATTTCCTCGGCCCGAAGCTGGGCACCACCGCCGACGGCGAGGCGATCTACGCACTGAACGAATCGCGCTGGTGGAACCCGCTGACGCCGGACCAGTACTGGCAGATGGGCACGGTGGCGAAGAACCGTGCGTCCTCATGGGTCAACCAGGCGTCGGCGGACATCACCGGCGAACTGTTCCAGGGCTGGGCCGGCCCGATCTCGTTCGCCGCCGTGGCTGAAGTCGCGCAGCAGGGCTACCACCTCAGTCCGGACCCGCGCGCCGGCATCGATTTCGACCTGCAGAACGTCGATCGCGGCGGCGGCGAGCGCACCCGCTATTCGGCCGGCGTCGAGTTCAAGATTCCGCTGCTGGAAAGTGTGACCGCTACTGCGGCCGCGCGCTACGACCGCTATGGCAGCTACAAGGCCGACGACAGCAGCGAGGCGCTGGACATCGGCAGCCAGAAGGAGACCACCTGGAATGTCGGCCTGGAATGGCGCCCGGTGGAGTCGCTGCTGGTGCGTGGCTCGTATGCCACCAGCTTCCATGCGCCGGACATGCACTACCTGCTCGGCCAACCGAGCAGCTCCGAAGTGCAGACCTATGACCGCCTGCGCTGCATCCAGAGCGGTGCCTACCTGGTCAACAATTGCGGCGTGGGCAACACCGATGTCTGGTACACGTTCGATGTGAACCGGCGCGGCACGCCGCTGCTGCGTTCGGAAACCGGCGATTCGTGGACGGTCGGTTTCGTCTGGGATGTGATGCCCAATCTGTCGGTCAGCGCCGACTACTGGGCGATCAAGCTGGAAGACATGATCGTCGACGTCGGCGCCGACGAGGTGCTGGCCAGCGAAGCGGGCTGCCTGACCGGCAAGAACATGGACGGTACGCCGTGGGCCAATCCGGCCGGTGGCGAGTATTGCGCCGGCATCCTGGCCCGCGTGAACCGTGACAGCAACGGCCGTCTGGTATCGATCGAGCGCGGCCCGTTCAACCTGGCCAGCCGCGAGGTGCGCGGCATCGACCTGACCGCGCGCTACCGTCTGGAGACCGCGCAGTGGGGCAGCTTCCAGCTGGGGGTGAATTACACCAACCAGATCTCGACCAAGGAACAGCGTTACGCCAACGACCCGAACCCGGAACGCCGCGACCGCGACCTGCGCAGCAAGCTGCGCGCGAGCCTGGCCTGGCAGCGCGGCAACTGGAATGCCAATGTCTATGCCGACCGTATCGGTTCGGTGCCGGGCGTGCGCTATCACTGGGGCACTGACCGCCTGGACAACCCCGGTGGCTGCCTGCCGTTCGCCGATGGCTACGTGCCCAGCGACAGCCCGTCGCTGAACTGCCTGGAGCCGGTGCGGCTGCCGGATGGTTCGGTGAACCCGAATCCCAACGCCGGCCAGCAGACGGCGCGCTACTACGGGCGGGTCGGGCCGTTCATCACCTGGAACTTCAACGTGGGCTACCAGGTGACCGAGCACGCCAAGGTCAACGTCTACGTCAACAACGCGTTCAATTCGGCCAGCTGGAACCACAAGGACCCGTACAAGCTGGACTACGATTTCGCCCCGACCCGGTTGCTGGGTGCGGTCGGCCGCGAGTTCGCGTTGGAGTACGTGTTCACCTTCTGAGGCGGACAGCGGGGGCGTCGGGCCTTGATCCGCAAGGCGCCCCCGTCCGCCCGGTAGATCCACGCCATGCGTGGATGAACCCCTTCATGAACCCCGGGGTGGCTGGATTTGACCTTCCCACGATGGCAAGGTTTAGCCTGTCCGCATCCAGAAGGAACCCCGGGAATCCGATCATGAGCACGCCCCGCGCCGCTGCTGTCTCCGCCAGTCCCTCCACCATCAGTCTGCCCATCGAGGGCATGACCTGCGCCAGCTGTGTCGGCCGGGTCGAGGCGGCGCTGTCCAAGGTCGAAGGTGTGGGCAGTGTTTCGGTCAATCTGGCCACCGAGCGCGCGGATATCCGCCCGTCCGGTCCGGTCGATCGGGCTGCGCTGATCCAGGCGGTGGAGCGGGTGGGCTACGACGTGCCCGCCGCCACCGTTGAACTGGCCGTGGAAGGCATGACGTGCGCCTCCTGCGTGGGCCGCGTGGAGCGCGCGCTGCTGGCGGTGCCAGGCGTGAGCCAGGCCAGCGTGAACCTGGCGACGGAGCGTGCGACCGTGCGCGGCGTGGCGGGCGTTGACGCGCTGGTGGCGGCCATCGACAAGGTCGGCTACGCCGCACACCTGATCGAGGCCGGCGTGCAGTCCGATGACGAGGCCGCAGAAAAGAAGGATGCCGAGCGCGCTGAGCTGAAGCGCGACCTGATCGTGGCGACCGCGCTGGCGCTGCCGGTGTTCGTGCTGGAGATGGGCTCGCACCTGATTCCCGGCATGCACGAATGGGTGATGGCCACCATCGGCATGCAGGCCAGCTGGTACCTGCAGTTCGTGCTGACCCTCCTGGTGCTGGCCATTCCCGGCCGCCGTTTCTACCAGAAGGGCTTCCCGGCACTGCTGCGGCTGGCGCCGGACATGAACTCACTGGTGGCAGTGGGCACCGCCGCCGCGTTCGGTTATTCGGTGGTGGCGACCTTTGCACCGCGGCTGCTGCCGCCGGGCACGGTGAACGTCTACTACGAAGCGGCAGCGGTCATCGTCGCACTGATCCTGCTCGGCCGTTTCCTTGAAGCGCGCGCCAAGGGCCGTACCTCCGAGGCGATCAAGCGTCTGGTCAACCTGCAGGCCAAGGTCGCTCATGTGATCCGTGACGGCCGCACCGTCGATATCCCGGTCAATGAAGTGCAGAGCGGCGACGTGGTGGAAGTGCGCCCGGGCGAGCGCGTGCCGGTCGATGGCGAGGTGATCGAGGGCCGCAGCTATATCGACGAGTCGATGATCAGCGGCGAGCCGATTCCGGTCGAGAAGCAGCCGGGCAGCAGCGTGGTCGGCGGCACGGTCAACCAGAAGGGCGCGCTGACCGTGCGTGCCACGGCGGTGGGCGCGCAGACCATGCTGGCGCAGATCATCCGCATGGTCGAACAGGCCCAGGGTTCCAAGCTGCCGATCCAGGCGGTGGTCGACAAGGTCACCCTGTGGTTCGTGCCGGCGGTGATGATGGCCGCACTGGCGACCTTTGCCGTCTGGCTGATCTTCGGCCCATCGCCGGCGCTGAGCTTCGCGCTGGTCAATGCGGTGGCGGTACTGATCATTGCCTGCCCGTGTGCAATGGGTCTGGCCACGCCGACGTCGATCATGGTCGGTACCGGCCGTGGCGCCGAGATGGGCGTGCTGTTCCGCAAGGGTGAAGCACTGCAGTTGCTCAAGGACGCGCAGGTGGTGGCGGTGGACAAGACCGGCACGCTGACCGAAGGCCGCCCGCGCCTGACCGACCTGGAGATCGCCGACGGCTTTGATCGCGCCACGGTGCTGGCTGCGGTCGCCACCGTGGAATCACGTTCGGAGCATCCGATCGCCCGTGCCATTGTCGATGCAGCCACCGAGCAGGGCCTCGCGCTTCCGTCGATGATGGATTTCGAGTCGGTCACCGGCATGGGCGTGCGCGCCAGCGTAAAGGGCGCACGGGTAGAGGTCGGTGCCGATCGTTTCATGCGCGATCTTGGCGTGGATATCGCCGCGTTTGCGACGCTGGCGGCCGAACTCGGCACCCAGGGCAAGTCACCGCTGTATGCCTCCATTGACGGTCGCCTGGCCGCAATCATCGCGGTGTCCGATCCGATCAAGCCGAGTACACCGGCGGCGATCGCGGCGCTGCACCAGCTGGGCCTGAAGGTGGCGATGATCACCGGTGACAATGCCGGCACCGCGCAGGCGATCGCACGCCAGCTCGGCATCGATGAAGTGGTGGCCGAGGTGCTGCCGGAAGGCAAGGTCGAAGTGGTGCGCCGCCTGAAGGCCACGCATGGCCACGTCGCCTTCGTTGGTGACGGCATCAACGATGCGCCGGCACTGGCCGAGGCCGATGTCGGCCTGGCCATCGGCACCGGCACCGATATCGCGGTGGAGTCGGCCGATGTGGTGCTGATGTCGGGCAACCTGCAGGGCGTGCCGAATGCCATCGCGCTGTCGAAGGCAACGCTGGGCAACATCCGGCAGAACCTGTTCTGGGCCTTCGCCTACAACACCGCGTTGATTCCGGTAGCGGCCGGCGTGCTGTACCCGGTCTGGGGCGTGCTGTTGTCGCCGGTATTTGCTGCCGGTGCGATGGCGCTGTCCAGCGTGTTCGTGCTGGGCAACGCGCTGCGCCTGCGCCGCTTCCAGCCGCCGATGGCGGAAGCCCCCGCTGCGACCCATTGAAGGAGAACCGCATGAACATCGGTGAAGCCGCCAAGGCCTCCAGCGTGTCGGCGAAAATGATCCGCTACTACGAACAGATCGGCCTGATTCCTGCGGCTGATCGCACCGAGTCGGGCTACCGGGCGTACTCGCAGGCGGACATCCACCGCCTGCGCTTCATCCGTCGCGCGCGCGATCTCGGCTTCCAGGTGGCCGAGATCA
Organism: Nocardiopsis yanglingensis; assembly: GCF_045809185.1. Taxonomy (NCBI): domain Bacteria; kingdom Bacillati; phylum Actinomycetota; class Actinomycetes; order Streptosporangiales; family Nocardiopsidaceae; genus Nocardiopsis; species Nocardiopsis yanglingensis. The sequence goes on along the minus strand of NZ_JBJNRH010000008.1, from coordinate 17,085 downwards.
CCGATCTGCTGGGCCTGTGGAACGACACCTCGCGCCACAGCGCCGACGTCAAGCACCTGGCCGAACAGCACATCGCCGATCTGGAACAGCGCATCGAGCACATGCGGCAGATGGCCGACACGTTGAAGTCACTGATCAGCTGCTGCGCGGGCGATGAGCGCCCGGAATGCCCGATCCTGGAGCGATTGGGCGAAGACGATGAGGCTCCGGTGCCGGTCGTTGCCGCGAAGACCGGCGCGGTGCGGCGGCGCGCGCAGAAGCATTGAATCGATATCGCACGCACTAAAAAGCCCGCCCTGTGACAGCGCACGGGGCGGGCTTCGTTGTGGACGCGGGGCAGGGGATCAGACGGTACGCGGCGGGAAACCGGCATCGTTTACCGCGGCGAACACCTGTTCCTGCGTCGCGGTGGTCTGCACCTTGACCAGGCCGGTCGGCGGATCGGCCACCACGCTGGCGTTCGGATCGATCTGCTGGATCGCGCGGGTCACGCTGCGCGCGCAACCACCGCAGGTCATGCCGTCGACATGGAATTCCATCTGTAGCTCCTTCGATGCTTTTGGGGTGGAGCCAGTGTGCACCTTCCAACGATGGCAGGGTCAAGCGCAGGGCTGAACCGAAGAAAAAGCACCAATAAAAACGGCAGCCACCTGTACCAGCGCGGCTGCCGTGGAGGAACGTCCCCGCCGGGGCGGGGCGTGGGTTGCGCCGGGGGCGGGCCCGGGCAACCCATGGTGCCTTAGAACTTCCAGGTGGCGCCGAAGTACAGCTGACGGCCTGCATAGGTGTTGGAGATCAGGCGGGCCTTGGTGTCATTGCCCAGGTGCACGCGCTGCTCGGACTTGGTGACATTGATCACCGAGGCGGTCAGCGTCCAGTCCGGGGTCAGGTTGTAGGCCACGTTCAGATCCAGCTGGTCATACGGCTCGGTGTAGACCGTCATGCCATTGTTGAGCCCACCGACCACCTGGCCGCGACGGTTGAACGAGGCGCGCGCAAGGAACTTCTCGTTCTCGTAGAACACCGTCACGTTGGCCTGGTTCTTGGCGCTGCCGACCAGCGGCGAGGAGCCGATTTCCTGGCCGTCCAGAACGATGGACGCCAGATTGGTGTCGTTGTAGGTGTAGTTGGCCTGCACGCCGAAGCCGAAATCGAAGGTGTACTGGCCATACAGCTCCACGCCCTGCGACACACCATCGCGGCCATTGGCCTGGGTCTGGTAGCGCTGCACGTTCACCGCTTCACCGTTGATGACCATCGGCGTGTCGCGCACCACCGGCAGGGTGAAGTTGTCCACGTTCTTGCGGAACAGGCCGACGCCGGCGACCGCACCCGGCTGGAAATACCACTCCAGGCCAAGGTCGAACTGGGTGGCCTTGAACGGTTCCAGCTGCTTGTTGCTGCCCTGGCCAAGCCAGCCTGCGGTCGAAGCGCCGCCGGCAACGCGGCGATCATTGACGTACTCGTCGCTGTAGTAGCTCAGTGCGCCCGGTGCTGCGATGTCGGTGTAGCCGGGGCGGGCGATCACCTTCGATGCGGCGCCACGCAGCACCAGCGTGTCGGTGATGTCCCAGGCGATATTGAAGCTCGGCAGCATGTCGGTGTACGTACGGTCCACGCCGATCAGGCTGTAGGTCTTGCTCTGTGCCAGGTCGTGAGGCAGGCGAACGAAGCCGCTCTCGCAGCTGTAGGTCGGGTAGGCCGCGGCAGCTGGATCGGTACACGCCATCGGCGCGCCGGACGCGTTGTCCAGGAAGTAGTCGTTGAACTTCTCGATCGAGTCGGAGGACTGCGCGAACTGCTTGGTGCGCACCACGCGCACGCCGACGTTGCCGCGCAGACGCTCGGTGCGGAAGTTGGCCTGGAAGTAGCCCGAGTAGATCTTCTCGTTGACGTTGTAGACGAAGTCTTCCTCGGTGCGGTTGTGCGAACCGCCGTAGGTCTTGTTCAGGTAGTCGATGTAGGCCGGGTAGTTGATGCCAGGGAATACGTTGGCATTGAAGCCGCCGGCAATGTTGCTGATCGGATTGGACAGGAAGAAGCCCGGCTGCGCGTCGCCGGCAGTCGGATCGCAGCCACTCTGGTAGCGGCTGTTGTCATAGTCGGCCGGGTCGCGGCCGGGGCACACCCAGTAGGTGTTGCCGGTGTTGCGGTGGACCTTGCCATCGCGGTACTTGGCACCGAACTGGATCGAGTCCAGCCAGCCCGATTCAAACAGCTTGGTGACGTCGGCCTGGAAATAGTTCTGCTTGACCTCGGTGCGCTTCCACGACGAATCGGTCGAGCCGGTGTCGACTTCGGCGATGCCGTTCATCAGCTGCTGCTGCAGGTCGGGCGAGAAGGTGGCCGAGGGCGTGCCGGTCAGATCCCAGGCGCTGTAAAGATTGCCCGACAGGTAATCGTTGCCGACCTTGCGGCGCGGCTTGGCCGACATCCGGAAGTTCATCGACGGACCACCTTCGGACCAGGTGCGGCCGCCGGTGAACGAGGCCTTCCACAGCGGGCTGATATCCCAGTCGATGGTCAGGTCAGCGGTCTGAGACAGCGCCTTTTCCTTGCTGTAGCCACCGGTCAGCTGCGGCGTCGGAACGGTGCAGTCGTCCGGGCCCCAGCCGCCGGGCTGGAGGCCGGCAGCCTTGGCCTGGTCTTCGCTGCAGTAGTAGGTCTTTCCAGCCAGTTTTTCGAACTGGGCACCGGTGACGGTGTTGCCGCTGGGATCGAAATCCAGGCCGTTGAGCAGGCGGCCGCCGGCCCAGTTCCCGTCGCCGTTGAAGCGCGCCATGCTCCATTCCGGAATCTTCAGCATGTTCTGGGTGTAGTCACCCTGCAGCTCGAAGCGGAAGTAATTGGCCGTCATCGTGACGTTGTCGACCGGCTTGAACTGGAAGGTCAGCTGGCCGCCCTTGCGCTCGCGCTTTTCTTCCTTGACCGCGAAGTTGACCGAGGTCGGCATGAAGAAATCGCTGTAGTTGCCGCCGGTCTGGTTGTTGAAGCCGGACTTGCCCCACCAGTAGTGGATGCCATCCTGCGCCTGCACGTTGCCATAGGCATCGCGCGCCTTGCCGGCGCCATACCACTGGTAGTCCTCGGTGCTGGCTTCCATGGTGCGGGTGGTGCGCTTCTGCTGCGTCACGCCGACCAGTACGCCGAAACGCTCGTCCTTGCTGTGCCACGAATACAGTGCCGAGGCCTGCGGGTCGATATCGTGGTGGGTATCGGAGGAGGTGCCCTCAAGCGTGACGAATCCCGAGTTGGACTCCATGTCCAGCGGACGACGGGTGTGCAGGATGACCGTGCCGCCGATGCCGCCTTCGTCGATGCGTGCTTCCGGCGACTTGAACAGCTCTGCGCTGGACAGCATGTTCGACGGCAGCAGCGTGTAGTTGAACGACCGGGTGGCTTCGTCGTTGGTTTCCGACGTGGCCACGTAGTTGCCATTCAACTGGGTCAGGGTCAGGTCTGGTGCCAGGCCGCGCACGCTGACGGTCTTGCCTTCACCGCCGCTGCGGGTGATGACTACGCCGGGCACGCGCTGCAGTGCGTCGGCGACGTTCTTGTCGGGGAACTTGCCGACGTCTTCGGCGGTGATCACTTCGACCACTGCATTGGCGTCGCGCTTCTGCTCAAGGCTCTTTTCAATGGCGTAGCGGTAGCCGGTGACCTGGACGCTGTCCAGGTTGGTGGCCTCCTGCGAGCCGGTGGAGGTGGCCTGCTGCGCGGCGGCGCCAGCCGGAATGACGGCGGCGGCCAAGGCCAGCGCGATGGCCAACGCCAGTGCGTCATGACCATGCGTACGTGTTGAATGCTTCATTCCCATCTCTCCCTCTCTCCTGGATTGATCCGGTGACGTGGCACGGACAACTTGAATCGATCTAATTTGAAGTGACATTGTCGCTATTGCCATGCAGTGGCAGTAGCACCGTGCGCGTGGCCTGGTACGTCCTGTTGCTGCTCCCCCAACTCCCGGCCATCGCAGTGTCGCTCTTGGATCGATCTAAGCGATGGGCGGGCGTTTTTTAGCATGGGTCGCCCGCGGGCGCATGCTGCTCCGCAATATGGTACTGGCGTGGCGAAGGGATGACGGTTTGCTGAAATCAGTGAAATCGTTTTCGTGCGCAGGGGAGGGTGGGCCGGCAGGGCTGCGCCCTGCACCTGCTGTGAGCCAGGGCAACAGCTGGAGCTAAAGCCAAGGCCAAAGCCAAAGCCAAAGCCAAAGCGGCTCTGGGTTGTCTGTGTGTTGGGCGGGGCGGTGTCGGATTGCGGGGACGCCGTAAACCCCCAGACCGGCCCAGCCGCTAGCGGCTGTGCGTTCGGGCGCTTGCGAAGCAGTGCTTCGCAAGCAAAGCGCCCTCACCCCTGGGGGCTCGATGGTGCCTTGCGCGTGTGTGCGCTGTCCTGCGCACACGGCAAGACCGGGGTTGGGCGTCCTGCCCAACCCGCCCGAGGCATGCCTCGGGCCCATGGCGCCAACGGTCCTGCCAGCCCACACCGCCCCACCCCCGACAGTTTCCCGGTGACGGTTGGATGGGTCCTGGAATCACGCGGGGTCATGGGGTCAGATCCGTTTCCCTTTGGAAAACGGACCCACCCCGACTCCCCACAGGAAACCGGCTTTTGCTGTTGCTTCGGCTTCGGCTTCGGCAGGTGCAGGGCGCAGCCCTGCCGAACACCCCCTCTCATGCTGCGCCGCAGAATGCATTCGGCTGAACCTGCATGCTCTACTTGAATCGATCTAAATCCACGGTCTGGTGGGTCGGGCGTCATTCCAGGGGGAGTTCTCTGCCAGTCGAGGCAGGGGCTCAGCGGAACGGTGCCGGACGGCCCCGGCCGTCTGCCTCCGCGTCATCGACTACAGGAACCCGACATGCGTCCAGTGCCGTCCGCTCCCGCCGTCCCAGTGTCCTCGCGCCCGCTGGCGCGCCTGGCCTGCCTGCTCGCACTTTCGGCGTCGCCGATGCTGCTGCAGGCCGCGCCGGCTGCGCTGGAGCGCGAGGTCAACACCTTCATCGGCAGCAAGGACGACGGCAACACGTTCCCGGGCGCGTCGGCACCGTTCGGTCTGATCCAGGTCAGCCCGATCGGCAGCCACTACTCGGGCTGGCGCTATGACGACGACAAGATCCGCGGCTTTGGCCACTCCTTCATCTCCGGCGCCGGCTGCTGGGAGCAGGGCGGTCAGGTGTCGGTGCTGCCGGTGACCGGGTCGATCGGTCCGGGCGGCGATTTCGATACCGGCAACGCCAAACAGTTCGACCACAAGGCGTACGCCGCGTCGTACACCCATGACGGCGAGATCGGCCAGGCCGGCTATTACAAAGTGCGCCTGACCAGCTACGGCGGCATCGATGCCGAGACCACCGCGCGTACGCGCGCCGCAGCCGAGCGCTACACCTTCAGTCAGCGCCAGGGCGATGGTCACGTGCTGGTCAATGTCGGCCAGGCGAACGAGCGCCACTCGGTGATCGGCAGCGTGGTTGATGTGGTCGGCGACCGCGTGGTGGAAGGCAAGCTGGTCACCAAGAGTTTCTGCGGCGGCCATCAGTACACCACCTGGTTCCGCATCGAGTTCGACCGCCCGTTCAAGGCACACGGTACCTGGGGCGAAGGCGGTGGCCTGCCGGGTGCGCGCCACAGTATGGAAGGCGAGCAGAAGCCGAACGGTGCCTGGCTCAGCTTCGACCTGGCCAAGGGCCAGTCGGTGACGGCGGTCAGCGCGATCTCGCATGTGGATGCCGAAGGCGCGCGCATCAATCTGCGCGCAGACGGCATGCAGGGTGGGGCGCTGCTCGGTTTCGACCGCATGCGCGCACTGTCCCAGCAGTCGTGGCGTGAGCAGCTGGGGCGGGTGCGTGTGCAGGGCGGTACGTCCGATGACCGCACCGTGTTCTACAGCGCGGCCTACCACGCGCTGCTGCAGCCGATGACCGGCAACGACGCCGACGGGCGCTACCGCGGCTATGACGATGGTATCCATCGCGCCGATGGCTGGACCTATTACGAGTACTTCTCGTTGTGGGATACCTACCGCGCGCAGAACCAGTGGCTGGCACTGACCCGCCCGGACGTGGCGCGTGACATCGGCCGCACCCTGCTGGCGATCGACGAGCAGGGCGGTTGGCTGCCGCGCTGGGGCTATGCCAACTTCGAGACCAACATCATGACCGGCGATCCGGTCACGCCGTTCATGGTCGACCTGTGGCGCTTCGGTGCGCTCAAGGGCCGTGAATCGCAGGCGTGGGATGCGCTGCGCCGCAACGCGTTCGGTACACCGCCGCTGAACTCGCGCATGGCCGGCCGTTCCGGCAACCCGACCTACCTGGACAAGGGCTACGTGGTCTACGACCGCGCATTCCCGTCCAAGGGCATGGACGTCGATCCGCACCACGGCGGTTCGGCCACCTTTGAATACGCGCTGGCCGATTGCGCGCTTTCGCAGATGGCCGATGGCCTCGGCCACGCGCAGGACGCGGCGACGCTGCGTGAGCGCGGCCGCAACTGGCGCAAGGTGTGGGACCCGCAGGTGCGCGACGCCGAGACCGGCTTCACCGGCTTCCCGCGTCCGCGTACCGAGGACGGCCAGTGGTACACGCCGGCCGATGGCCACTACAGCCCGCGCTCGCACCATGGTTTCCATGAAGGCACGGCGTGGCAGTACCAGTGGCTGGCGCAGCAGGACGTACCGGGGCTGGTCGAAGCGATGGATGGCCGCGAACAGGCCGGTCGCCGCCTCGATGCGTTCTTCGCGATGGACGCGCTGCAGGCCGATCCGCTCAATGCCGCCCGCAAGGAGTGGGTGGTCGGGCCGTACAGCTACTACAACCAGTTCCGCTACAACCCGAACAACGAGCCGGACCTGCACTCGCCGTGGCTGTACACGCTGATCGGCCAGCCGTGGAAGACTGCCGCCGTGGTGCGTGCCGCGCAGCAGTTGTTCACCAATGCCCCGAATGGCGTGACCGGCAACGATGACCTCGGCACGATGTCGGCCTGGTACCTGTTCAGTGCCATCGGTGTGTATCCGGCGGTGCCGGGCAGCGGCCAGTTCCTGCTGCATACCCCGCGTTTCAGCAAGGTGGAAGTGGACATGGGCAACGGCCGCACCCTGCGCATCGACGCGCCGGGTGCCGATGGCCGTCGCCTGCAGTACGTGCAGGGTGTGAAGGTCGATGGCCAGGTGCATGCGCCGGTGTGGCTGGACTGGAACCGGCTGCAGCAGGGCCCGCGCCTGCAGTTCGCGCTCGATGCGAAGGCGCCGGAGCAGGGCTGGGGCACGGCGGTGAAGGACCTGCCGGTATCCTGGTGCGCGGCACCGGGCAGCCAGCTGCGCTGAGACGGACTGTGCCGTTCGCGGTGACCCAGCGAACGGCACGGCACGACAGGGCCCTGATCCATTAGGCTTGAGCATCCAGCGGAGTCCGGGAAGACGATGAACGACAACGGCAGCAGTCCCAGCAAACGCGCCGGCAAGGCGGTGACGGTGACCGACATCGCGCGTGCCATCGGCGTGTCACGGGCAACCGTGTCGCTGGTGCTGCGCGGCAGCCCGCTGGTCAACGTCGATACCCGCGCCAAGGTCGAGGCCGAACTGCGCCGCCAGCGCTATGTCTACAACCGCGCGGCGGCCAACCTGCGTCGCCGTACCTCGTCGAGCATCGCGCTGGTGATCAACGATCTGTCCAACCCGTTCTTCGCCGAATTTGCTTCGGGCGTGGACGAGGCGCTGGGCGGACGCGGTTACGTGACCCTGCTGGGCAGCACGGGTGAATCGCCGGAGCGCCAGCAGGCGGTGCTGTCCACTCTGATGGAGCACACCCCGGCCGGCTTGATCCTGTCGCCGGCCGAAGGCAGCGACACCACGCTGCTGCGGCAGGCGCTGGGTGCCAACGCCAACGTGCTGCTGTTCAACCGCGAACTGGAAGGGGCCGACTGGGACTTCCTGACCCTGGACAACCAGCACGGTGCCTATCTGGCCACGCGCCACCTGATCGAGCGCGGCCATCGCCAGATCGCCTTCTTCGGTGGCCATGCCGCGTCCAGTTCGTGCCACCAGCGCCGCGCCGGTTTCCAGCAGGCGCTGGCCGAGGCCGGTCTGTCGCTGCCGCCGGGCTGGATGATCGAGTCGGCACCGAACCGTCTGGAAGCCGCGGCGCGCACCGATGAGCTGTTTGCCGATGGCCATCGTCCGAGTGCGGCGGTCTGCTACAACGACACCGTCGCGCTGGGCCTGATGCTGGGCTTGAATTCGCGTGGCATCCGTCCGGGCGGTGACTTTGCCGTTACCGGTTTCGATGATATTTCCGAGGCGTCGGTCGCGGTGCCGCCGCTGACCACGCTCACCGCCGATCCGCGCGAGCGGGGCAGGCAAGCTGCCGCGCTGCTGCTGCAACGATTGGACGAACCGGATGCGCCGCCACGGCGCACGGTCGCGCCGGTGCAGTTGCGCATCCGCGAAAGCAGTGCCGCACGACCGAACTGATTTCTTCCATACACCCCTTCCACGCAACAACGACCTTCCGCGCATCGAGGCGCGTACCGCATGCCGATCTCCGCAACGCCCCGTCCATCGGGTTCTTCGGGCAACGCACCCGCCGTCACCAACGGCAAGGCGCTGGCTGTCGTCACCACGATCTTCTTCATGTGGGGCTTCCTGACCTGCCTCAATGACATCCTGATCCCGCACCTGAAGGCGGTATTCGAGCTGAACTACGCCAAGGCGATGCTGGTGCAGTTCACCTTCTTCGGCACCTATTTCCTGATGTCGCTGCCGGCAGGTCGCCTGGTCGCGGCGCTGGGCTACAAGAAGGGCATCGTGGCCGGACTGGTGATTGCCGGTATCGGTGCGTTGGGCTTCTGGCCGGCGGCCGAGCTGCGCGTGTATGGCGCCTTCCTCGGCGCATTGTTCGTGCTGGCCACGGGCATTACCGTGCTGCAGGTCGCTGCGAACCCCTACGTCGCACTGCTGGGCCCGGAGCAGACCAGCTCCAGCCGCTTGACCCTGGCGCAGGCGCTGAACTCGCTGGGCACGGCCATTGCGCCGATCTTCGGCGGCATGCTGATCCTGTCCAACACGGTCAAGAGCGCCGATGAACTGAGCGCGCTGCCGGCCGCCGAACAGCTGGCCTACCGCGCCGCTGAGGCGCAGGCCGTGCAGGGCCCGTACGTGGGTTTGGCGGTGGCGCTGGTGCTGCTGGCGCTGTTCGTGTTCCTGTTCCGTCTGCCGGCGCTGAGCGACGCCACCGAGCAGGCCGACCAGGGCCATCACCACAGCTACCTGGACGCGCTGCGCAAGCGCCACCTGCTGCTGGGTGTGCTGGGCATCTTCTTCTACGTTGGCGCCGAAGTATCGATCGGCAGCTTCCTGGTCAACTACCTGTCGATGCCGAGCATCGGCGGCTTCAGCGAGCAGGAAGCCACCCACTACGTGTCGGCCTACTGGACGATGGCGATGATCGGCCGCTTCGCGGGCTCGGCGCTGCTGGCGCGCTTCTCGCCCAGCCGCCTGCTGGCGATCTTCGCGCTGGTCAACGTGGGGCTGCTGGCCACGACCATGCTGAGCTCCGGCAGCGTTGCGCTGTACTCGGTGGTGGCGATCGGCCTGTTCAACTCGATCATGTTCCCGACCATCTTCGCGCTGAGCATCGAGCGCCTTGGCCCGTTGACCAACAAGGGCTCCAGCCTGCTGATCATGGCCATCGTCGGCGGCGCCGTGGTGCCGTACCTGCAGGGCGTGCTGGCCGACCACATCGGTGTGCAGGCGAGCTTCATCCTGCCGTTGCTGTGCTACGGCTACATCATTTTCTACGGACTGGTCGGTGCGCGTACGCCGGCCTCCGCAACGCAGGGAGGCTGAGTCCGGAATGGGTGCCATCGTTTGCTTCGGCGAAATTTTGATCGATCTACTAGCACAGTCGCCGGCCTCGGCCGATACGCCGCGCGCGTTCCTGCAGTACGCCGGCGGTGCGCCGGCGAACGTCGCCGTGGCGGCAGCGCGGCTGGGTGCGAAGACCCAGTTCGTCGGCATGCTGGGCCGGGACATGTTCGGTGACTTCCTCGCCGACAGCCTGGTCGAGCATGGCGTGGGCACGGATTACATCGTGCGCACCGACGCGGCCAAGACCGCGCTGGCCTTCGTCGCGCTGGATGCCAGCGGCGAGCGCAGTTTCAGTTTCTACCGCCCGCCGGCGGCTGACCTGTTGTTCCGTGACAGCGACTTCCAGGCAGCGTGCCTGGACCGTGCGCAGTGCTTCCACGTCTGCTCCAACAGCCTGACCGAGCCGGCCATCGCCGAAGCGACCTTCGCCGGCATGGATCGTGCGCGTGCGGCCGGCGCGGTGGTCAGCCTCGATCTGAACCTGCGTCCGGCCCTGTGGCCGGCGAACGAGGATCCGACGCCACGCCTGTGGCAGGCGCTGGAACGTGCCGACCTGGTCAAGCTGTCGCGCGAGGAACTGGACTACCTGGCAGCACCGCTCGGCGATGACGGCGAGGCGCTGGTGCTGCGTCGCCTGTTGGCCGCGCAGGCGCGCTGGGTGATCGTCACCGATGGCGCGGCCACGCTGCACTGGTACACCCGCGACAACCACGGCACGGTGACCAGTTTCCGCGTGGCCACGGTCGATACCACGGCCGCCGGCGATGCCTTCGTCGGTGGCGTGCTGGTCGGCCTGCTGGAGCGGGGTGGGGCGGGCGCTGGTTTCGCTGCGTTCTGCCAGGACCCGGAGGCGATCACCGCCACGCTGCGCTTCGGTGCCGCCGTGGGTGCGCTGGCTGTTACCCGCAAGGGCGCGTTCGCCGCGATGCCCTCGCTCGATGAAGTGCAGCAGCTGCTGCAGGCACAGGACATTACTGCATGAGCACCTCGCCCGATTTCCGTTCGCCCGCGTTCCTGCGCGCGCACATCGCCGATACGATGGCGTTCTACCATCCGCGCTGCATCGATCCGAACGGCGGCTTCTTCCACTACTTCCGTGACGACGGCAGTATCTACGATGCCAGCCACCGCCACCTGGTGAGCAGTACCCGCTTTGTCTTCAACTATGCGATGGCCTACCGCGAGTTCGGCAATGCCGAGTACCGGGAGGCCGTCGAGCATGGCGTGCGCTACCTGCGCGAGGTGCACCGGAACCCGGCCACCGGCGGCTATGCCTGGACCCTGCGCGACGGCAAGGTCGAGGACGACATGAACCACTGCTACGGCGTGGCGTTCGTGCTGCTGGCCTACAGCTGCGCACTGAAGGCCGGCATCGAGCAGGCCCGCGACTGGATGGACGAGACCTGGCAGCTGCTGGAAGCACGCTTCTGGGAGCCGCAGCATGGCCTGTACAAGGACGAAGCCGATGGCCAGTGGAACTTCACCGGCTACCGCGGCCAGAACGCCAACATGCACATGTGCGAGGCGATGCTGGCGGCGTTCGAGGCCAGTGGCGAGCAGCGCTATGTCGAGCGCGCGCTGCAGCTGGCCGACAACATGACCCGCCGCCAGGCCGCCAAGGCCGGTGGCCTGGTCTGGGAGCATTACGATGTGAACTGGGAGATCGACTGGGACTACAACCTGGACGATCCCAAGCACCTGTTCCGGCCGTGGGGCTTCCAGCCCGGCCACCAGACCGAGTGGGCCAAGCTGCTGCTGATCCTCGATCGCCATGTGCAGGCCGATTGGCTGGTGCCGACCGCGCAGCACCTGTTCGACGTGGCCGTGGCGCGCAGCTGGGACGATGCCCGGGGCGGCCTGTACTACGGCTTCGCACCGGAATCGCGCCGGCAGCCGGGCATGGACGGCGCACCGATCGGTGGCGACAGCTTCGTCTGCGACGACGACAAGTACTTCTGGGTGCAGGCCGAAACGCTGGCGACCGCCGCACTGATGGCCAAGCGTACCGGCGACGACCGCTACTGGCAGTGGTATGACCGCTTCTGGGCGTACTCCTGGGAGCATTTCGTCGATCACCAGTACGGTGCCTGGTTCCGCATCCTCGATGCCGACAACCGCAAGTACAGCGACGAGAAGAGCCCGGCCGGCAAGGTGGATTACCACACCATGGGTGCGTGCTACGAAGTGTTGAACGTCGTGCGTTGAAGCGCGTAGCGCCGTACGCATGATGAATCGGAACCGGTAGCGCCGGGCCGCGCCGCGCCGCGCCTCGGTCCGGGCGCCGGGATGATGAACGCATCGCCATGCGCGCGGAGCCAGCCGCAGGCAATGGACACTCGCTTTGGCCTTCAGCAGAGAAACAGGAGCATCACGTGCATCGCATTTCCCTCGTTGTCCGTCTGCTCCTGCTGCTGGTTGCAGCCATCTCCTTCCCGTTGGCTGCAGCCCCGCTGCAGGCGCAGTGGGAATTCCGCATGCTGCCCGGCGACGCCCAGGGCGCCGCGCATCCGGGCCTGCAGCAATGGCGTGCGGCGAAGGTGCCGGGCAGCGTGCACACCGACCTGCTCGCTCACGGATTGATCCGTGATCCCTATGTCGGCGCACCCGAGGCCGAGCTGCAATGGATCGGCCTGGCTGAGTGGGAATACCGCGCCCGCTTCGACGTGGATGCCGCGACGCTGGCCAAGCCCAATGCCGAGCTGCGTTTCGACGGGCTGGATACCTACGCCGAGATCAGGCTCAACGGCAAGCCGCTGCTGCGCGCGGACAATGCGCACCGCAGCTGGCGTGCACGCGTGGAAGGGCGCCTGCGCGCGAGCGGCAATGAACTGCAGATCGTGTTCCGCTCAGCGATCCGCACGCTGCTGCCGGGCGTACAGGCGATGCCGCACAAGATTGCCGGTAACTATCCGTCGCCCTATGGGGATGAGCCCAAAGACGCGATGGTCGGCAACTTCGCGCGCAAGCCGGCCTATCACTTCGGCTGGGACTGGGGCCCGCGCTATGTCACCGCCGGCGTCTGGCGCGGGGTCGACCTGCAGGCCTGGGACGCGCACCGCCTGACCGATCTGGCCGTGCGTACCGATGCATTGAGTGCAGAGCAGGCGAGGCTGGCGGTGCTGCTGCAGGTGGAGCAGGGTGCTGCTGCGGGTTCGGCCTTGGTGAATGTGGATGTGCGTGATCCGGAAGGCCGCAACGTGGCCCAGGTGCAACGCACGGTGCTGCTGAAGCCCGGCCAGAACACGGTTGAACTGCCGGTTGAGCTGGCCACGCCGCGGCGCTGGTGGCCGGTGGGCCATGGTGCGCAGGACCGCTATACCGTGCAGGCGCGCCTGGACGGTGGCGCCGATGCAACGCTGGCGCGCGAGCAGCGCATCGGCCTGCGCACGGTTGAACTGCGCCGCGAGGAAGACGCCAAGGGCGGGCAGGGCTTCGCCTTCGTCATCAACGGTGTGGAGATCTTCGCCAAGGGCGCCAACGTCATTCCGTTCGATGCCTTCCCCGCACGTGTCGATGCCGCACGACTGCGCCAGGTGCTGACCGCCGCGCGCGACGCCAACATGAACATGCTGCGCAACTGGGGCGGCGGCTACTACGAGGACGATGCGTTCTTCGACATCGCCGATGAGCTGGGCCTGCTGGTCTGGCAGGACTTCATGTTCGGCGGCGGCATGCAGCCGGGCTACGATCCGGCCTTCCGTGCCAGCGTGGTGGCCGAGGCGCGCGACAACGTGCGCCGGCTGCGCCATCACCCCAGCATCGTGCTGTGGTGTGGCAACAACGAGGAAGAAACCGCCTGGAAGGACTGGGGGCACGGCCGCGACCTGAAGGCGGCCGACCCGGCATTTGCAGCGAAGGTCTGGCAGGGCTATGTCGACCTGTTCGGCAACGACCTGCGCCAGGTGGTGGGCGAGGAAGGGCTGGGCGTACCGTACTGGTCCAGCTCGCCCAGCAACGACCTTGACGAGAAGGCCAACGATTCCACCCGCGGCGACAAGCACTACTGGCAGGTCTGGGGCAATCCGGCGCTGCCGGTGCAGGCCTACCTGCGCGAGACGCCGCGCTTCATGTCCGAGTATGGTTTGCAGGCGTGGCCGTCGGTGGCAACGGTGGACCAGATCGCCACCCGTGCCGAGCAGCGCATCGACAGCCCGGTGATCCGCGCGCACCAGAAATTCATGGCCGGCGAGGGCAACAGCCGCCTGCTGCACTACATCGAACTGGGCTACGGCACGCCGAAAGACTTCGAGGACTTCGTCTACCTGAGCCAGGTGATGCAGGCCGATGGCATCGCGCTGGCGGCGCTGCACCATCGCGCCTCGCGGCCGTACACGATGGGTTCGCTCTACTGGCAGCTCAACGACGTCTGGCCAGGTGCTTCATGGTCCAGCGTGGATTACTTCGGCCGCTGGAAGGCGCTGCACTTCGCCGCGCGGCGCTTCTTTGCGCCGGTCACGCTGGCGGCATTGCGTGATGAGGGCAGCACGCGGGTGCGCCTGATCAATGATGGCGCCGCGCTGGATGCACGTTGGCGGTTGCGGGTGATGGATGTGGACGGCAAGGTGCTGCGTCGTCGCGAGGACGCGGTGACCCTGGCCGCTGCCGGTGTCACCTCGATCGGTGATTTCCGCGATGCCGAATTGTTGGCCGGTGCCGACCCGAAGCGCACGGTGGCGGTGTTCGAGCTGCTGCAGGATGGCAAAGTCAGTGCGCGCCAGGTGGTTGGTTTCGTCGAGGCGAAGGACCAGGTATTGCCGCGACAGAAGCTCAAGGCCAGCCTGTCCATTGAAGGCGACCACTATCGTCTGCGATTGGAAAGCGCGGCCTACGTGCGTTCGGCGTGGATCGACTTCGGTGCATTGGACGTGCAGGTGGAAGACAACCTGCTCGACCTGCTGCCCGGCGAAACCCGCGACATTGCGGTTCGCGGCCCGGTGGACCTGGCTGCCCTGCGCGAAGCGCTGAAGGTGAAGACCCTCAACGACCGTTGAGGGGTATCCCGCTTTGGTAGGTGCCAACCTTGGTTGGCACACCCGGGACAGGCCAACCAAGGTTGGCATCTACCAGAAGCGTGGCCCGGCCGCCCGGTGGGTGCGGACCGTTGGTCCGCGCACCTGTTTACAGCTGGATCTGCTGGAAATTCTCGACCCGCTCGTGGCCATTGGCGGCCTGGCCGGTGCGCGGCAGCGGGTAGTCGTCCAGGCGATCGATCAGGCGGGTCTGCAGGCCGGCGTCGCGGGCGGCATCCAGTTCTTCCACCACATCCGACAGGAACAAAATCTCGCCGGCCGGTACGCCGATGGCCTGCACGATGCGGCGGTAGCTGTCGGCCTCGCGCTTGCCGCCGATCTCAGTATCGAACCAGCCCGACACCAGCGGGCTGAGGTCACCGGCATCGCTGAAGCCGAAGAACAGCTTCTGCGCCGGCACCGAGCCGGAGGAGTACACGTAGAGCGGCAGGCCGGAGGCGTGCCAGCCCTTCAGCACCGGGGCCACTTCCGGGTAGAAGTGCGCGGTGTAGTCGCCGCGGCGGTAGCCTTCGTCCCAGATCAGGCCCTGCAGCGCCTTCAGTGCGGTGTGCTTGCGGTCCTGGTCGATCCAGCCCTGTAGTGTCTCGGCCACCAGGCTGTCCTGGCAGGCGCCGCCGATCTCGGTGGCCACCGCATCCAGCCAGCGGCGGACTTCCGGCTGCTGGCCGTGCTCGGCGACGAACGCGGGCAGCGCCTTGCGGGCATAGGGGAACAGCACGTTCTTGACGAACGAGATGCTGCTGGTGGTGCCTTCGATATCGGTCAGGATGACGCGGGGCTGCATGGATCAGGACGCCTGGGTAGGTACGTAACGGGGGAACTTCTGCGCGATGTCGGTGCCGGTGAAGTGGCCGACCCAGCCATCCGGCTCGGTGAAGAAGCGGATCGCCACGAAACTCGGCTCATCGCCCATGTCGAACCAATGGGTGGTGCCGTCGGGCACGGCGATCAGGTCATCCTTCACGCATTCGATCTCGTAGACCTTGTCGTCCACGTGCAGGGTGAACAGGCCGGAGCCGGCGACGAAGAAGCGCACCTCGTCTTCCTTGTGGAAGTGTTCGTCGAGGAACTTCTTGCGCAGTTCGGCGCGGTTCGGGTTATCCGGGGCGATCGAGGCCACGTCCACGCTCTTGAAGCCGCGCTCGGCAACCAGGCGGTCGATGTCGGCGCGGTAGGCAGCGAACACCTCATCCTGGCTGGCGCCCGGCGCGACCGGCGCAGCAGCCTGCCAGCGTTCGAAGGTGACGCCGATCTTCTGCAGTTCGGCAGCGATGACCGCGCCGTCCTGGGTATCCAGCAGCGGCGATTCGGGGCGGGTGTCGTCGTAGATGCGCAGTCGGCTCATGGCGGCAGCTTGAACGTCTCGGGGGGAAGACAGGGTAGCAGGGTGGGGACAGGGTGCAGATTCCAGATGGGAATCTGCATCCCTCGATCAGCCGCGCAGCTTGCGCAGCTCCAGCTCGCAATGCAGCAGGAACTCGAAGGCTTCCATGTGCCGGCGCGCTTCGGCCATGTCGCGGCCCCAGGCATACAGGCCGTGGCCGTCGATCAGGTAGCCCCACAGGGGCTGCGTATCGAGCAGGGCATCGACCTGGGCCGAAAGCACGTTCATGTCCTGGGTGTTGGCGAACACCGGAATGTCGATGGCCATTTCATGGGTGCTGTTGCCCGCGAAGGCCTTGAGCAGCTCGTAGCCTTCGACCCGGATGTGGCCCTGCGGCGCGTACAGGCGCGAGGCGATGGTCTGCACCGGCGAGTGGGTGTGCAGCACGCAGCCGATCTCCGGGAAGCGACGATACAGCTGGGTGTGCAGCAGCGTCTCGGCAGACGGGCGCAGCGGACGGCCGACGGCCTGGCCGTCGAAGTCCACCACCATGATGTCGTCCTCGATCAGGCGGCCCTTGTCCTTGCCGGAGACGGTGATCGCGGCGTGGCGGTCGTCCAGGCGGTGGGAGAAGTTGCTGCTGGTGGCCGGGGTCCAGCCGGCGTGGGCCAGTTCGCGGACGTTGTCGATCAGCAGCTGGGCCAGTTCGCTCAGGCGCGCGGTGTCGTACGGGAAGGTGGGGGCGTTCATGCGGGCGATTTTACTGGATTCGGCCAACGGCTGAGCCCCTCGTGGCTGTCTCGCCGGGCTGGATTTCTTGCTTTGGCCGGGCGGGTGGGCTGTGCAGGGGACGCCGTAGA
>NZ_JBJNRH010000007.1:181533-200724 GCF_045809185.1 Nocardiopsis yanglingensis | reverse complement strand
CCGGCACTACCGGCGGTTTACCCCAACCGCCACAGCAGCAGGCGGTTGTTGGCCGGCATCGCCACGTCGCGCAGGCGGGTGAAGCCGTTGTCCTCAGCCAGCGCCTGCACCACTTCGCTATCGCGGATGCCGCTGCGTGGGTCGCGCGCCTTCAGCCAGGCATCGAACTGCGCGTTGCTGTCGCTGGTGTAGCGGCCGCCGTAGTTGAACGGGCCGTACACCGCCAGCAGCGCACCATGCCGCAGCACCGGTGGCAGCGCGGCGAACAGTACCTGCACGTACTCCCAGCCCATGATGTGCAACGTGTTGGCGCTGAATGCGGCATCGAACGTGCTGCCCTCCGGCAGGCTCAGGCCGGGCGCCGGCGGCAGCTCCACCTGCAGTGCTACCGGCGGCAGCAGGTTCAGCAGCGCCGCCTCCGCGCGCCAGGCCTCGATGCCCGGCAGATGGTCCGGATGGTCGCTGGGCTGCCAGCGCAGCCACGGCCAACGCTCGGCGAAGAAGGCCGCATGCTGGCCGGTGCCACTGCCGATCTCCAGCAGCCGATGGCGGTCGCCCATCCACGGGTCGAGTGCGATGGCGATGGGTTCGCGGTTGCGCTCGCAGGCTTCTGAATACGGCTTGCTCGACATCAGGGACGGTGTCCAGGCAGGGTCGACACCATTGTGCACGAGGGCGTGTTGCTCGGCAGGGCTGCGCCCTGCACCTGCAGGAGCCTGAGCCAGAGCAACGTCAAAAGCTGGGATTCCGTGGGTTGGCGGGGTGGGTCCGGTTGCGGGGGACGCCGTGAATACGTCCCTGTAGGCTCGGTCGCGCCATCCATGGTGCTCACGCCCCCGCAACCGGACCCACCCCGCCTTCGACAGATTTCCGCGATCTGTTGGAAATACTCTTGGGGTCAGATCCGTTTTCCATAGGAAAACGGATCTGACCCCGGATTCATTTCGATATCTGACAGATGTGTCGACCAAGGTCGACACCTACCAACAGCCGAGTGAACCTGTCGAAGGTGGGGCGGTGTCGGATTGCGGGGTGTCAGCCGCATGGATGCGGCTGCCAAGCCTACACGGACGTACTTGCGGCGTCCCCGCACTCCGGCACCGCCCCGCCAACCCACGGAATCCCGCTCTGGCTCTGGCTCTGGCCGTTGCCGTTGCATTGAGCAGGTGCAGGGCTGCAAGCCCTGCCGAAACCCACCCAACCATGACTGCAGTCACTTGCCCGGACGCGCCGCGCTGGCGAAAGTCGAGGCGTTGACGTGATCGGTCCGGCCCGTTGCCAACCGCACGCAAGCGAGAGAGAGAAACGCTGTGCAACGACGTGAGTTCCTGGCTTTTTCCGGTCTGGGCCTGGCGGGCCTGCTGCTGCCGCATTCCCGTGCCATCGCCGCCGAGCAGCTGCTCGCCCCGGTCGATACCGCCCAGCGCAGACGCCTGGCGGACGTGGCGCTCGCCGCCGCACGCACGGCCAAGGCCAGCTACTGCGATGTGCGCATCGGCCGCTACCTCAACCAGTCGGTCATCACCCGCGAGCACCAGGTCGGCAATGTGACCAACCGCGAATCGTCCGGTGTGGGCGTGCGGGTGATCGTCAACGGCGCCTGGGGTTTCGCAGCAACCCATCAGCAGACCGAGGCCGCCGTGCGCGCCGCGGTCGAGCAGGCGGCGGCAATCGCCCGCGCCAACGCTGGCATCCAGACCCGGTCGGTACAGCTGGCGCCAACGCCGTCGGTGGGTGAGGTGCGCTGGCAGACGCCGGTCCGCAGGAACGCGATGGCGGTGCCGATCCAGGACAAGGTCGAGCTGCTGCTGGCGCTCAACGCCGCCGCGCTGAATGCGGGCGCCGACTACATCAATTCCACGCTGTTCCTGGTCAACGAACAGAAGTACTTCGCCTCCAGCGACGGTTCTTTCATCGACCAGGACATCCACCGCATCTGGCTGCCATTCACCGCCACTGCCATCGACAAGGCCAGCGGCAGGTTCCGCACCCGCGCCGGCCTGTCCTCGCCGATGGGCATGGGCTATGAATTCCTTGATGGCGATGCGCGTGGCAAGGTGCACCTGCCCGGTGGCATCACCGCCTACCGCGATTCCTACGACCCGGTCGAGGACGCGATTGCCGCTGCCCGCCACGCGCGCGAGAAGCTGAAGGCGCCGTCGGTGAAGCCCGGCAAGTACGACCTGGTGCTGGACCCGTCCAACCTGTTCCTGACCATCCACGAGAACGTCGGCCACCCGCTGGAGCTGGACCGCGTGCTCGGCTACGAAGCCAACTACGCCGGCACCAGCTTCGCCACGTTGGACAAGCGCGATGCCGGCTTCCGCTGGGGCAGCGACATCGTCACCTTCTTCGCAGACAAGACCCAACCGGGCAGCCTTGGTGCGGTCGGCTACGACGACGAAGGCGTGAAGACCCAGCGCTGGGACCTGGTGCGCGACGGCATCCTGGTCGATTACCAGGCCACCCGCGATGAAGCCCATATCCTCGGCCGCGATGCATCGCATGGCTGCAGTTACGCCGATTCCTGGTCCAGCGTGCAGTTCCAGCGCATGGCCAACGTCTCGTTGGCACCGGGCAAGCAGCCACTCAGCGTCGAGGACATGATCAAGGACGTGGAGAACGGCATCTACATCCACGGCCGGGGGTCGTATTCGATCGACCAGCAGCGCTACAACGCGCAGTTCGGCGGCCAGTTGTACTACCAGATCAAGGACGGAAAGATCGCCGGCATGGTCGAGGATGCGGCCTACCAGATCCGCACGCCGGAGTTCTGGAACGCGTGCACCGCCATCTGCGATGAGCGTGACTTCCGTCTTGGTGGTTCGTTCTTCGACGGCAAGGGTCAGCCCGGCCAGGTCTCGGCGGTCTCGCACGGTTCGTCCACCACCCGCTTCAACGGCATCAACATCATCAACACCGCGCGCAGTCTCGGCGCTTGAGCCACCCATCCTTCGACATGGAGAGCAGCCTTGCAAAGACGTGACTTTCTGGCCCTGACCGGGCTTACCGCGGGCGGGCTGATCGTGCCCTCCTTCTTCGGCAAGGCGATTGCCGCCGAACAGCTGCAGAGCACGCTGGACCTGGGGCTGAAGAAGCGCCTGGCCGATGCGGCGCTGGCCGCCGCCCGCCAGGCCGGCGCCACCTACTGCGACGTGCGCATCGGCCGCTACCTGCGGCAGTTCGTGATCACCCGCGAAGACAAGGTGCAGAACGTGGTGAACACCGAGTCCACCGGTGTTGGCATCCGCGTGATCGTCAACGGTGCGTGGGGCTTTGCCGCCACCAATGCGCTGGGCACGGCCGATGTGGCCAGGGCCGCGCAGCAGGCCGCGGCAATCGCCAAGGCCAATGCCGGCGTGCAGACCGCACCGGTGCAGCTGGCCAAGGCGCCGGGCGTGGGTGAGGTGAGCTGGCGCACGCCGATCCGCAAGAACGCGATGGAAGTGCCGATCAAGGACAAGGTCGGCCTGCTGCTGGACGTCAACGCCGCGGCGATGGGCGCCGGTGCCAGCTTCGTCAATTCGATGCTGTTCCTGGTCAACGAACAGAAGTACTTCGCCTCCACCGATGGTTCCTACATCGACCAGGACGTGCACCGCATCTGGGCACCGATGACGATCACCGCCATCGACAAGTCCAGCGGCAAGTTCCGTACCCGCGAAGGCCTGTCCTCGCCGATGGGCCTGGGCTACGAGTACCTGGACGGTGCGGCTGCCGGCAAGGTGGTCAGCCCGAATGGCGTGGTCAACTACAGTTCTTCCTACAACATGAAGGAAGACGCCATCGCCGCCGCCAGGCAGGCGCAGGAAAAGCTGAAGGCACCGTCGGTGAAGCCGGGCAAGTATGATCTGGTGCTCGACCCGTCGCACACCTGGCTGACCATCCATGAGTCGATCGGCCACCCGCTGGAGCTGGACCGTGTGCTCGGCTACGAAGCCAACTACGCCGGCACCAGCTTCGCCACCCTGGACAAGCGCGAACAGCATTTCCAGTACGGCAGCGAGCTGGTCAACATCTTCGCCGACAAGACCCAGCCGGGCAGCCTCGGCGCGGTGGCGTACGACGATGAAGGCGTGAAGTGCAAGCGCTGGGACCTGATCAGCAATGGCAAGCTGGTGGATTACCAGACCATCCGCGACCAGGCCCACATCCTCGGCAAGACCGAGTCCGACGGCTGCTGCTACGCCGACTCGTGGTCCAGCGTGCAGTTCCAGCGCATGGCCAACGTGTCGATGGCACCGGGCAAGAAGCCGCTGAGCGTGCCGGACCTGATCAAGGACGTGGAGAACGGCATCTACATCATCGGTGATGGTTCGTTCTCGATCGACCAGCAGCGCTACAACGCGCAGTTCGGCGGCCAGCTGTTCTACGAGATCAAGAACGGCCAGATCACCCGAATGCTGGAAGACGTGGCCTACCAGATCCGCACGCCGGAGTTCTGGAATGCCTGCACCGCCGTGGCCGACGAGAGTGACTACCGCCTGGGCGGTTCGTTCTTCGACGGCAAGGGCCAGCCGGGCCAGGTCTCGGCGGTCTCGCACGGCTCGTCCACCGCGCGCTTCAACGGCATCAACGTCATCAACACCGCACGCAGCCTCGGCTGACCGGTCAGGAGCCCTTACACCATGAGTATCTTCACCGAAGCCCAGGCCAAGGCCATCCTCGACAAGGTCATCGCCCTGTCCAAGGCCGACGAGTGCACCGCCGTGCTGGCTGGCGCGATCAGCGGCAACATCCGTTTCGCGCTGAACAATGTCTCCACCAGCGGTATCGTCGACAACACCGAGCTGGCGGTCACCGTCGCCTTCGGCAAGCGCGTGGGTACCGCCTCGATCAACGAGTTCGACGATGCCGCGCTGGAACGCGTGGTGCGCCGTGCCGAAGACCTGGCGCGCCTGGCCCCGGAGAACCCGGAGTTCATGCCGGCCATCGGCAAGCAGAGCTATCGCGCCAGCCCGACCTTCAGCGAATCCACCGCTGCCATCGATCCGGCCTTCCGCGCCAAGGTCGCCGCCGACTCGATCGCCCCGTGCCGTGGCCACGGCCTGATCGCCGCCGGCTTCCTCGAAGACGGACAGGGCTTCCAGGCCACTGCCAACAGCAATGGCAACTTCGCCTACCAGCGCACCACCAACTTCGATTACACCTGCACTGTGCGTACCGAAGACGGCCGCGGTTCGGGCTGGGTCGGCCGCAACCTGAAGGATGCCGCCGACTTCAAGGCCGACCAGGACATCCGCATCGCCATGCGCAAGGCCACCGAATCGGCCGAAGCCAAGGCGCTGGAGCCGGGCAAGTACACGGTGATCCTGGAACCGGCCGCGGCCGCGGGCCTGATCAGCTTCATGATGAACTTCTTCAGCGCACGCTCGGCCGATGAGGGCCGCAGCTTCCTGTCGAAGAAAGGCGGCGGCAACAAGCTGGGCGAGCAGGTCTACGACCCGCGCGTGACCATGATTGCCGACCCATGGCATCCGGATGCACCGGTGCTGCCGTGGGACAACGAGGGCATGCCACGCGAGCGCATCGCCATCATCGAAAACGGCAAGATCGCCAACCTGGACTACTCGCGCTTCTGGGCGCAGAAGCAGGGCAAGACCGCCAAGGCAACGCCGGGCAACCTGCTGATGAGCGGTGGCGACAAGAGCACCGCCGAGCTGGTGCGCGGCACCCAGAAGGGCATCCTGGTCACCCGTACCTGGTACATCCGCATGGTCGACCCGCAGACCGTGCTGCTGACCGGCCTGACCCGCGACGGCACGTTCTACATCGAGAACGGCCAGATCAAGCACCCGGTGAAGAACTTCCGCTTCAACGAATCGCCGGTGATCATGCTCAACAACATCGAAGAGCTGGGCAAGCCGGTACGCGTGGCCGGTGATGAATCCAGCTACGTGATGATGATCCCGCCGATGAAGCTGCGCGATTTCACCTTCACCTCGCTGTCCGACGCGGTCTGATGGATCGCCGGGCCTGCCTGCGCTGGTTGGCCGCTGCCGCTTCGGCGGCGGCGCTGCCGGCCTTCGCGCAGGCAGGCCCGCGCAGTTCGCGCTACGACTTCTGGTTCACCCGCCTGCAGTACGACTCCGGCGACTGGGACGTGGACGCGCGCATGCCGTCCAACCTGATCACCTCGCTGATCGACTACACCTCGCTGCGGGTGGATCCGCAGGAACACGTGGTGGCGCTGGCCGACCCGCGCATGCTGGAAGCGCCGTTCTGCTACCTGGCCGGACACACCTTGGTGGAGTTCAACGCCGCCGAGCGGCAGAACTTCGTTCGCTACGTGCGCAATGGCGGCTTCGTCTTCGTCGACGACTGCAACCACGATATCGACGGCCTGTTCGCCACCTCGTTCGAGGCGCAGATGGGTCGTTTGTTCGGGCCGAAGGCACTGCAGAAGCTGCCCAACAGCCATCCGCTGTACCGCAGCTTCTTCCGCTTCCCCGATGGCCCGCCCGCCACCAGCTTCGAACTCAACGGCTGGGGCGACGACCTGGTGCACGACTACCTGAAGGGCATCGAGGTCGATGGCCGCCTGGGCCTGCTCTACAGCAACAAGGACTACGGCTGCGAGTGGGACTACGACTGGCGCAACAAGCGTTTCCTGGCCGAAGACAACACCCGCTTCGGCGTCAACATCGTGATGTACGCGTTGAACAATTGATAGGACCTGCACGCCCATGACCTCCCCCGACCTCGATTCCCTGCTGCCGCGCCTGCACGATCTGCGCGCTGCGCTCGCACGCGCGGTGGTTGGCCAGAACACGGTGGTCGAGCAGCTGCTGATCGGCCTGCTGGCCGGTGGCCACTGCCTGCTGGAAGGTGCGCCCGGGCTCGGCAAGACCCTGCTGGTGCGCTCGCTCGGCCAGGCACTGGAGCTGCAGTTCCGGCGCGTGCAGTTCACCCCGGACCTGATGCCCAGCGACATCCTCGGTACCGAGTTGCTGGAGGAAGACCACGGTACGGGCCATCGCCATTTCCGCTTCCAGCAGGGCCCCATCTTCACCAACCTGCTGCTCGCAGACGAACTCAACCGCACCCCGCCCAAGACCCAGGCCGCACTGCTGGAAGCGATGCAGGAGCGCACGGTCAGCTACGCCGGCACCACCTACGCATTGCCCGCACCGTTCTTCGTGCTGGCTACGCAGAACCCGATCGAGCAGGCCGGCACCTACCCGCTGCCGGAAGCGCAGCTGGACCGCTTCCTGCTGCACGTGCTGGTGGATTACCCCAGCGAGGACGAAGAGCGGCAGATCCTGGAACAGACCACCGGCGGTGCCACCGACGCGGTGCCGAAGGTGATGGACGCCGAGGCGGTGATCGCGCTGCAGGCCGCGGTGCGCCAGGTGCATGTCAGCCCCGATGTGCTGGCCTGGATCACCCGCCTGGTGCGCGCCAGCCGTCCCGGCGAAGGCGCACCGGCAGCAATCAACCAATGGGTGAAATGGGGCGCTGGCCCACGCGCCGGGCAATCGCTGGTGCTGGCGGCGAAAGCACGCGCATTGCTGCAGGGACGCTACGCCGCCACCCGCGATGATGTGCAGGCACTGGTCGCGCCGGTGATGCGCCATCGCCTGCTGCTGTCGTTCGCCGCCGAGGCCGAGCAGAAGCGTGCCGACGACGTGGTCGCCGCCCTGCTGCAGGCCGTGCCGTTCCCGGGTTGAGCCACGCGTGAACGCAGGAGCCCCGCTGACGTTGCCACCGGAACTGCGTGCGCGCCTGCGCCTGCTGCGGTTGCGGCCGCGCCTGGCGAGCGGCGCAAGCGGCATCGGCCAGCACGCCAGCCGCAGCCGCGGTGCGGGCCTCGAATTCGCCCAGTACCGGGCCTACGAACCGGGCGACGAGCTGCGCCAGATCGACTGGAAGCTGTATGCACGCTCGGACCGCTTCTTTGTGCGCGAATCCGAACGCGAAAGCCCGATCACGGTCTGGCTGCTGCTCGATGCCACCGCCTCGGCTGGCCAGGCTGATCGCGCGGCACCGCAGCGCACGCGCCTGGACCACATGCGCGGCGTGGCCGCGTGCGTGGTGGAGCTGGCCCTGCAGCAGGGCGACCGTTTCGGCCTGCTGGCGATCAATGGCGAGGGCCTGCAGCTGGTAGCCGCAGCGAGCGGCGCACGCCAACGTGATCGCGTGCATCTGCAACTGCATGCCCTGCAGGCGCGCGGCGGTTGGCCTGCGGCGGATCGACTGCGTCCCCTGTGGGAACGCGTGCGCCCGGGCGACATGCTGCTGGCGATCGGTGATGGCTTCGACGAGGCCGGCATCACGCTGCTGGAGCAACTGGCCAGCGCACGCCGCGAGGTGGCACTGCTGCAGATCCTGACCGCCGACGAGCGCGACTTCCCGTTCGACGCCGGCCATCGCTTCCGCGACCCGGAGACCGGCGAGGAACTGCTGGGCGATGGCGCGGCGATCCGCACCGACTACCTGCAGCGCTTCGCTGGCGCACGCAGCGCATTGCAGGCGCGCCTGCAGGCCAGCGGCATCGCCAGTGCCACCGGCTGGCTCGACCAGCCGTTGGACCAGGCACTACAGGCGCTGTTCGGCCGTGGGGGCGGTGCATGACCCTGCTGTTCCCGCTCGGCCTGGCCGCGCTCGCCGCATGGCTGCTGCCGCTGCTGATCCATCTGGCTCGGCGCCATCCGTACACGCCACTGGATTTCGCTGCACTGCGCTGGCTGCGCGCACAGATCCGGCCACGCCAGCGCATCCGCTTCGATGACTGGCCGTTGCTGCTGGTGCGCCTGCTGTTGCTGGCCGCGCTGGCCCTGCTGCTGGCACGACCTGCGTTGACCGGCCCCGCGCCGGCCCCCAGTGCATGGACGGTGGTGGCCCCTGGACTGGATGCCACCGCACTGCGCGGTACCGCTGCGGATCGCAACTGGCATTGGCTGGCGCCCGGCTTCCCGGCCATTGATCAGGCGCCGCCTGCAGCCAGCGCATCCCTGCCCAGCCTGCTGCGCGAACTGGATGCGCAGCTGCCAGCCGGCACCACGTTGACCGTGCACGTTCCCGATCCCCTGCCCGGCCTGGATGGCGCCCGCCTGCAGCTGTCGCGCGACGTGCAATGGCACACGCAGCCGATGCCGGTCACATCGCCGCAGACTGCAGCGGCACTGCCGCTGCTGCGCTTGCACGGCGAGGCATCCGCCACTGCCCAGCACTGGTTGAACGCACTGCAGCGCGCGTGGGGCGTGCAGGCACTGCCCTCGCCCTTGGCGGAGGATGTTGTACCAGAGCGCGACGAGATCGGCGTGTGGAGCCTCAACGATGCACTGCCAGCGAACTGGCAGGCGTGGCTGCGCGACGGCGGTCGTGTCATGACTGCCGGCAAGCCCGCTGCCAGCGCCCGCATCCTGCTGCGCAACGCCGAGGGCGCACCGCTGCTGTGGCAGCAACGCATCGGCCAAGGCCAACTGCTGTCGTTGCCCGGCGACTGGAATGCCGCCAGCAACGCTGCGCTGCGCGATCCGCAGTTGCCGCGTGCCCTGCTGCTGGCGCTGCAGACGCCCACGGCTCCGCGTCTGGGCGATGCACGTGACCAGGCGCCGCACCGGGCCGCATTGCCTGCTGTAACACCACTGCCGCGTGAGCCGACGCCTTGGCTGTTGCTGGCCATCGTGCTGCTGTTCGCGCTGGAACGCTGGATGGCCAGCAGTGCCCGACGCAGGGTGGCCGCATGAACACCCTGCAGCACGCCTGGCAACGCGCGCGCCGCCGCCGTGCGCTCATCACCCTGCTGCTGGGCCTGCCGTGGGCGCTGGCCGCAACGGTACTGGCGCTGCGCCTGGCGGGCTTCGATGTCGCCTGCGTGGTTGGCACGGTCAGTCTGCTCGCCTGCGCGGCCTTCGCCACGGCACGTGCCCGCCAGCTGGACCGGCAATGGCTGCAGCGCCAGCTCGATGGCAGCGGTGCCAGCGAGGACAGCGCCGACCTGCTGTTCGCCGACGCCGCTACACTCAATCCGCTGCAGCAGCGCCAGCGTGCGCATGTGCTGGCCACGCTGGAACGCGCGATGCCGGAGCTGCGTCCACGCTGGCCGCGTGGGGCATTGGCGTTGTGCTGGATCGCAGGCCTGGCCATCGTTGCACTGGCAGTCGGCTGGCCACGTTCCAGCCCCGTCTCCGCGCCAGCCCGTACGGCGGCACCTGGCGGCACGGCTGCCGCGGGCCCACTGCACCTGCAGTCCACCCGCCTGCGCATCGACGCGCCGGCCTATACCGGCCAGGCCACGCTTACCCAGAATGCCTTGGACGCCAAGGTTGCCGCCGACAGCCGGCTGTCCTGGTCGCTGCGCTTCGACCGCGCACCGGACAAGGCATGGCTGCAGTTCCACGATGGTCGACGGTTGCCGCTGAGCGAGCGCGATGGACAGTGGCAGGCACAGGATGTGGCGCGCACGCCGGTGCTGTACCGCGTGGTGAGCGAACCGGCGCTGGCCGAAACCCGCCTGTACCGGCTGGATGTGGTGGCCGACCGCGCGCCCAGCGTGCGGGTGCTGGAGCCGGCCGCCAGCCTGGTGCTGGGCACGCCCGGCCAACGGCAATGGGCGCTGCGCTTCGAGGCCAGCGACGATTACGGCGTCGCGGCGCAGGCAACGCTGTCGATCACCACCACCCAGGGCAGCGGTGAGAACATCACTTTCGTGAAGCGCAGCGTCACGCTTGCCGGCAGCGGCGAAGCCACCGCGCGGCGTTTCGCCCACACCCTTGATCTGGCTGCGCTGGGCGCACAGCCCGGCAACGATGTGATCGCCCAGCTGGAGGTACGCGACAATCATGCACCCACGCCACAGACCGGGCGCAGCAGCAGCGTGATCCTGCGCCTGCCCAGCGCCGAAGTCGCGCTCGGTGCAGAGCTCGAGGGCCGCATCAAGAAGACCCTGCCTGCGTACTTCCGCAGCCAGCGGCAGATCATCATCGATGCCGAAGCGCTGATCCGGCAGCGACGCAGCCTGACCACCGAGGACTTCGTGAAGCGCAGCGATGCGATCGGTGTCGACCAGCGCATCCTGCGCCTGCGCTACGGCCAGTTCCTGGGTGAGGAAAGCGAAGGTGCGCCGAAACCACCGCCGACCAGCGACCTGCCCACCAGCGATACGCCCGCCGTAGACGACCACGATCACGATCACGACGACGATCACGATCACGACCTTGGCGCCGATGCCGGGGCGCACGACGCGCATGGCCACGATCACGGCGGCAAGCCAGCCAACGCCGATACGCCGCCGGTGTTCGGCAGCGCCACCGACGTGCTCTCCGAGTACGGCCACACCCATGACCATGCCGAAGCGGCCACTCTGCTCGATCCGCAGACCCGTGCCACGCTGAAGGCGGCGCTTGACCAGATGTGGTCGGCCGAAGGCGAGCTGCGCCAGGGCCGACCGGAGCAGGCATTGCCCTTCGCCTACAAGGCATTGGGCTTCATCAAGCAGGTGCAGCAGGCCGAGCGCATCTATCTGGCCCGTGTCGGACCGGAACTGCCACCGATCGATGAAGGCCGCCGCCTCGGCGGTGATCGCGCAGGACTGGCCAGTCGGGAACTGCCGTTGGCCGCGCGGACCCCGCCCGATCCGGCCATCGTTGAAGCCTGGCAGCGCCTCGGTGATGACAGCGGCGCACCGGATCTGGATGCGGTCGCGGCCTGGCAGCAGCGCAACGCGGCCTACCTGCCCGATGCACTGGATCTGGCTGCGGCCATCGAGCAGCTGCGCATCGAGCCCGGTTGCCACGACTGTCGCCAGCGCCTGCGCGCGCAGCTGTGGCGGGCGCTGCAGCGTCCGCTGCCGCAGGCGATGCGGCGCAGTGCCGTTGATGCGATGGGTCAGCGCTACCTCGATGCGCTGGAGGCGCAGCCATGAATGCCTCCGCTGTGAACCTGTGGATTGCGCTGGCACTCGCCCTGATCGTGGTCATCGCCAGCGTGCGCCAGCTGCGTGGAGGCACCGCGCGCCCTGGCCGCCGGTGGATCGTGATTGCACTGCAGATCATCGTCGCCGCGCTGCTGTATTTCTGCCTGGTGCCGCCCACCCGCCAGCAACCCGCAGGCGGGCTGGTCGTGCTCGGAATCGATGCCGGCAAGGCCGGCGCGCTGCCGGCCAGCGCAGGCCCGCTGCTGCTGTTGCCGGAAGCTGCCGATGTGCCCGGTGGGCAGCGCGTGCCCGACCTGGCCACCGCGCTGCGCCAGCATCCGGCCTCCACGCTGACACTGGTCGGTGCGGGCCTGGCCGCACGTGACCGCGACGCGGTGCTGCCGCCGGATGTACGTTGGCAGGCCGCACCCGAGCCGCGTGGCTGGATCGCGCTGCAACCGCCGGTCGATGTCGCACCCGGTGCACGCTTCGACGTGCATGCAAAGGCGCGCGGCGTCGCCAAGGCCAAGGCGGAACTGCTCGACCCCGCCGACAGCGTGGTGGATCGCGTGGACGTTGCCGAGGACGGGCGCGTGCAGCTCAGCGGCATCGCCCGCGCCGAAGGCCGCAGCGTGTTCCAGCTGCGCCTGCTCGATGCCGACGGCCATGTGGTGGACAGCGTACCGGTGCCTCAGCAGACCCTGCCGGCCGCACCGCTGCGCTTGCTGGTGCGCGCCAGCGCGCCGGGTCCAGAGCTGAAGTACCTGCGCCGCTGGGCAGCCGATGCCGGCATCCGTGTGCAGGTGCAGGCGGATACCGGGGCCGGACTCAGCGTCGGTGATGGCGCGGTGTCGATCGATGCAGCATCGCTGACGCGCAGTGACCTGTTGCTGCTGGACGAGCGCAGCCTGGCGGCATTGAGTGCGGGCCAGCTGACCGCCGTGCGCCAGGCGCTGCGCGAGGGACTGGGCGTGCTGGTACGCAGTGCGGGCGCACCTTCGGCCAGCGCGCGCCAGCGCCTCCGCGATCTGGGCCTGACAGTACAGGGCGATGGCAGCAGCCGCGCCCTCGACCTTCCCGGCGATGGCGAAAGCGCGATCCTCGCCGCACGACGTGGCCCGCTCGCCGCGGGTACGCTGCCGACCGGCTACGGCGAAGAGGCTGACCGCAGCTCGCACAATGCTCCCCTGCCTGCGCTGGAAGCACTCGCGCTGCAGGCACCGGGCAGCACCGCCCTGCTGCAGGATGGCACGGGCAAGGCTGTCGGTGGCTGGCGCGCGGTCGGCAAGGGCCGCATCGGCCTGCTGCCGCTGACCGACAGCTGGCGCTGGGTGCTGGCCGGGCGCGATGACCGCCACGGCGAACTGTGGAGCGGCGTGGTGGCTACGCTGGCGCGCGCACAGGGCAGCGCTGATGCGCTGTGGTCACCACAACCGATCAGCTGGGCAGGCGAACGACAGGCGCTGTGCGGTGTGCAGGCGCCGCTGCAGGTCTTCAACAAGCGTGGCGACGATGTACCGCTGATCATCGATGGCGCGACGTCGGCGCTGCGCTGCGCCGGCTGGTGGCCCCGCGAGGCAGGCTGGCAGCGCCTGCAGCATGGCGACAGCGTTGTCTGGCGCTATGTGTTCGACCCGAAGGACGCACCCGCACTGCATCGACAGGCGATGATCGACGCGACCACGCAGGCGTTGGCCTCCAGTACGTCGGCGAACGCGTTGGTGATGCAGCCCGTACCAGGCTCGCGCTGGCCGTGGTGGCTTGCCTTCGTGCTGTGCGCCTCGCTGCTGTGGTGGCTGGAGCGGCGGCGCTGAGCCCATCGATTGGATCGCGGACAGCATCCACGCATGGCGTGGATCTACTGGCCGGTTGCCCTGGTAGATGCCAACCTTGGTTGGCGCCTTTCTGCGGGGTCAACGCGTGCCCGCGCGCCGGTACACGCCATTGAAGCGCACGTTCATGCCACCGCATTCGCTGTTGTCGGCCACGATCAGCACCTCACCCAGCGAATGCACGCGCACCTTGCAGGTGTCTTCAACGAATTCCACATCGGCGTCGCGCGGCGTCGCGCGTGCTTCCACCTGGCCGATGTTCGGCCCATACGGGCGTTGCTCCGGCGTGGGGTTGGCAGAGGGCCAGTAGGCGTCGCCATCCACATGCAGTTGTCCACCCTGCACGGTGATGCGCAGGCCGTTGTCGCCATCTTTCCAGTGGCCCGTCCAGTCCCGCAGCGTTGGCACGGCTACCGGCAACGGCTGCAGCTTGCTGCGGTCGACCCAGCCGGCGCTGCCGCCCACCTTGTTCGGGAAGAACGCGCAGCGGTAGCGGCCCAGGTCGCGACCGGTCACCACCGTATCGCCATTGACCACATAGCTGCGCTGTCGGCAGGCCGGCTCGCCCTTGGCCGGGCAGCCGTCCATGTCGCCAAGCAGGTACAGGCGTGGTGCCCCCGTCACCTTGGCCAGGGCGAACTGGCTCTGTTCGGAAGGAAACGCACCGTTGCGGCAGGCGCCATCGCCCGCGATGCCGGCAGCGAAGGCGGACGCCGGCAGCAATGCGGCCATCAGGCAGATCGAACGCAGGAACATGGCGGCACTAGCTGTGGGGGAGCCGGCAGGATATACCGGCCTACTTCACTGGCGGTGCATCGCCGGCATCCTGCTCCTGGGAGAACCGCAGCGCACGCTGCTGCTGTTCGGCACTGAGCTCCGGCGGTGGCCGCGCCACGGCGGCCTGGATCTGCGCCGGTCCGCCGGTGAGTTTGTTGACGCCCTTGGCGGCCGCCATGACCCCCTTGACCACGCCCATCATGATGTAGCCACCACCCATGCTGACCTGCTCCGGCGACGGCGGTTCGCTCCAGTCGCGGCTGAAGCGGTTGTCGCCGAACTTCACCGGGTTCTTGAAACGGTACAGATCCAGCGGCTCGTCGTCGGGCTTGAGCGCACGCACTTCGCCAAGGGTGGTGACGTTGTCCTGCGGCAGGGCGGTGGAAATCGGCGCGGTGGCTACTGCCGGGGCATCAGCAGGGGGAACGGGTGCAGGATCGGACACCGCCACCGGCGCGGCCTGCTGCGCCTGCGCGATGCCGGCCAGCAGCATGCCGGCCAGGAGTGCTCCCTGCGTTCCACGTCGTGCCACAGCCATCCACCCTGTTGGTTGCGTCCAGCGCCCAAGGATACGGATGCCGGCTTCAGATTTCGTTGATGTACTGGCAGCTGTTCAGCCAAGGGAGATGCGGCGACGCCACGGGACGCGAGCACTGAACGGTTCACGCCCTCCGTGTGCGGTGTCTCACATCCTGAGACGTGAGTGTGGTGCCATGTGACCCCTCGCAATCCGTCCCGGCTCCCTCTTCCATGGCTTACGAACTCGCCAAGCGCACCGCCGATGCCGAGCAGAAGCTCGCCACCCGCGATGGCCTGCCCGCCCGCGACGGCGCCCTGCTCAGCGCGCGCCTGCAGCGCCGCTACCAGGACCGCATCACCGGCAGCTTTGCCATTCCCGGCCGCGAAGGGCGCTATGCGCCCATTCCCGATTCGGTTCCGCCGGCGCTGGCTGCCGCCCTGAAGGCGCGTGGCATCGAACAGCTCTACAGCCACCAGGCCGAGGCTTGGGAGGCGAGCCAGCGTGGCGAGCACGTGGCCATCGTCACCCCCACCGCCAGCGGCAAGTCGCTGTGCTACACCCTGCCGGTGGTCAGCGCGGCAATGCAGGACAAGGCCAAGGCGTTGTACCTGTTCCCGACCAAGGCGCTGGCGCAGGACCAGGTGGCCGAGCTGCTCGAACTCAACCGTGCCGGCGATCTGGGCGTAAAGGCCTTCACCTTTGACGGCGACACCCCCGGCGATGCGCGACAGGCCATCCGCCTGCATGGCGACATCGTGGTGTCCAACCCGGACATGCTGCACCAGGCGATCCTGCCGCATCACACCAAGTGGGCGCAGTTCTTCGAGAACCTGCGCTACATCGTCATCGACGAAGTGCATACCTACCGTGGCGTGTTCGGCAGCCACGTCACCAATGTGCTGCGCCGGCTCAAGCGCATCTGCGCGTTCTACGGCGTGCAACCGCAGTTCATCCTGTGCTCGGCCACCATCGGCAATCCGCAGGCGCATGCCGAGGCACTCATCGAGGCACCGGTCACCGCCATCACCGAATCCGGTGCACCCAGCGGGCCCAAGCAGGTGCTGCTGTGGAACCCGCCGGTGATCAATCCGGATCTGGGCCTGCGGGCATCGGCGCGTTCGCAGAGCAACCGCATCGCGCGCATTGCGATCAAATCCGGGCTGAAGACCCTGGTGTTCGCGCAGACACGCCTGATGGTGGAAGTGCTGACCAAGTACCTGAAGGACATCTTCGACCACGACCCGCGCAAGCCGCCGCGCATCCGCGCCTACCGTGGCGGCTACCTGCCCACCGAACGCCGTGAGACCGAGCGTGCGATGCGCGCGGGCAACATCGACGGCATCGTCAGCACCTCGGCGCTAGAGCTGGGCGTGGATATCGGCAGCCTGGACGTGGTCATCCTCAACGGTTACCCCGGCAGCGTGGCCGCCACCTGGCAGCGCTTCGGCCGCGCCGGTCGCCGCCAGCAGCCCGCTCTGGGCGTGATGGTGGCCAGCTCGCAGCCGCTGGACCAGTACGTGGTGCGCCATCCGGACTTCTTCGCCGAAGCCTCGCCCGAGCACGCGCGCATCGCGCCGGACCAGCCGCTGATCCTGTTCGACCACATCCGTTGCGCGGCGTTCGAGCTGCCGTTCCGGGTCGGCGACGGCTTCGGTCCGATCGATCCGGAAGTGTTCCTGGAAGCGCTGGCAGAGACAGAAGTGATCCACCGTGAAGGCGAACGCTGGGAATGGATCGCCGACAGCTATCCGGCCAATGCGGTCAGCCTGCGTGCAGTGGCCGACGGCAATTTCGTGGTGGTCGACCGCAGCGACGGCCGCCAGCAGATCATCGCCGAGGTTGATTATTCCGCCGCCGCACTCACCCTGTACGAAGGCGCCATCCACATGGTGCAGTCCACGCCCTACCAGGTGGAGACGCTGGACTGGGACGGCCGCAAGGCCTACGTCACCCGCACGCATGTGGATTACTACACCGACAGCATCGACTTCACCAAGCTCAAGGTGCTGGACCGTTTCGACGGCGGCGTGGCCGGGCGTGGCGATTCGCACCATGGCGAGGTGCACGTGGTGCGCCGCGTGGCCGGCTACAAGAAGATCCGCTACTACACCCACGAGAACATCGGCTACGGGCCGGTGAACCTGCCCGACCAGGAACTGCATACCACCGCGGTGTGGTGGCAGCTGCCGCAGGTGCTGCTGCTGCGCGCCTTCGCCAGCAAGCAGGATGCGCTGGATGGCTTCCTCGGCGCGGCCTACGCTCTGCATATCGTCGCCACCGTGGCGGTGATGGCCGATGCGCGCGACCTGCAGAAGTCGGTCGGCAACGGCGATGGTTCATGGTTCGCGGTCGCCGACCAGAGCGGCCGTGGCCAACTGCGCGGCAGCGAGGGCGATCCCGGTGTGGTGGAGCTGCTGCAGGAGTTCGTGCCCACCGTGTACCTGTACGACAACTTCCCCGGCGGCGTCGGTCTCAGCGAACCGCTGTGGCAGCGCCAGGCCGAGCTGGTGCAGCGCGCGCGCGAACTGGTGCAGCGCTGCGACTGCAAGGCCGGCTGCCCGGCCTGCGTGGGCCCGGTACTGGCCGCGCAGGAAGAAGATGAAACTTCGCCGCGTGCGCTGGCGCTGCGCGTGCTCGACCTGTTCGATGGCGAGGCCTGCCGGCACGTGCCCGACGTGGTGGTGAGCACGCGCGATCCGATGGAGCTGCTGGCACCGTGAGCCTGAGTCTGGACAAGCTGCGCCTGCTGCGGAAGCAGGCCGGTGACCCGAAGGCAGTCACGCCGGCTGCGCCCGAGCCGCCGCCCGCAGCGCCGGCCCCGGTTGCCGCCAACGATGCGCGGCAACCACCGGCCGAACGTTCGGTGTTCGCCTGGGTCGAACAGGAAATCCGCCACAAAGCGACCGGCGCAGCGGCGCCCGTTGCTGCACCGACACCACTGCGCCGACCAGAGATGGGCAACCTGCATCGCCTGCTCGGCCTGCGCACGCGCGCCGGCGGTGCACCTGCGCGGGCCAGCGCGCAGGATCGGCAGCTGCCCGGCGAGGAGATCGCACCGGGCTTGTTCCTGATCGAATCGCTGCAGCCGCAGGCGATTCCCGCGCAGCCACTGTCGCTGGATTTCGCCCGCCGCGATGGCGAGCACGTGGCCGCACGCGACCTGCTGTTCTTCGATACCGAAACCACCGGCCTGGCCGGCGGCACCGGCACCCGTGCCTTCATGATCGGTGCCGCCGACTGGCATATGTGCCCGCAACGCGGTGAAGGCCTGCGCATCCGCCAATTGTTGATGTCGACGATGGCCGCCGAGGACGCGATGCTGGCCACCTTCGCCAGCTGGCTGCAGCCGTCCACCGTGTTCTGCAGCTACAACGGCCGCAGCTACGATGCGCCCCTGTTGAAGGCGCGCTACCGACTGGCCCGCCAGCGGTGCCCGATCACAGCGCTGGATCACGTTGATCTGCTCTACCCGACCCGCCGCCGCTATCGCGGCACGTGGGAGAACTGCAAACTGTCCACCATCGAACGCCAGCTGCTGCGCGTGGTGCGCGAGGATGACCTGCCCGGCTCGGAAGCCCCCGGCGCATGGCTGCGTTTCCTGCGCGGCGGCGACGCGGTGAACCTGCGCCGGGTGGCCGACCACAACCACCAGGACGTGGTGACCCTGGCCCTGCTGCTGCAGCGGCTGGTACGGGAAGAACAACGTGAACGCGAAACCCTGGCGCTGGTCGGGCAGTAGGCGTTGACGCGGCCTGACGGTGGCAGCGGTGACACTGCCGCCACCATCCACGCCTGGAGCCCGACGATGCGCCTCAACCCCCTTGTCCTGCTCGCCATCCTGCCCTTGGCCGCCTGCAGTCACGCTGGCAGCAGCACCTCCCACGATCCCGCGCCAGCGCCCGTGGCCGATGCCGCGCACGAATGCAGGCCGGAGGCGCTGGACGCCTTCACCGGCAAGACCGCCGACGAAGCCACGATCAAGAAGCTGGTGGCTGACAGCGGCGCACGCGGTGCACGGGTAGTCAAACCCGGCATGGCGGTGACCATGGACTTCCGCCAGGACCGCGTGACCGTGCAGGTGGATGCGCAGAACCGGATCGAGCGCGCCAGCTGCGGTTGATGTTCCCAGGGTAGTGGGGGGCGCGGGGCGGCCCAAAACCAAAAAGAGGCGCGGCCAGGACCCGGGGCCCAGGGCGCGGCCG
>NZ_JBJNRH010000007.1:121709-181523 GCF_045809185.1 Nocardiopsis yanglingensis | reverse complement strand
CCGGGCTCGCGCGCGCCTGGGGGGGTTTTTGTCCCGGGGGTGGGGCGGGCCGCGGGCCGCCACTACCGATCAGAGTCGCTCGGCCTTGCCGCTGGCCAGTGCGCGCGCGATCACCTGCTGCGCCTGCTGCGATGCCTGCGCATGCACGCGTGCCTGGCGCTCGCCCAGCGCGGCCTGCTGGCTGCCCAGTGCCGCCTGGCGGCTGGCCAGTTCAGACTGCTGGCTGGCCAGACGCTGCATGTCACGGCTGCGGCCGGACTGTGCGGCCTCGCTGCGGGCTTCCTGCATCGCACGACGTGCCTCGGCGGCGGCCTCGCGTGCAGCCTCACGCGCAACGGCCATATCGCTGGTCGCACCGCGCGCCGCCTTCGCCGCTTCCGCAGCCGCCTCACGGTTGATGTCGTGGGCGGCCATCGCGCTACGCGCTACCTCGGCGGCGGCCAGTGCGATGCGGCGTGCCTCCTCGCTCTGCAGACGGCCCATCGCGCCCATCTGCTTGCCGAGTTCGCCCTGCTGGCGACCCAGTGCACTCTGCTGGCGGCCGAGCTCGCTCTGCTGACGCCCCAGCTCGAATGCACCCGCATAGGCGCGCTGCATCGATTGGATCAGCGCAGGGTCACGTACTACATAGCGCTTGTCGCCCTGGCGGAACCACAGCGCCGGGCCCTTGCCGAGCTGCCTGCGGGCCACCGTAACGTCGTCGATGCCACCGTTGGCGAAGGTCGAATCACCATCGACCAGCACGTAGGCCTCCGGGGGCGACTTGCCCAGATCGAGGCGACCGTAGGTGGTGATGGACGTGGTGGTGGACGTCGTGCCGTCATGGTCCTCATCCATGCCAGCGGCATCGTCGACGTAAGCCACGTCGGCATCGTCAGGACCGGACGGTTCTTCCACATCGGCCGGTTCGGCGGGCGCAGCAGGCGCCACCGGCACGGCCGGCACACGCGCGGACGACGGGGGTGCAGGCGGAGCCTTCGGCGACGGCGGCACCACAGCCTTCGGGGCGGCCGGAGGTGCGGGCGGAGCCGGCGGCACCGGCGCTGCGACCAGTCGCATCGGCGCCACGCCCACCACCACCACCACAGCGGTCAGCGCCATCGCCAGGATGCGCGGGCAGGCCCGACGCGGCTGCAGCGAGAGCAGGCGGCGCTTGAGGCTGGTGGTGTTCGGTGCAGCACTCGCCACGCCCAGTTGCGGCTGCGGTGCCACGCCCAGCTGCAGCAGCAGGCGACCATAAGCCTGGCGGCTGGCGCCGTGCTGGCCGACCACGGCCGCATCCACGGCTTCCTCGCGGGCCTGTGCGTATTCGCGCACCGACAGGCGCAGCAGCGGGTGGAAGAAGAACAGATGCTGGGCCAGTGCGGGCAGCAGGCCCCACTGCAGGTCACGCCGCTGCAGGTGCTGCAGTTCGTGGGTCAGTGCCAGGTCCAGCGCATCACCCTGCAGTGCATTGTCGCCGGCCGGCAGTAGCAGCACCGGGCGGAACGGCCCAACCAGCTGCGGTGCGTCCACCTGCGTGCTCATCCACAGCCGCGGCGCAGGGCGCACACCGTGGGCGTCGGAGGCCAGCTGCAGCGCCTGCACCAGCGCCTCGTCCTCGCAGGGATAGGCGGCGGCCAGCAGCGCCCGGCAGCGGCGCCACTCACCGAAGGTGCGCAGGGCCATCAGCAGCACACCGGACGCCCACAGCGCAGCCAGTGCAACGGCCCACCACGCAACTGCCGGCACGTCCGCCGCAGGCACCGGCATCGTCGCCAGCAGCTGCGCCGAGGCTTCCGGCGCCAGCGGGTAGACCAGATCTGCGGCAACGTCAGTGGCGGTCATCGCCACCGCCTGCGGTGCCGGCAGCCAGGCCAGCTGCAGCGGCTGGCTCCAGAACAGGCCGAGCACGGCCTGCAGCGATACCAGCCACCACAGGCGGCAGCGGGTGGCCGCCGACAGCGACGGCAGTGCGCGGCACACGCCGTACACCAGGGCGACCAGGAGCACGGTCTGCAGGCTGGTCCAGCCCAGCCGTTCCAACAACGGGATCAGCATCGTGGTGTCCATGGCTCAGCCCTCGTGGCGGCGCGATTGGAGTTCGGCGACCAGCGCTTCCAGCTCGGCCAGCTCGTTGTCGCTGACCTGCTGGCGCTGCGACAGGTAGGCCACGAACGGCGACACCGAGCCCTGCAACGTGTTGTCGACGAACTGGGCCACTGCACCCTGCAGCACGCTTTCCGGGCCACGGGTGGCCTGGTAGCGGTAGACGCCGTCCTGCTGCTGGCGACGAAGATACCCCTTCGCCCGCAGCCGCTCCATCATCGTCAGCACGGTGGACCGGGCCAGGCCACGGGCCTCGCCGTAGCCACTGGCGACCTCGCCGACGCTGGCCGGCGCATGTTCATCGATGTACTGCAGCAGGGCCAGCTCCTGGTCCCCGATCGTCTTGCCACGCATGACACCGCTCCCTTGACTACACGTGTCGTCAATGTCAGCTTGACGACAGCTGTAGTCAACCCCCCGGAAGTCATGGGCCGACGAACGGTAGGGGCACCGAGCGCTTAAACCTTTGACGCGCCGCCTGCATCCGATCCTCGACGCCCCGCCGGAATCCCGCATGTTCCGCCCAACGCTTCGAGTCGTGCTCATGCTCATCAGTGCCCTGCCCTTCGCCGCCATCTCTGCCAGCCAGGACCAGGCCAACGACCAGACCCGCCGGCTGATCCGCCAGATCATGCTGGAGCAACGCATCCCCGGGCTGCAGGTCGCCGTGGTCAAGCAGGGACAGATCGTGCTGTCAGAAGCCTATGGCCTGGCCAATGTCGAGAACGGCGTACTTGCCTCGCGCGACACCCGCTTCCCGCTCAATTCGGCCACCAAGGCATTCACCGGCGTGGCGGCCGCGCAGCTGGCGCAGCAGGGGCAGCTGGATCTGGACGCGCCGGCCTCGCGTTACCTGGATGATCTTCCACCAGCGTGGAGAGACGTACGCGTACGCCAGTTGCTTGCGCATACCTCAGGCCTTCCGGACATCCTTGATGCGAACGGACTGCTGGGCGGTGGCTCCGAAGCGCAGGCGTGGACAGCCGTCACTGCTCGGCCGCTTGAAGCGGCACCCGGGCAGCGCTTCGCCTACAACCAGACCAACTATGTGCTGCTGGCACGGATCATCGCGCAGCAATCCGGCATGCCCTACGAACGTTTCCTCGCCACCGGCCAGTTCAGCAGCGCGCGCATGGCCCGCACCACCTTCGGCGACAGCTACGACCTGATTCCGGATGCGGCGACGATGTACAGCCTGGCCCCGCGTGCCACCGACGCTGCGGATGCACCGTCCCGCCTGTCGCATTGGTTCTACGACATGCCGCCTTCGCTGTGGGCCGGCGGCGGCATCCTCACCACCGCCGACGACACCGCGCGCTGGCTGGTTGCGTTGACCGAAGGCCGCCTGCTGCCGGAGACGGCCCTGCGGCGGATGTGGAGCGCGGAGCGCCTGGCGGATGGCCGTGCCGGCCCGTGGGCGGGTGGCTGGCCGGTACTACGCGCATCGCCCGACCTTCAGGTGGCGGGTATCGGCGGTGCGCGCTCGGCCTTCGTGGTCTATCCCGAGCGCGGCGTGGCGGTGGTGGTTCTGACCAATCTGGTCGGCGCCAATCCACAGCAGTTCATCCCCCGCATTGCCGATTTCTACGCGCGTGACGCCTCACCGCCCGCTCACGAACGGGTCGCCCTTGCACGGCAGCAACGGGCTGTCATCGCAGGGCCATAGGGCGGCCGGTACGGTCCTGGCCACTTCGAAGTGATCCTGGTTCCAGCGCAGGAAACCGCCGTGGATGGCATTGCCATGGTCGAAGCTGCGCGCATCGACGGCCAGTGGCTGTTCGGGGTCGGCTTCGGCCACCCAGCGCAGCACCGGCACCTTGTCCAGCGCCCCGATGAAGGCGAACAGATCACCCGCGCCCTTGTCCTGGTAAGCCGTCATGGTCGCCGCGTCGGGCAGCTCGGCCTGCGCCAGCAACGACGCGGTGACATCCTGCAGCGGTGCGGCTCCCTGTGCGATATAGGCGCGCATGCCCATGGTGGTTGCCGGGCAGTCCTGCAGCTGCACCAGATACCCGGTGGTACCGCCACGGCCGGAGAACGACCGCATCCAGTAGCGGAAACGCGGCCCGCTGCGATCGGTGACCATGAAATCCTGCTGGCCATCCTGCGCGGGAATGGAAAGTACCTGCACCTTGCTGGCGCCCTCCACGTTGCACTTCAACTGCGCCAGCACCTGCCTGGCAGGTTCGGGCAGCGCAGCGTAGCGACCGCCGGGATGGGCGCTGCCGGAGGCTTCCGGCAGTGCGGGCAATCCCCGATCAGCGGGCAGGGTCTGCGCAGGCAAGGCCTCCGGTTTCGCCGCCGGGCTGGCGGTGGGTGCTGCTACCGGCGCGACGTGTTCCCCAGCGGGCGCGCAGGCGCTGCAGGCCAGCAACAGCATCAACGAAACGCCCGGCATCAGGTGTGATCGGATCATCGCTCAACGCCCTCCCATCGCCGGCGCTTCCTGCAGGTGTGCAGGCGCGGGGGTGGGTGCCGCCTGTTCGCGTGATTGCTGCTGCAGCTGACGCAGGCTGGCTTCCACCGCAGTC
Source organism: Nocardiopsis yanglingensis (assembly GCF_045809185.1). NCBI lineage: Bacteria > Bacillati > Actinomycetota > Actinomycetes > Streptosporangiales > Nocardiopsidaceae > Nocardiopsis > Nocardiopsis yanglingensis. Next base: position 176,904 of record NZ_JBJNRH010000007.1, on the reverse strand, counting down.
TCGCGCACCTCGGCTGCATTGACCCCTGCGCGCAGCGCCGCAGGATCGCCCGGACTGCCCTGCACCAGGAACAGTGTCTCGCCCGCCGCGCGTCCAGCACTGGGATTGCTGGCCACGATCTGGTCGACCCGGGTGATGCCCGCGGCCTTCGCTTCGCGCAGCATCACCAGACTGTAGTCATCGGCATGCTCGGCGTAGCGTCCGCCCAGGGCCTGCAGGCGCGTGCTGATCTGCTGCTGCAGGGCATGATCGCGATGCTGCGGCTGACGGGGATCGTCAGTGGCCGCGAGCGGCACCTCCTGCCCCAGCTCGCGCGCCTGGCCGGGGGCAACCGAGGTCAGCACGTACTGCCAACGGTTCTGCCCGGGCGTGCCGCGCACCGTCGACACGAAGTCGTCGTACTCGCCGCCGCCGATGGTCTGGCAGCCGGCCGAATCGGTGTTGGAGCGGCTGCCACGATGGATCTTGAAGGTGTCGTTGAGGTCCTGCACGCCCTGGGTATCGCGCGCATCGAACCAGCCGTCGCCATTGCTGTCACGCTCCACCCGTCCGGCGCCTGCGGTGATCGCATCCTGCGAGGGGCGCAGCGCAAACTCATCGGGATGGCCATTGCGCGGATGGGTCGTTGCGCGCATCTCGGTGGTGCCCTCGCCCAGGCGCCCCAGGTCCTTGACCCGGTCGCCGTTGACGTCCTCACCCTCGGTCTTGATACGCGGTGCCACGTTGCCGAAGCCCGGGCTGCGCGGCGTGGTCTTGGCATGGCCGTCGTACTGGGCAGTCGGCTCGGTCGTGGCCTGGTTGAACTCACGCACATGGCCGTGGCCCTGCGCATCCTTCCACAGCACCACGATGCGGTCGTCGTAGACGCCACGCCCGCGCGCCTCGGTGGTGCGGTTCTCGTCGCGCAGCCCCAGCACCACGCGGTCCTGCGTTGCCATCGCGTCATTCGCCGCAGTGTTGCCGCGCTGGGCCACGATGCTGCCATACACATCGTACTGCTGGGCCTGGCTCAGCGCTGCGGTCTCTGCCGCATCGGGCATCCGCGGTGGCCGCGTCGCCTCGCCCAGACGATCCAGCATCGGGTTCACCGTGGCCGCATCCGCTGCGGCAACACCACCGCTGCGTCGCAACGCCTCGAGTTCGGTGGCGGCACGCGCCGAAATGTAGCGATCCAGCGATTCCTGCACCACGACACTCTGGCCGTCGTGCAGGGCCTCCAGGCGAACGGCGGCACCGCGCGCGTCGTTCTGTCGTAAAAGCGCGACGACTTCATTGGCCGCCGCGTTGATATCCATCTCAGGCATGGTCGGTCCTTGGGCGTGATCAGTACAGGGTCAGCCTACCCCAGCCGCCCGCTGGGGCTTTTGACGCACCGCACACCCTCGCTCCCACGCCGCATTCAGGCAGATCACGCCATCACTCATCCCCGTGGGCCGCCCATCACCGGCAGGATTACCCCGCTGATGTAACTGGCACAGACCGGCGAGGCCAGGAACACATAGGCCGGTGACAACTCTTCGGGCTGTGCAGGCCGGCCCATATCGCTGTCCTTGCCGAACTCGGCGACGTCCTCGGCCTGTTTGTCGGCCGGGTTCAGTGGCGTCCACACCGGCCCCGGCGCCACGCAGTTGACCCGGATGCCACGCGGCAGCAGCTGGCTGGCCAGCGCCTTGGTGAAGGCATGGATGGCGCCCTTGGTGGCCGAATAATCGATCAGCGCCTTGCTGCCGAAAATGCCGGTTTCCGAGCCGGTGTTGATGATGCTGGCACCCTCGCCCAAGTGCGGCAGCACCGCCCGCGCCATCTGGATGTAGCCGCCGATGTTGGTCTGCAGGGTTTCCTGCAGATGCGCGTCCTCCAGATCCTCCAGGCGTTCGCAATGCAGCTGGAAAGCAGCATTGTTGACCAGGATGTCGATACCGCCGAAGGCCTTGGCCACCTGCTTGACCGCTTTGTTGCAGAAGCGCGGGTCACGCACATCACCGGCGATCACCACGCAGCGGCCGCCTTCGCGCTCCACGTGCTGGCGGGTGATGTCGGCATCTTCGGCCTCGTCCAGGTGCAACACCGCCACGTCGGCGCCTTCGCGTGCGAACAGCACCGCCACCGCACGGCCGATGCCGGAATCGCCACCGGTGACAATCGCGCGCATGCCCTGCAGCTTGCCGCTGCCGGCGTAGTCCGGTGCAAGGAAACGCGGCGCCAACTCCAGTTCGTGTTCATGCCCGGGCTTGGCCAGCTGCTGCGCCGGCATCGCCTCCGGTTGCCGGCGTGTGCCGGCCTGGGTTGCGGGCTTCTTTGTGGCCTTTTTCGCTGCGCGCACGTCCTTGGCCTTCTCCTGGTCCTGCAGGCGTCGCTGTCGGGCCGCGACGCGCGCTGCCCGTGGATCGCTGGCCGCCGCCTTGCGGGTTGCGGTCTTCACCACCCGCGGGCGAGAGGGGTCGGCGACGGTCTTGGTTGCGGTGCTGCCTTTGCGCACCTTCGGCGATGCCTTGCGGCGGACGGGGGTCTTCTTGGCGGTGGCCATGCAGGTCTCCTCGGGGGGAATGGGGTTGCCGGCCAGCGGCCGGCACTACCCGGGGCGGCATCCGCCGCTCCTGCAGTGTCTCCACCTATGCTGTTGGCGGCAGTGAGCGCACCGTGTCCACGATGTGCACGGTATTCATTCCGCCACCACGTGCGGCATCGCACGCTGCACGCAACCACACAAGGAACGCCTCCATGAAACATGCCATCACCACCGCCGTCGTCTGCTTTTCCCTCGCCGCCTGCAGCAGCTCGCCGGTGGCCCAGGTGCAGCCGATCGACGGCGTCATTTCCGGGCAGTGCCACAGCGACATGGTGCGCGGCGCACTGGGCCTGGCCGCTTCGGATGCCACCGTGGCCCGCGCCCGCGTGGACAGCGACAGCCTGCACGTGCGGGTGCTGCGCCACGACGGTCCGCGGGTGCCGCCGGCCAGCGAGGGCGGCGACCGCCTGACCATCGAGAAGGGCCGCACCAACAACATCACCGCGATCTACTGCGGCTGAGCCTGCGCGCCCTGCGCAGCACGCGCAGGGTGGCCTGTTCCCACTGGCGCGGCCCACGCAGGCCGGCCAGCTTCGCCAGTTCGCCGCGCTCCCAGCCGGCGAACACGCACGGGTCGATGTAGGCCTTGCGGCATACCGCCGGGGTATTGCCCAGCAGCGATGCCACTTCGCACACCACCGCGCGCTGCGCCTGCGCCAGCGCGCGCTGGCTGGCCGGTTCCGGCAGCTCGGTGGCAGCAAACGCCTGCACCGCCGCGACGGTGCCGCCCCAGGTGCGGAAATCCTTGGCAGTGAAGTCCTCGCCCATCACTTCTCGCAGGTAGTCGTTCACCGCGCCGGAGTCCACAGGCTGTGGCGTGCCGTCCTCATCGCGGTACTGGAACAGCGCCTGCCCGGGCAACTGCTGCAGGCGCCGTACCAGCAGTCCCAGCCTGCGATCGCCCACGGTCACTTCCTGCAGCTGGCCGGACTTGCCACGGAAGCGCATGCGCACCCGGCCGCCGCGCAGCAGCTCCAGATGGCGGTTGCGCAGTGTGGTCAGTCCGAACGAACGGTTCTGTTGTGCATAGGTTTCATTGCCGACCCGCACCAGGGTGTCGGCCAGCAGCGCCACCACCACCGCCAGCACTTTCTCCCGCGGAAAGCCTGGTCGCTTGAGGTCGCGCGTCAACCGCCGCCGCAGCGTGGGCAACGCCTCGCCAAAGGCGATGATGCGGTCGAACTTGCCAGCGTCGCGCTCCCTGGCCCAATCGGCGTGGTAGCGGTACTGCTTGCGTCCGCGCGCATCGCGGCCGGTGGCCTGCAGGTGGCCGTTGGCGTGGGCGCAGATCCACACGGCGGTATACGCCGGCGGAATCGCCAGTGCACGGATGCGCTGCAGGGTGGTGGCGTCGCGTATCGCGTGGCCATCAGCATCGCGGTAGCTGAAACCCTTGCCGGCGCGGCGCCGGCTGATGCCCGGCTGGGTGTCGTCGACATAGCGCAGGCCGGCCGCGCGCGCGGCCTGTCGTTCGGGGGTGGAGGGTGTTGGCATGCCTGTAGTGTCGCCGTCGCCATGCCGCGATCCTGTCGATAACACAAGACAAACACGTGAGGGCCGGTTCGCCGCTATGCTCGGGTCTTCACAACCCCTTCCGGAGTCATGATGTCGTTCCCGATTCGCGCCCGTTCGCTCTCCGCCCTGTTGCTGCCGGCCGTGCTGGCCCTGACCGCCTGCCAGGCACCGGCGCTGGATGAACAGGATTCGGCCACGGCTCACGCCCAGCAGGCCGCCGAAGCCGCCAAGGCGCCGGCCGACGACGCCGGCAAGGCCACCGAGGCACCGCCGGTCGGCACCTGCGACGCCAGCCAGGTGCAGAGCCTGGTCGGCCAGGCCTACACCGATGCCCTGGGCAAGCAGGCGCAGGAAGACGCCGGCGCCAGCCAGGTGCGCGTGCTCAAGCCCAACGACGTGGCCACGATGGAGTTCCTCGGCGACCGCCTGAACATCGAAGTGGACGACAAGGGTGCAGTCAGCGGCGCGCGCTGCGGCTGAGTCCGACCCGGCGCCGGCACAGGGCTGCCGGCGCTTTCTGTTGCACCTGCAACCGTGTATTGCGGCGCTGCAGCAACCTGTGATCTAGTCGAGGCATCCGGTGGCCTCATGATGCGCTCCAGGGATTGAGCGGGCTTGAGTGTCCCCGTTCAATTCATTCCGCATCGAGGTAGAGATGGCCCCCCGCAACCGCCAAGGGCTTTACGACCCGCGCTCCGAGCGCGATGCCTGTGGATTTGGCATGGTCGCCCAGCTCGACGATCAACCATCGCGCCTGTTGGTTGATACCGCCATCGCCGCGCTTTCGCGCATGACCCACCGTGGCGGTGTCGCCGCCGATGGCCTGACCGGTGATGGCTGCGGCCTGCTGCTGCGCCGCCCCGATGCCTTCCTGAAACTGCTGGCCAGCGAAGCCGACATCGCGGTCTCCGCACGCTTCGCCGCCGGCCTGGTGTTCCTGCCGCACGACGCCGACGCAGCGCAGGCCTGCCGCGCGCAGTTGCAGACGCAGGTGGAAGCGGTGGGCTGCAAGGTCGCCGGCTGGCGCGAGGTACCCACCGATGACAGCGTCTGCGGCCAGCTGGCGCGCGATACGCTGCCGCGCATCGAACAGGTATTCGTCGATGCCGGCGTCGGTCAGGATGATGCCGGTTTCGCACTGGCGCTGTTCCTGGCCCGCCGTCGCAGCGAACAGCAGCTGCGCGAGCATGCCGATTTCTACGTCACCACCCTCACCCCGGATGCGATCAGCTACAAGGGCATGGTGCTGCCGGACAAGCTGAGCCGCTTTTTCCTGGACCTGCAGCGCCGCGAACTGGCCTCCAGCGCGATCGTGTTCCACCAGCGCTTCTCCACCAACACGCTGCCGCGCTGGCCGCTGGCGCACCCGTTCCGCATGCTCGCCCACAACGGCGAGATCAACACCATTGAAGGCAACCGGCGTTGGGCACAGGCGCGCAGCAAGGTGTGGAAGACGCCGCGCTTCGACATCGGTGAATTCGACCCGGTCATCTCCATGCATGGCTCCGATTCGCAGAGCCTGGACAACATGCTGGAGCTGATGGTCGCCGGTGGCATGGAGCTGATCCAGGCGCTGCGCATCCTGGTGCCGCCGGCCACGCAGTCGCTGGAGTTCAAGGACCCTGACCTGGCGGCCTTCTACGAGTTCCACGGCCTGAACAGCGAGCCGTGGGATGGCCCGGCCGGCATCGTCGCCTGCGACAGCCGCTACGCCGTGTGTACCCTCGACCGCAACGGCCTGCGCCCGGCGCGCTGGATGCTGACCGCCGATCGCCACTTCCTGGTCGCCTCCGAAGCAGGCGTGTGGGAAGTGCCGACCGAGCGCGTGGTTCGCAAGGGCAAGCTCGGCCCGGGCGAGATGATCGCCATCGACCTCAAGCGCGGCGACCTGCTCGACTCCGAAGCCATCGACCGCATCAACCGTGGCCGCGCGCCGTACAAGCAGTGGCTGCAGCAGGGCGTGACCTACCTGCAGACCGAGCTGATCGACCCCTCGCTGGTGGAAGAGCCCTTCGACGAAGGCACCCTGCGCAGCTACCACAAGCTGTACCAGCTCAGCAGCGAGGAAGTGGAGCAGGTGCTGCGGCCGCTGGCCGAGACCGAGCAGGAAGCCACCGGCTCGATGGGCGACGACACGCCGATGGCGGTGCTGAGCCAGCGCAGCCGTCCGCTGTACGACTATTTCCGCCAGGCCTTCGCGCAGGTCACCAACCCGCCGATCGACCCGCTACGCGAAGACTGCGCGATGTCGCTGTCCACCCAGCTCGGCAAGGAGACCAACATCTTCCATGCCGGCCCGGAAACGGTGAACCACGTCATCCTCAATTCGCCGGTGCTGAGCCAGCGCAAGCTGCGCCAGCTGCTGAAGATGGACCAGTACGTGCAGGCCAACCGCCTGCTCGACCTGTCCTACAGCGAGGACGAAGGCCTGCGCGCCGGCATCGAGCGCATCTGCGCCGAGGCCGAACAGGCTGCCCGCGAGGGCATGGTGATGCTGCTGCTGTCCGACCGCTACCCGGTGGCCGGGCGGCCGATGGTGCACGCCCTGCTGGCCACCAGCGCCATCCACCATCACCTCTCGCGCCTGGGCCTGCGCTGCGACGTCAACCTGATCGTCGAGACCGGCACCGCGCGCGATCCGCACCACATGGCCTGCCTGCTCGGCTTCGGTGCCACCGCGGTGTACCCGTACCTGGCCTACCAGACCCTGTTCGACCTGGGCCGCCGCGGCATCCTCAAGCTCAGCAAGGGTGGCGAGCAGTCGCAGATCGGCCGCCGCTACCGCAAGGGCGTCTACAAGGGCCTGTCCAAGATCATCTCGAAGATGGGCATCTGCACCGTGGCCAGCTACCGCGGCGCGCAGCTGTTCGAGATCATCGGCCTGGAACCTGAAGTGGTGGACCTGTGCTTCCCGGATACCGCCTCGCGCATCGGTGGTGCCGGTTTCGCGCGCCTGGATGCCGACGCGCGCGAACTGTGCACGCAGGCCTGGGACGAGCAGCAGGACGTGGACGTGGGCGGCCTGCTGAAGTACGTGCACGGCGGCGAGTACCACATGTACAACCCGGACGTGGTGACCACCCTGCAGCGCGCGGCGCGCAGCGGTGACCCGCGTGCGTGGCAGCAGTACTGCGATGCGGTGCATGCGCGCCCGCCGTCGGCGCTGCGTGACCTGCTGGAACTGGTGCCGGCGGCCACGCCGGTACCGCTGGACGAGGTGGCCCCGGCCAGCGAACTGTTCCCGCGCTTCGACACCGCCGCCATCAGCCTCGGCGCGCTGTCGCCGGAAGCGCATGAAGCGCTGGCCATTGCGATGAACCGCCTCGGTGGTCGCAGCAATTCCGGCGAAGGCGGTGAGGATCCCGCCCGCTATGGCACCACAAAGCGCAGCAAGATCAAGCAGGTGGCTTCGGGCCGTTTCGGCGTCACCGCTGAATATCTGGTCAATGCCGAGGTGCTGCAGATCAAGGTCGCGCAGGGCGCCAAGCCCGGCGAGGGCGGCCAGCTGCCCGGCCACAAGGTCAACGAGCTGATCGCACGGCTGCGCTATGCGCGTCCGGGCATCGGCCTGATTTCGCCGCCGCCGCACCACGACATCTATTCGATCGAGGACCTGGCGCAGCTGATCTACGACCTCAAGCAGGTCAACCCGACCGCGCTGGTGTCGGTGAAGCTGGTCAGCCATGCCGGCGTCGGAACGATTGCGGCGGGCGTGGTCAAGGCCGGTGCGGACCTGATCACCATCTCAGGCCATGACGGCGGCACCGGCGCCTCGCCGGTCAGCTCGATCCGTTATGCGGGCGTGCCGTGGGAGCTGGGCGTGGCCGAAGCGCATCAGGCGCTGCTGGCCAACGACCTGCGCGGGCGTACCCTGCTGCAGACCGATGGCGGCCTGAAGACCGGCCTGGACGTGGTCAAGGCCGCGCTGCTGGGCGCGGACAGCTTCGGCTTCGGCACCGCGCCGATGATCGTGCTGGGCTGCAAGTACCTGCGCATCTGCCACCTCAACAACTGCGCCACCGGCGTGGCCACCCAGGATGAGCGCCTGCGCGAGAACCACTTCACCGGCCAGCCCGAGCGCGTGGAGAACTTCTTCCGCCTGCTGGCCGAGGAAGTGCGTGGCTGGCTGTCCTACCTGGGCGCGCGTTCGCTGGAAGAGATCGTGGGCCGTACCGACCTGCTGCGGCAGATCGACGCCGCGCCGCGCGAGGGCGTGCGCGTGGATCTGTCGCGCCTGCTGGCCGACAGCCGCTACGAGGGCAGCCACTGCGCGGCGCAACGCCTGTACGAATCGCCGGACAGCCTGGCCACGCAGATGGACGGCCTGCTGGCGCCGGCCATCGAGCACAAGCGCGGCGGTGAACACCGCTTCCTGATCCACAACACCGACCGCAGCATCGGCACCCGCCTGGCCGGTGCGGTGGCGCGTGCGCATGGCAACCAGGGCATGGCCGAAGCGCCGCTGGAACTGCGCTTCCGCGGCAGCGCCGGGCAGAGCTTTGGCGCGTTCAACGTGGGTGGCCTGCACCTGGAAGTGGAGGGTGAAGCCAACGACTACGTCGGCAAGGGCATGGCCGGCGGCCGCCTGGTGGTGCGCCCGCCGCGCGGCGCGCGCTTTGAGGCCCGCAGCACCGCCATCATCGGCAACACCTGCCTGTACGGCGCCACCGGGGGCGAGCTGTTTGCCGCCGGCCGCGCGGGCGAACGCTTCGCGGTGCGCAATTCCGGCGCGCTGGCGGTGGTCGAAGGTGCCGGTGACCACTGCTGCGAGTACATGACCGACGGTGTGGTACTGGTGCTGGGCAAGGTCGGCCTGAACTTCGGTGCAGGCTTCACCGGCGGCCTGGCCTACGTACTGGACGTGGACCGCGATTTTGTCGACCGCTACAACCACGAGCTGATCGACATCCATCGCGTGTCGGCCGAAGGGTTCGAGAACTACCGCCAGCACCTGCACCGCCTGATCGGTCGTCATCGCGAGCTGACCGGCAGCATCTGGGCGCAGCAGATCCTGGACGAGTTCCGCGATTACATCGGCAAGTTCTGGCTGGTCAAACCCAAGGCCGCCAGCATCGAGTCGCTGACCGAAACCCTGCGCCGCGCTGCGTGATGTTTTCCGGTAGTGCCGGCCGCTGGCCGGCAACGTTCCCCCTTGCATTCCAGAGCCCGCCATGAGCCGCAAGCACGCCTTCCAGTTCCTCGACCTGCCCCGCACCATGCCGCAGCGCATCCCGGTGGAACTGCGCACGTCCGGCGACTGGGGCGAGCTGTATGGAAAGTTCGGCAAGGAAGATGCCCAGTACCAGGCCGGTCGCTGCCTGGATTGCGGCAACCCCTACTGCAGCTGGAAGTGCCCGGTGCACAACGCCATTCCGCAGTGGCTGCAGCTGGTGCAGGAGAACCGCATCCACGAAGCGGCCACGCTGTGCCACAGCACCAACCCGCTGCCGGAAGTCTGCGGCCGCGTCTGCCCGCAGGACCGCCTGTGCGAAGGCAGCTGCACGCTGGAGGAGTTCGGCGCGGTCACCATCGGTGCGGTGGAGAAGTACATCGTCGATACCGCGCTGGCCAGCGGCTGGCGTCCGGATCTGGACGCAGTGCAGCCAACCGGCCACAGCGTGGCGGTGATCGGCGCTGGTCCGGCCGGCCTGGCCTGCGCCGATCGCCTCGCACGCGCCGGCATTTCCGCCGTGGTCTACGACCGCTACGAGCAGATCGGCGGCCTGCTGCAGTTCGGCATTCCCAGCTTCAAGCTGGACAAGGACGTGATCCATCGCCGCCGCGAAGTGCTGGAGGGCATGGGCGTGCAGTTCCGCCTCGGCGTGGAGATCGGACGCGACCTCAGCGTGCAGCAGCTGCTGGACTCCCACGATGCGGTGTTCGTCGGCACTGGCGCCTACCGTTACACCGATGGCGGCCTCGACGGCCAGGACCTGAAGGGCGTGCTGCCGGCGCTGCCGTTCCTGGTGCAGAACAGCCGCATCGTCGGCGGCGATGATCCGAAAGGCCGGCCGATCGCCGGCTGGGAAGACACCATCGCCCTGCCCGATCTCAACGGCAAGCGCGTGGTGGTGCTCGGTGGTGGCGATACCGGCATGGACTGCGTGCGCAGCGCGGTGCGCCTGGGCGCGGCCAAGGTCACCTGTGCCTATCGCCGCGACGAGGCCAACATGCCCGGTAGTGCGCGCGAGGTGGCCAACGCACGCGAGGAGGGCGTGCGTTTCCTGTTCAACCGCCAGCCGCTGTCGATCGAAGCCGGTGCCGACGACGAAGTGATCGGCGTGACCGTGGTCGAAACCCGCCTCGGCGAACCCGATGCCAACGGCCGCCAGAACGCGGTGCCGATCGAAGGCAGCGAATCGCTGCTGGAAGCGGACGTGGTGATCATCGCCTTCGGCTTCTCGCCGACGCTGCCGGCGTGGCTGTCCGAGCATGGCGTGGAAGGCCAGTCCAACGGCCGCATCGTCGCCGGTGGCAAGGACCGGTTGCCGTACCAGACCGCCCATCCGCGCCTGTTCGCTGGTGGCGATGCGGTGCGCGGTGCCGACCTGGTAGTGACCGCCGTGGCCGAGGGTCGCGATGCCGCCGCCAGTATCGTGCGGCTACTGATCCACTGATACCGGCGCCAGCAGCACGGCCAACAGTGCGTGCAGTTCGTGGGTCTCCACCGGCTTGGCCAGGAAGTGCTCGATGCCGGCCGCGCGACAGGCCTCGCGGGTGCGATCCAGCACGCTGGCGGTCAGCGCAATGATCGGCACCTGCGCACGCGTCGGGCAAGGGTCGGCGCGGATCGCCTGCGCCAGCGCGAAGCCATCCATGTGCGGCATGTGGCAATCGGTGATGACCAGGTCGAACGATTGCGCCTGCCAGGCCTCGAAGGCCTGCCGGCCATCGCCGCAGGCGTGCACCTGCAGTCCCAGCTCGCACAGGCGCTGCTCCAGCAGTAGCAGGTTGGTGGGATGGTCATCGGCCGCCAATACCCGGGCCGGCGACAGTGGCCGCATTGCCGACAACGGCAGAGGCCGCGGCTCGGCGGGCAACGCACAGCCAGCCAGCTCCAGCTCCATCCTTACCGTGGTACCCCCGCCTGGCGTGCTGCGCAGCTGCAGCTGCGCGCCCATAGACTCGGCCAGCTCGCGGCAGATCGCCAGGCCCAGACCGCTGCCACCGAAGCGGCGTGTTGTGGATGCCTCGGCCTGGGTGTAAGCGGCAAACACCGCCTGCTGCCTCTCCGGACTGATGCCTACGCCGCTGTCGCTCACCTGCAGGCACAAGCGCTGGCCGCCATCGAATGGCTGCAGCACCTGCACGCGCAGTTCCACGCCCCCTTGCTCGGTGAACTTGAGCGCGTTGCCAGCAAGGTTGAACAGGATCTGGCGCACGCGCAGACCGTCGGCGAGCGATCCAGTCTGCAACGCCGGATCCAGCTCGGCGCGCAGGTACAAGCCGCGGCTGGCTGCGACCGGCATCAGCAGCTGCTGCACCGCGCGCACCAGCGCGCCCAGATCCGTGGGCCGCAGCTGCAGCGGCGCAACCTGGAATCGCTGGCTGTGCAGCACATCGTCGAGGATCTGCCGCAACATCCGCGCTGCATCACCGACCGTCGCCAGCACCTGCTGCTGGCCCGGATCCAGCTCGCTGCCAGCCAATCGTTCGAGCATGCCCAGCAGGGTGCTCATCGGCGTGCGTATCTCGTGGCTCATCGTTGCCAGGAAGTGGGTCTTGGCCTGCGCCACCTGCTCGGCCTCCCGCCGCGCTTCGGCCAGCGCCCGGGTGCGCGACTGCGCCTCGCTGACATCGATCCAGTAGCCACTCCACTCGACATCGCCGTCATCGCAGGACAGCGGCCGTCCATGGGAACGTACCCAACGCCAGCCCTGCGGCGATCGCGTGCGGAAGGTGACGTCGATCGGGCCACGCGCCAGCGCAGCCGCATCGACGGCTTCCATCAGCCGATTGCGATCATCGGGGTGGACCGCTGCCAGCAGGCGCTGCTGGTTGATCAACGCATTTTCCACGCTGATCCCGAACAAGGTCTGCACGTCACCCGCAATCTGCGGAAAACTGTAGTAGCCCGCTGCAGAGCGTCGCGCCTGGTAGACCACCGCCGGCAGATTCGAGGTCACCTCCTGCAGGCGTTGCGCGGCCACGCGGCGGCGTGCGCTTTCACGGTGCACGCGCCAATAGCCGAAGGCATATACCAGCGCGAGCGCCAGCACGATCAGCGAGGCGGTTACCAGCCAACGCAAGGGCGACGGTGACGACTGGCTGCGTGGCACGGCCGGCAGCCAGGCTGCGCGGATCGCCTCGCGCTGCGTGTCAGTCAGCTGCGCCGCGGCGTGCTCGAACGCACTGATGACACCGGCACAGGCGGGCACGGCGGCCAGCACCAGCGCATCGTCGATTCCCGCCGGTGCTGCGACCACCAGCGAATCTCCCCGGTAGCGGCGCAACGCGGCCTCGACCTCGCCGAGATTGGCGATCACGGCATCGACCAGGCCGGTACCCAGCAGCGACAGCGCGTCGTCGATCGGTGCCGGTGGCAGCAGCTGCGCACCCGGCGCCTGCTCGGCCAGCAGCGCAGTCAGCGGCAATGGATCGGGACTGGCCACGGTGCGCCCGCGCAGGGCTTCAAGCCCCATGACCGGCGGCGCATCCTGGCGCCGCACGATCACCTGCGGCAGCTGCAGGTACGGAGCACTGGCCACCCAGCCGATGGGCACCTGCGAACGTGGCCACCCCAGTAGGGCCTGGGTGTCGTGGGGCAACACCCCCTCGGCCACGGCAACGCCCGGCAGTGGCTGCATCTGCAGCGGGCGCTGTGCTTCCAGCAGCGCCAGGTACTCCGCGCTGAGCCCGCGCGCCTGGCCCTGTTCGCTGGAGGACAACGGTGCGCGGTCGGCGGGCCAGGCGATGCGCAGCGGCGACTCGCAGCCAGCGGCGGCAGCTGTCGCGGGCAGCAACAGGCAGGCCAGGACCACGGCGGCGGCAGGCAGGCCAGCGACGTTCACGATGGGCATCCTCATTTCGCGGGCGGAAGTGCACGGCCGCGCAGCGGTACCGCTGTCTGCCACGCTAGCGACGTGCGGACAGGCCGCAATGAAGAAAGTTGTAAAAGCATCCAGAGAGGGGAATGCCGACATACACTGCCGCCTTCACCCGTACCTGCGGAGCATTCGATGCGCATCGGCCTGGCTGCCAACCGTCTTCATCACCACGACGCGCGCGCCGCGCTGTTCCGTTGGTTGCTCAGCAGCGAGGCCGGCCTGCGGGAACTGGGCGTGTCGCTGCACGCGGTCGGCCGCACCCATGACGCGATCGAGCGACAGGGCTTCCTGGCTGGGTATGCGGGCCTGCACCGCTATCCCTACGGGCGCGAGGGTGGCCTGATGAAGCTGGTCGCCGAGGTGGTCGGGATGGGTCCGGATCGGACACTGGATGGAGCGATCTATCTGATTGATCCAGTCGATCCGTCCTCGGTGTTTCCGGAAGCCACGGCATTGAAACGGCAGTGCGTGATCCACGGCAAGCCGTTCATTTCGACCGTGGCCACCGCGCGCGACTGGGTCGAGGTGGAGCGCATCCACGCCGGGCTGGCGGCCGATGCCGGCGCCGACGACCTGCATGCGTTCGAAGGCCAGACGCTGGCGCTGATAGCGCACGATGCGATGAAGCCGGCGATGCTGGCCTTCGCCGATGAGCACTTCGATGTGCTGGCCCGGTTCGGCGAACGCGTGGCGACCGGCACCACCGGCCAGCGCTTGAACGAGCTGGCCTGGAGCCGGGGCTGGCCGCGTGATACGCCGTGGGTGACGCGCTACCAGAGCGGCCCGATGGGCGGTGATGCGCAGATTGCCGACCGGGTGCTGGAGGGGCGTTGCCAGCGCGCGATCTTCTTCGAGGATCCGCATGTGGCGCGCCAGCATGAGGCGGATATCCAGCTGCTGGAGCGCGCGGTGACGACGGTGACCGACCAGGCGGTGTGCATTACGGCGCCGCGGGTGGCGGCGCGGTGGGCGGCGGCGGCGGCGTTGCGGGCGGGGTGAGGATTTCGGCCAACGGCTGAGCCCCTCGTGGTGGGTGGCATCCGACGGCAAAGCCGTGCTTGGCCGGGCGGGTGAGCCATGCAGGGGACGCTGCAAGTCCCCCTCCGGGGCCCGGCCCAGCCGCTGGCGGCTGTGCGTTCAGGCGCTTGCGAAGCAGTGCTTCGCAAGCAAAGCGCCTTCACCCTTGTAAGCTCGGTCGCCGCATCCATGCGGCTCACGCCCCTGCGCAACCCACCCCGCCCGGCCACGGACAGTTTCCGCGCTCACCACGGAAGAGAGAAAGAAGAACAAGAGCGGAGGCGGATCGCGCGCTGCGCGCGCTCTTCTGTAGAGCCGAGCCATGCTCGGCTGCTCTTCGACGTGAAGACTGGAACCCCGCGCTGCGCGCGTTAGCCGAGCATCGGCTCGGCTCTACAACAGCTGGCGCAGCATGGCTTTCAAGCGGCGCCCTTCCAGCTGGAAGTAGTCGCGCTGTTCGCGCCAGGCGGGAAAGCGTTGCTCCACTTCGTGCCAGAACGCGGGCGAGTGATTCGGCTGGATCAGGTGGCAGAGTTCGTGCACCAGCACGTACTCGAACGCGTCGGAGCGGCCCAGCACCAGGGCCAGGTCCAATGCCATGCTGCCGTCGGGCGCCAGCGAGCCCCATTGCGAGGACATCACCTTCAGGCGCAGGCGGCTGGGTGCGCGCGGCAGGGTGGGCAGGTACTTCGGCAACCATCGGCCGACGTCGGCGCGGGTCTGGGCTTCGTAGAACTCGCGTAGCAGACGGCGCAGGGTGGCGTCACCGCCGCGGGTCGGCCACTGCACACAGGCGCCGTGCGCGTCGATCTCCAGGCGCGCGTATCGGCCTTCCTGCCAGCGCAGCGGCAGCAGTTCGCCGCGCAGGGGCAGCACACCGTCTTCGCCCGGCTGCAGCGGTGCCGGCAGGCCCTGGCCCTGATACTGGCGCAGCTGCAGCGCCAGCCAGTCGCGGTGCTGTTCCAGAAAGCGTTCGCCCATCACCAGGCTTGCGCGCGGCGGCAGGGTCAAGCGTGCGCCGCGTTCGTCCACGCTCAGCTTGATGCGGCGCGCACGCGGATCGCGCACGCGCAGTACCTCGATCTCGGCATCCTCCAGGCGCAGGCGAACGGTGTCGCGCTGTACGGTGGCGGGCGGGGTCGGGCTGATCAGGCGGCGCAGCAGACGGCTCATGCGCCCAGCATAGCGCCGCTTCGGGCCGCCGGATGACCGGCGGCCGTCGGGCTGCCTGTTCAGTCAGCCTTGCTGAGCTTGAAGGCTTCTTCCAGCAACAGGAACAGGCGGCGGATCTCGGCGCTCTGCAGGGCGAAACGGGCGTCGAACTCGGCGCGGCGGCCGTCTTCGTCGGCATGCTCCAGCTGGTCCAGCGCACCGTCGAGGAACTTCAGCTTGCGCACGATCAGGTCGTCGCCGATGACGAAGGACAGGTTGTCCTCGAAGATCAGCGCCAGCTTGGTCACCTGCTTGCCGGCGTCCAGGTGCTTGTCGATCTCGTCGCAGCGCAGTTCCTGGTGCTGGCACTTGACCACCGCACCACCTTCCACCGGGTCCTTCATCTCGCACTCTTCGCCCAGGCTCAGCCCGGTCGGCAGCGGCTCGCCGGCGATCCAGCCGGTCAGGATCGAGCGCGGCGCGACTTCGGCGTTCAGCGGCATCGCCGGGAAGCTGCCGAGCAGGCCGCGGATGTCGGACATGAAGTACTCGCCGGTCTTGCGGCTGGAGGTATCCACCGCCACGTAGCCGTGCTGCAGGTCGATGAAGGCGTCGTTGCGCGAGGACTTCACGAACGCGCGCGGCAGCAGTTCATGCAGCAGGTCGTCCTTCATGCGCTTGCGCTCGCGGCCACCCGGGCGGCGGCCTTCCTTCTCCTCGATCTCCTCCAGCTTGCGCTCGAGCAGGTCGTTGACCACCGCCGCCGGCAGGATCTTGTCCTCGCCGCCCACGGTCAGCCACAGGTGTTCGGCGATGCGGTGGGAGAGCAGTTCCTTCTCCTCGCGGCCGAACGGCGAGATGAAGCCGCGCGAATTCATTTCCAGCGCGCCGACCGGCTTCAGCAGGGCGTGCGGCAGCAGGGTGTCGACTTCGGAAAAATCGGTGGTGGTCGGGAAACGGAAGAACGTCAGGTTGCGAAAGAACATGGAATTCCGGATGGCAAAGAGGAAGGGCGACCGACCTTAAACGGTGGGCGTCTCGGGATCTGCGTCGGCGTCGGCCGGGGAACCGGCCAGCCAGGCATGGGCGTCGGGCAGCGGCGCGTCGTCGCGACGGCCCAGCGCCATGAAGTCGAACAGGGTGGTGTCGGCCAGCTGCGAGGGCCGGACTTCGCCCATGGCACGCGCGATCTGCTCGATGCGGCCCGGGTGGTCCTTTTCCCACTGCTTCAGCATCAGGCCGACCTGGCGGCGCTGCAGGTTCTCCTGGCTGCCGCACAGGTTGCAGGGAATGATCGGGAACTGGCGTGCCTGTGCGTACTCGACGATGTCACTTTCGCGCACGTAGGCCAGCGGCCGGATCACCACATGCTTGCCGTCGTCGCTGCGCAGCTTCGGCGGCATGCCCGACAGCTTGGCGTGGTGGAACAGGTTCATGAAGAACGTGGCCACCATGTCGTCGCGGTGGTGGCCCAGCGCGATCTTGGTGAAGCCATGGATTTCGGCGTAGTTGTACAGCGCACCACGACGCAGCCGCGAGCACAGCGAGCACATCGTCTTGCCTTCCGGAATGACCCGGCTGACCACCGAATAGGTGTCCTGCTCGATGATGTGGTACGGCACGCCCAGGCCTGCCAGGTATTCCGGCAGCACGTGCTCGGGGAAGTCCGGCTGCTTCTGGTCCAGGTTCACCGCCACCAGCTCGAACGGTACCGGCGCCTTCTTCTGCAGCTGCAGCAGCACGTCCAGCAGGGTGTAGCTGTCCTTGCCGCCGGACAGGCAGACCATGACCTTGTCGCCGGCCTCGATCATGCCGAAGTCGGCAATCGCCTCGCCGACCTGGCGGCGCAGGCGCTTGGCCAGCTTGTGCTGCTCGCGCTCGGCCACGCGCGGATCACGGGCGGCGCGCGGCTGGGGATCGGGAAGGGAAATCACGGCACTCATGGGCTCCATTCTAACGGCTCGGAGCGGCCACGGCCGGGGGTCGGGATTCCCCTCTCCCGGCAGTCATCAACGCTGTGTATGCTCGGAGGCTGTGGACACCTACAGCCCCGCCGAGATCGTCGAGCACCTCGCCGCCCTGCGCGCCGAGCACCGCCTGCTGGATGAACAGATCACCCGCATGGCCGCCAACGGCGAGGACGAACTGGAAGCCAAGCGCCTGAAGCGGCGCAAGCTGCAGCTGAAGGACTGCATCGCCAGGCTGGAAAGCCTGCAGATTCCCGACGAACCGGCCTGAGCGGTGGCCCATCCACGCATGGCGTGGATCTACTGCTTCGCCCCGGTAGATGCCAACCTTGGTTGGCATGCTGTTCGCCGGGCATCGCCCGGCACTACCTTCAATCCTGTGGCGCCGCCTCGTCCGGGCGTGCCGCTTCCGGGCTGACCCGTTCGATGGTGTGGCGCAGCTCGCGGCCGAGGATGAACTTGGCGTCCTTGGCCCAGGCATCCAGGCGCTCGTCGAACAGCAGCTTGCTGTTCTCGTCCGGCCACACCAGGCGCAGTTCGCGCAGCTTCTGGATGAAACCGCGGAACAGGGACTTGTCGAAGAACTCCGGTGCCGCCGGTGCATAGAGCAGGCTCAGCCGCTGCGCCGCCTGCTGGCACAGGCTTTCCAGCTCGGCGGCGCCGAGCATGCCGGGGCCGTTCTTCACCAGCACCGAGATGGCGATGTAATAGCGCTCGAACGCCTGCTGCAGCGAATGGCCGATCGCACGCAGGCGGAACACCTCGTCGGTCTGCCCCGTATTGCGCGCCAGGATGCCGCCGTCGTCATCGTTGACGTTCTGCAGCAGGCCCTCGCGCACGAACACATCGATGGTCCGGTCGATGCGCAGGGCGAACTCGTCCTCGCTCCACGGCAGGAACAGCTCGGCCTGCAGGAACGGGTACACCGTACGGCCCAGCTGGACCAGGCCGGTGCGGCTCATGCGGCGGTTGTTCTGGAAGCAGCAGGCCACCCACGACGAGGCGGTGAACAGGTGCACCACGTTGTTGCGGAAGTAGCTCAGCAGCACCGCGGTGTCGCCGCTGACGCTGAGCACATCGCCCAGCGGGTGCTTGATGCGGGTGAGGACGTTGATTTCCTCGGCGTGGGCGATGATCCGCTCCGGCGAGTGCGGGGTCACCGTCACCCGGTCCGAGTACGGCATCTCGACCAGCAGGGTCTTGCACAGCTCGATCTGCGCGATCAGGTCGGCCTCGCCCATCGCGTGCTTCGGCGTGGACAGCAGGGCCAGCGCCAGCAGGTTGATCGGGTTGACGTCGGCGGCGCCGTTGATGCGCACCTGGATGCGTTCGGCCAGCGTGTCCACCGTGGTCGACAGCCAGGCCGGCTTCTCGTCCTCGGACACCGCCTCGCCCTTCCACTCCGGCGCCTTCTCGGCCAGCACGTCGTTCAGCGCGATCGGCTCGCCGAAGTTCACCACCACCTGGCCGTAGTTCTGCTTGAGCACCTTGGGGATGCCCCACAGCAGCGACCAGATCGATTCCTTTTCCTTCGGCCGGCCGGACAGTTCGTCCAGGTAGCTGCCGCCTTCCATCAGCTTCTCGTAGCCGATGTAGATGGGCTGGAACAGCACCGGCTTGCGCGGCTGGCGCAGGAACGCGCGCAGCGTCATCGAGATCATGCCGCCCTTGGGCTGCAGCAGGCGCCCGGTACGCGAGCGGCCGCCTTCGACGAAGTACTCCAGCGAGTAGCCACCGGCCACCAGCTGCGCGACGTATTCGCTGAGCACTGCCGAATACAGCGCGTTGCCACGGATCGAGCGGCGGATGAAGAACGCACCGCCCTTGCGCAGCAGGGTGCCGACCACCGGCAGGTTCAGGTTGATGCCGGCCACGATGTGCGGCGGCACGATGCCACGGTCGTACAACAGGTACGACAGCAGCAGGTAGTCCATGTGGCTGCGGTGGCTGGGCACGTAGACCACTTCATGGCCCGGCGCGGCGGCCTTGAACTTGTCCAGATGGTGCACCAGCACGCCTGCATAGATGCGGTTCCACACGTGGCTGAGCATGAAGCTGGCCGAGCGCACCACCGGGCTGGAATAGTCCGCGGCGATTTCCCAGGCATAGGCGTGCGCCTTCTTCCAGGCATCGGCCGGCTTCGAGTTGTCGCGCTTGGCCTGTGCGGCGATCGCCTCGCGCACCGGTTCGGCCGCCAGCACCTGGTCCACCAGCAGGCGCCGGGTCGACAGGTCGGGACCGATCACCGATTCACGGATGCGGCGGAAATGGGTACGCAGCACGCGCTGCAGCTTGCGCACCGTGCGCTCCGGTTCCAGGCCTTCATCCACGGTGCTGCGCAGCGAGATCGGCGGGGCGAAGCGGACGATGGTGCTGCGGCCGTTGAGCAGCACCGCCAGCAGGCGGCGGAAGCGACCCACCAGCGCCCAGTTTTCCGAGAACAGCACGGCGAACCAGCCGCTCTGCTTGTCCGGCGCGCGGCCGACGAAGATCGACACCGGCACCAGGTGCACGTCCAGGTCATCGCGCACGCGATGGGCCTGCAGCACTTTGGCCAGCGAATCGGAGTGGGTCTTGGCGCCGCGCTGCTCGGGGATCAGCGAATTGCTGGAGCTGCGCCGCGACAGCGCCAGGTAGGCGCGCTTGCGCCCGGTCGGGTCACCGGCCAGCGGCACCAGTGGCGACGGCAGTCCGGCCTGGCGGCAGGCCTTGTCCAGGATCAGCGCATTGGACAGGCCGTAGTCTTCCAGCACGTACATGACCGGGCGGCCATCGTTGTACTGGCCCGGGTCTTCCGGTTCGATCTTCAGCGACAGCCACGGCTCGACCAGGCGGCCCAGCAACCGTGCCCACAGCGGGCGGCGGCCAGCCGGACGCGCGTGCGCGGGCGGCGGTACCGGGTTCGGGCCGGTACCGGTCGAGGGGGACGCCGGCACCGTATCGGCGGGCGTCGACTGGGATTCTTCGCCGGGGAACGGCAGCGGGTTCTGTTTCGACATCGGCGCCATTATGGCTTAGGCGGCGGCGTTGCCGCTTCCCCACCCTCGGCGGGGGCTTCAGCCGGTGACGGCGACGCAGCAGCGCGGGCCGCGTCGGCCTTGCGCAGCAGCGCGTCGGTGTCAGCCAGGGTGCGGGTCAGGTACCAGTGGCCCTCGCGGCGGCTCAGCGGCAGCTGCAGGGTCATTTCGCGGCCAGCCAGGTCGTAGTGCAGGCGTACCAGCGCATTGTCGCCCTCCACCGAGAGCAGCTCGCCCCGGACGCTGCGCAGCGCGTCATCCACGCCCAGCCCGTAGCTGCCCAGCACCGCCTTGAGGGTATGGATGAAGGGCGCCAGCTGCTGCAGGCTGCCTTCCATGCCGGCGGCCTGCAGGCCGGCCTCATCGTCGAAGCCGACCTTGCCGGCGGCACCCACCAGCGCGGCGATCGTGCTGCGCGCGCGGGCGCGGTCACTGATTGGTGCCCCCTGCGCCCAGCTGGCGAGGGTTTCCACCAGGGCGATGTAGTGAGCCTGTTGGCCGGGCGTATAGCCCTTCTGATGGCGCAGGTACTGCACGCCGAAGTTGCCCATCGACTGCGCGGCCTGGCGCACGGCACCCGCCTGACCGGCCAGCTGGCGGTCGAAGCTGCGTTGCAGTTCGACGCTGGCATTGGGCGTGCGCAGTGCGGCCAGCATCGGCAGCAGCTGGTCGCCCAGTGGCAGTTCGGTCAGCGGCCACTGGCTGTGGCCCTCGGCCCAGGCCTGCTGCAGGCGCTGGTACTGGTTCGGCGGTACCGACAGCTTCGCGTAGCCGACCAGATCGTCTTCGGCCAGGCGCAGGGCCATCGCCTGCACCGCAGCCACTGGCTCGGCCGCCGGCTTGGCCGGATCGTTGGCCGATTCACGGCAGGCGGCCACGGCCAGCAACAGCATGGCTGCCAGCCCCCATCCACGCGCAGACCTTCCTCGCACTGCCACGCTCATTCACTCGGACTCCCCGGACCGGTCCGCATCTTGCGGCCTGCGACGTGACAGCGGCAAGCCGGGACGTCACGGTTTCCAACCAATGGGGTCAGATCCCTTCTGCCGCAGGCACAAGGGATCTGACCCCAGAACCGCCACCGGCATAAAAAAAGAGCCGGGATCACGGGGATCACAGGCTCTTCAAGCCGGCGCAGGGCCGGTGGACAGTGTTGTGGCACATGTCCGGTCCGAGGACCGGATGGCGGCGATCCTACGCTGCCGCTCAAGTTAAGGCAACACTTCACGTAGTTCGTCATAAATCATTGATTTTATTGAATCACCTGGTGTTTGGGGCCAGGGTCAGGAAATCTACGGCAGGTTTTGCGGCGATTCGGGCACAACCGCTCCCCGGCCGGATGCAAAAACGCCATCCCGCGCGGGTCGGGATGGCGTTAGCGCTTGCAGTCCTGGCAGTGGAATCTCAGCGCGCAGCCAGCGCCGACGCGATTTCCTGCTGGATCGCCCGGGCCGCGGCCTGCGGATCGGCGGCCAGGCGGATCGGGCGGCCGACCACGATGGCATCGGCGCCATCGGCAAAGGCCTGGTCCACGCCAACGGTACGCTTCTGGTCATCACCGACCGGGCCGCCGGGGCGGATGCCCGGGCAGACGATCGAGAACCCGGCGCCGGTAGCGGCACGGATCGGGCCGGCTTCCTGGCCCGAGGCGATCACGCCATCGATGCCAGCCGCCTGGGCGGCCAGCGCGCGCTCGACCACCACGTCCACCGGTTCACGGTCGATGCCCATCTGCGCCAGGTCCGGACGGCCCATCGAGGTCAGCACGGTCACTGCCAGCAGGCGCATGTCGCTGCTGTTGGCGGCGGCGCAGGCTTCCATCATCGCCGGGTGCCAGCCGTGGATGGTGGCGTAGCTGACCGGCCACTGCGACAGGCGCTTGATCACCGCCGCGGCGGTGGCCGGGATATCGAAGAACTTCAGGTCGACGAACACGCGCTTGTCGCGGCGGGCCAGTTCATCGAGCACCTGGAAGTACTCGCCGGAGGCGAGCAGTTCCATGCCGATCTTGTAGAACGCCACGCTGTCGCCGAGGCGATCGACCCAGTCCAGCGCCTGCGCGCGGTCCGGCACGTCCAGCGCGAAGATCAGGCGCTCGTCGTCGCGCAGCGGCAGCGGCGCGCGGCTCACGGTGCGTAGTCCAGGGCGGCGCGCTTGGCGTCGTGGCGGGCCTGGCGCGACTGGCTGTAGTCGTTGTTGAACTGCGCCGGCTCGAAGCCGCCGTAGGTCGGGTTCGGCAGCATCCACCAGCGCTCGCCGAACCAGTCGTGGTACTGCTGCAGCAGGGCGTCACGGCCTTCATTGGTGTTGGCGGTCACTTCCACGAAGTCGCCCAGCTGGTCGCCGAACTGCATCAGCACGCGGTACTTCTGCCCGGCCAGGCGGCGGCGGCAGTTCTTCTCGCTGCCGGCCTGCTCACAGCCTTCCACCACGGTGCCCAGGCCCAGGAACACGCTGTCATCGGCCACCGGCAGGCCCTGCTCGCGCAGGTTGGCCAGGGTCGCGTCCTTCAGGTGCACGGCGCGGTTGGAGATGTACAGCAGGGTCACGCCCTTGGCATTGGCAGCCTTGGCGAAATCGACCACGCCCGGAATGGCCTTGGCCTTCTTTTCGGCCACCCACTGGTCCCAGGTCATTTCATCGTATTCCTTGCCGTCGCGGACCAGGCGCGCCTGGTAGGGCGAGTTGTCCAGCACCGTCTCATCCACGTCCAGCACCACGGCCGGCTTCAGGCCCTTGGCCTCGTTGCCGCGTTCTTCCGGCACCAGCGCATCCCAGTGGGCTTCCTTCAGCGCGGCATCCAGGTGGTCGGCGGCGGCACGGTAGGTCTGCTCGGTGATCGCCTTGTACTCCTGCGCACGCTGCATCCACAGCACCGCATTGAGGTTGTCGTTGGCAGTGGCATCGAGCGCGCCACCGGCCTTGGCGGCGGCGGCCGGGGCCTCCGGGGTTGCGGCTTCAGCGGCAGGCGCATCCACGCGCTTGCAGGCGGACAGGCCCAGCGCCGCGGTAGCGAGCAGGGTCAGGGACAGGGAAACAGGACGACGCATGGATTCACCGGCAATCAGATATACCGGCGCATTTTACCGGCAAAGGCGGTCCCGGGACGGCTATGCTTGGCGGTTGACCCGTTGCCCTTCCGGAGGCCGCCATGACCGATTCCACCCAGACCCCCGACGTCCCCCTGCTCGACGCCGTGCAGGCCCGCCTGCTGGGCTGCCTGGTGGAAAAGGAGGCAACCACTCCGGACACCTATCCACTGACGGTCAACGCTGCCCAATCGGCCGCCAACCAGAAGACCGCCCGCGAGCCGGTGATGAACGTCGATGCCGGCAGCGTGCAGCACGCGCTGCGCCAACTGGAGACGCTGGGCCTGGCCCGCCAGCACTTCTCCTCGCGCGCGGACCGCTACGAGCACCGCCTGCAGGCCGCGCTGGACCTGACCCGGCAGCAGACCGTGCTGCTGGCGCTGCTGCTGCTGCGTGGGCCGCAGACGCTGGGCGAGCTGGTGACGCGCAGCGAACGCCTGCACCGCTTCGCCGATACCGACGAAGCCCGCCACGCCATCGAGCGCCTGCAGCAGCGCGCCTTGCTGGTGGTGCTGCCGCGCGCCAGCGGCCAGCGCGAAGACCGCTACATGCACCTGCTGTGCGGTGAAGTGGACGGCGCGGCGCTGGCGGCGAAGTACGCCAGCAGCGGCGGTGGCAGCAGCGATGCGGTCGACCCGGGCCTGGCCGAGCGCGTGGCCCAGCTGGAAGCGGCGGTGGCCGAACTGCAGGCGCAGTTGGCAGAACTGCGCGGCTGATGGTAGGTGCCGACCGTGGTCGGCACTGCATCTAAATCGTGCCGACCAACGGTCGGCACCCACCGTCAGCTGCTACTGTGCCGGCCAGCGGCCGGCACTACCCGACGTCAGCCGCCCCCGGCGTGGCATACAACCGGCTCGGGCTGTCCACGCCCGGCAACTGGATCACCCCGCGCTCCTGCATGCCCAGGCCCAGCAGGATCTTCCCGGACACCACGTTGTCCAGATCAGTAATGCCATACAGATCCTGCAGGCCCAGCGCTCCGCGCGCATGCGCGAACACCGCGCGTGCCGCCTCACCGGCATAGCCCTGCCCGGCGAATTCCGACAGCACCGCATAGCCGATGTCCGGCCCCGGCAGGCCATCCCGCCGCACCAGCCCGACGTTGCCCAGCCAGGCACCATCGGACAACCGCTCGATGGCATACATGCCGAAGCCATTCAACGCATAGCTGTGCAGCACCCGCAGCGCGATGTATTCCCGCGCCTGTTCTTCGTCGCGCACGTTGCGGTCACCGATGAAACGCACGAAGCCCGGATCGTTGAGCAGGGCCAGCATCGGCGCAGCATCCCGGTCTGGTTCCAGGCGGCGCAGCCGCAGGCGTTCGCTTTCGATGGGATGCATGGGTGGGCTCCGGAAGGAATACCTCGATTTTGCAACGCCAGCGCCCGCCGTGCAGCACGCTCAGGCCAGGTGGGCCACTACGATGCCCAGCCTAGCCACATGCCCCGTCACGCTGGCCGAACAGGATCGGCCAGTAGCGCACGCACAGGCGATGGACGCATGCGGCGATCAGGCAGAACCCCATGCCCATCAGCGCCAACAGCAGCGGTGCGCCCCAGCGCAATCCCGGGTGCTGGATACGAGCCTTGGAAGGCATGCCGCCGGGATATAGCACCTGTACCTGTTCGCCGACCACGTACAGTGGTGCTCCGGTAGCAAAGGACGCGGTGAACTGAATCATCTGCCCCTGTGCGGTCTGGAACCTCACCACCGGGCGATGCAGGGTGATGTCACGTGCGGGCATCCCCTCCATTTCCGACCGGGCATCCTCTGCCTGGACGGCCACCACCGTTCCGGTTACGGAAACGGCCTTGCGCGCGAAACGCTGGACGTCCACGAACAGCCAGGCGGCGGCCAGAAGGATCAGCAGGCCCACGGCAAAGAAAAACAGCAAAAAACATCTGAGGAGGGTGGGCATGGTGCTGGCCGGGTTGATCGATCAGCGTGCCGGTGCCGGCGCTGATCGAATGAAGGAAATATCGACATGGTAGTAGCGCGGATTGCCCGGCATGACATGGACATCCAGTTCACGCCCACTCACCTGTGCACGGGGATCGGCCCAGAGATACGCACTGTGGAAGACATGCCATCGAGTGGTTTCAGGATCGCGCCAGGCGCAGACGATGACGAACGGATGCCGTCCCCCCGAGAATACTCCGCGATCGCGCTTGATCGCCCGGACCTTGGCTTGCACCCGTGTCCCGTGGCGAAGGAGCTGCCTGCGCCGCCATGCCCTCGCCGCCTGCGGCAGGTGCAGAAGTCCCACCCCCAGCAAGAATGGGCCGCCGGTCACTCCCAGTATGACGCTCAGGCCCCAGGGTGATGAGAGCGAACGCACCAGGGCCTTGTCCGGGCGGTCCGGCAGGTACAGCACATCTACATGATCGCCCGTCATGTAGGCACGATGGCGGGTACGACCTGCGAAGAACCGCATCACTTGCCCGCTGCTGGTAGTGAAGTCCACCCAGTACAGGAACTTCACCCCTGAAGTGCGCGAACCACCGCGATCAACACGGATGGCATCCACATGGGTGATCCTGCCATCGGCAATGACCGCCGCATCGAGGAAGCGCCTGGCCCCAACGTAGGCCAGAAGCGCTGAAACAAGCAGGACCAGGCCCAGCCCGAGGAAGGTACGGGTGAGAACAGCAGGGATATCGTTGGACACGATGAAAGACACGGCGCGCACTTCGGGTGCGCTCACACTAGGCCTTAACCCGATGCAGGCTCAAGGCCAGAAGCGTCAATCGGACGGATTGGAATACCACTTTAGTGGCTTTTCGATCCTCAATCGAACAGCGCCTCGATCGCGGCCAACCCCGCCGTCGCGCGCTCCTTCTTGCGCACCGCATCAGCCACCGGATCAGCACCGTCGCGCTGGATCTCCTCGGCCGGAATCTCCTCGAAGAACCGGCTCGGCTTCAGCCGCACATGCTCGCCGAACTTGCGCGTCAGCTTGCTGTAACTCATCCACAGCTGGATCTTGGCGCGGGTGATGCCCACGTACAGCAGGCGCCGTTCCTCTTGCAGGTTGCCCTCGTCCAGGCTGACCTGGTGCGGCAGCACGCCGTCTTCGCAGCCCACGATGAACACGTACGGGAACTCCAGGCCCTTGGAAGCGTGCATGGTCATCATGCGCACCTGGTTGCCGCCCTCGTCCTTGTCGCTGCGCGACAGCAGCGCCAGCTGGCCGGCCAGGTCGGCGGCGGTAGCACCACGTGGGCCACCCTCGAACCACTGCGCCAGTTCCTCGATGTTGTTGGCGCGACGCTGGTAACTGGCCTCTTCCTTGGCCTGCTGGCGCAGTTCGCTGAGCAGACCGGATTCCTTGGCGACCTTGCGGATCATGTCGCCGGAAGTGACCTGCCGGGTCTGTGCACGCAGGTCACGCAGGATGTCGGTGAAGCGCGCCAGGCTGTTGGCCGCGCGCGGCGGCAACTGCTGCAGGGCGCCAATCGCCTCGGCGGCCTGTGCCATCGGCATGTCCTTTTCCTGCGCCAGCTCGGCCAGCTTGGCCAGCGTGCCGGCACCGACGTCACGCTTGGGCGACTGCACCGCACGCATGAACGCGGTGTCGTCGTCCGGGTTCACCAGCAACCGCAACCAGGCCAGCGTGTCCTTCACTTCCTGGCGTTCCAGGAACATGGTGCCGCCGGTCAGGTGATACGGGATGCGCAGCAGCTGCATCGCCTTTTCCAGCGGGCGCGACTGGAAGTTGCCGCGGAACAGGATGCAGAAATCACTCCACGGCACATTGCGCGACTGCGCCACGAAGGCGATCTCGGCAGCGACCTTCTCCGCTTCGTGCTCGCTGTTGCGGCACTCCCACACGCGGATGCGCTCGCCGTCAGCCTGGTCACTCCACAGCTTCTTCAGGTGTTCGTGCGGGTTGTTGGCGATCAGCGCATTGGCCGCACGCAGCACGCGGTTGGAGCAGCGGTAGTTCTGCTCCAGCTTGATGATCTCCAGCGCAGGATAGTCGCGCCCCATCTGCTGCAGGTTTTCAGGGTTGGCGCCGCGCCAGGCGTAGATCGACTGGTCATCGTCACCCACGCAGGTGAAGTTGCCCTTGTCACCGGCCAGCTGCTTGAGCAGCCGGTACTGCGCGTCGTTGGTGTCCTGGCATTCGTCCACCAGCAGGTAGCCGATGCGCTCGCGCCAGGCCAGCGCGATCTCTGGATTTTCTTCCAGGATCTGCACCGGCAAACGGATCAGGTCATCGAAGTCGACCGCGTTGAACGCGGTCAGGCGCAGCTGGTAGCGCTCGTAGACACTGGCCGCTTCCTTCTCGCGGTTGCTGCGCGCTGCGGCCATCGCCTGCTCGGGCGAAAGGCCGGCGTTCTTCGCGCGCGACACCAGGTTCTTCATGTCCTCGATGTCGTCGGGCTTGGCGCCGTACATCAGGTCCTTGATCTGCGCCGCGGCATCGTCGGCATCGAAGATCGAGAATCCACGCTTCAGGCCCACGGCCGCGTGCTCGATCTGCAGGAACTTCAGGCCCAGCGCATGGAAGGTGCAGATCGTCACCTCGTCGGCGTCCTGCTCGCGCAGGCGCTTGGCCACACGCTCGCGCATTTCCTTGGCCGACTTGTTGGTGAAGGTGATCGCCGCGATGCGGCGCGCCGGATAGCGGCCGCAGCCGATCAGGTGGGCGATCTTTTCCACGATCACGCGCGTCTTGCCGCTGCCCGCACCGGCGAGCACCAGCAACGGACCTTCGATGTGCAGGACGGCGGCGGCTTGGGGGGGATTGAGACCGTGCATGGGATGGGGATTGTAACGGGGCCGGGTGACGACCACAGCCGGCCGCCGGTGGGGTTGCTGAACGACTTCGGTGGAGCGGGGCTGCGGCGTACAATCCGTCGATGGCCAAGCTCTACTTCTACTATTCGGCGATGAACGCCGGCAAGACCACCACCCTGCTGCAGAGCGCCCACAACTACCGCGAACGCGGCATGCGGGTGGCGATCCTGACCCCGCGCCTGGATGATCGTGCCGGCGCCGGCGTGGTCGCTTCGCGGATCGGCCTGCGTGCCGATGGCATGGCCTTCGACCGTGACACCGATCTGCAGCGCTGGGTCGAGCAGGACCTGGCCGCGAACGGGCCGATGGGCTGCGTGCTGGTGGACGAGGCGCAGTTCCTGACCCGCGCCCAGGTCTGGCAGCTCAGCGAAGTGGTCGACCAGCTGCGCATTCCGGTGCTGTGCTACGGCCTGCGCACCGACTTCCGCGGCGAGCTGTTCGAAGGCAGCCAGTACCTGCTGGCCTGGGCCGACGAGATGCAGGAGATCAAGACCATCTGCCACAGCGGCAAGAAGGCGACGATGACGGTGCGCGTGGACGAGCATGGGCACGCGGTGCAGGACGGCCCGCAGGTGGAGATCGGCGGCAACGACCGCTACGTGTCGGTCAGCCGCGCGGAGTTCAAGAAGATCACCCGCGGCGAAGGCCGGATCGATCCGGCGCAGGCGCCCCTGCCGCTGTAAAGGGTTCTTTTGCAGGGCTGCGCCCTGTACCTGCTCAACGCAACGGCAACGGCCAAAGCCAAAGCGGCATTCCGTGGGATGGCGGGGCGGTGTGGGTTGGCAGGACACGCCGTAAACCCGTCCATGGGGGCTCGATGGCGCCATCCATGGCGCCAACGGTCCTGCCCACCCACACCGCCCCACCTCTGACAGATCCCCACGGCTGTTGGTAGGTGTCGACCTTGGTCGACACATCTGTCAGATATCGAAATAGATCTGGGGTCAGATCCGTTTTCCTTCGGAAAACAGATCTGACCCCACGAGCTGTTCCAACAGATCGCGCAAAACTGTCGAAGGCGGGGTGGGTCCGGTTGAGGGGGCGTGAGCGCCATGGATGGCGCGACCGAGGCTACATGGACGTATTTACGCCGTCCCCCTCAACCGGACCCACCCCGCCATCCCACGGAATGCCCGCTTTTGACGTTGACGTTGACGTCAGCAGGTGCAGGGCTGCAAGCCCTGCAAACCCATCCCCCCTCTTAGTACAGCGTGCGCTCCGGCGCGCCCGCCGGCGGCGGGGTGTACTGGTACAGCCAGGTTTCCGTAAGCGTCTTGCCGCCACTGCGCAGGAACAGTCGGATGTCGATCTGCTCAGTGCTGCCTTCCGGCGGCACCAGGTCGAACATCGCGCGGTAGCCGTTGATCTCGCGCAGCGGGCGCGCCGACACGATCTCGACCCGGCCACGGCTGGCTTCCACCACCGCTTCAACCTCGCCCTTGTCGATCAGCCTGGCCAGTTCGCCGCCTTCGAAGTCCACCGCGAAGCGCCAGCTGAAATACTCGCGCTTCTTGCCGACCACGCCACCCAGGCCGGTACGGCTGGCCACGCAGTGCGCCAGCGGCGGCCGCGCCGGCGGTTCGGCGCCCCAGTACAGGCGGTAGCCGACCAGCAGCTCCTGGCCCGGCTGCGGCTTTTCCTTCGGGTTCCAGAACGCCACGATGTTGTCGAAGGTCTCGTCCACGGTGGGAATCTCCACCAGCTGCACCGAGCCTTCGCCCCATTCGCCCTTCGGCTCCACCCACAGGCACGGGCGCTTCTCGTAGAACACGCCGTCGTCCTGGTAATGGTCGAAATTGCGGTCGCGCTGCAGCAGGCCGAAACCACGCGGGTTGCGGTCCACGAACATGTTGAAGCGCAGGTTGCGCGGGTTCAGCAGCGGGCGCCAGATCCACTCGCCAGCACCGGTCCACAGTGACAGGCCGTCGGTATCGTGGATCTCCGGGCGCCAGTCCCATGCCATGCGGCGGTCGTTCTCGCCCACCTGGTACATGCTGGTGCACGGGGCGATGCCCAGCCGCTCGATCGCCTTGCGCGGGTAAAGCGCGCTGTCGATGTCCATCAACAGCACGTCGCCATTGGTGATCGCGAAGCGGTAGGCACCGGCCACGCTGGGCGAATCCAGCAGGCCGTAGACCACGATCGTCTCCGAATCGGCCGACGGCTGTTCCAGGTAGTAGGCGATGAAGTCCGGGAACTCCTCCGGCTTGCCCATGCCGGTGTCGATCGCCAGGCCGCGCGCGGACTGGCCGTACTGGCCTTCCTTGCCGACCGCGCGGAAGTAGCTGGCGCCGAGGAAGGCGGCGAAGTCGCGGTCGGTGTCCTTGCGGGTGTTCAGGCGGAAACCGGCGAAGCCCAGATCGGCCGGCAGCTCGCCGTCCTTGATGCCGCTCTTGCCGTAGTTGAACGCCGCGCCGTCATAGGCCAGCTCCTGCGCCTTGCCGTCGACCACATCGAACATGCGCACCGGCGAATGGAAGTACAGGCCCAGGTGGAAGAACTTGGCCTGGAATTTGCCCGGCTGGTCAGCCCACAGTGCATGGTCCTGGCGGTAGCCGATCGACTGGTACTGGTCCCAGTCCAGGCCTTCCAGACGCCCAGGCAGCACCCGCTTGTGGCTCTTGTAGGGCGCCTGTGCCAGCGCGCGCGCCTGGCCCTTCAGGGTGGCGAAGTCGAACGGCTGCGGCTGGCCGAGGCGGCGCAGGCCCATCTGGCCGCTCTTGCTGGCCGCACAGGCGGGCAGGGACGGCAGGCCGAATGCAGCCAGGGCGAGGGAGGCATTGCGGATGAAGTCGCGTCGTTGCATGCAGGCGCGTCAGGCACAGAGGGAAGGTCGGCCATCATAGGCAGACAAACGTTAACGGGCAGCGGAGACGCGCCCTGCCCGTTCAGCTGCCGCTGGCCGCCGGCTCAGCGCTGGCAATGGCTGCACCAGACGCTGGCGCGCTGGCCGATGGTGGCGTGCTTCAGCGTGCGGCCACAGTTCGGGCAGGGCAGGCCGTCACGGCCGTACACCAGCAGCTCCTGCTCGAAGTAGCCCGGCGCACCATCGGGGCTGATGAAATCGCGCAGCGTGGTGCCGCCACGGGTAATCGCGTAGCCGAGGATCTCCTTCACCACGTCTGCCAGGCGCTGGTAACGCCCGCGCGAGATCTTGCCCGCCTCGCGCAGCGGGCTGATGCCGGCCTTGAACAGGCTCTCGGCGGCGTAGATGTTGCCCACCCCCACCACCACCGCCTGGTCCATCAGGAAGGTCTTCACCGGCGCGCTGCGGCCACGGCTGCGGGCGAACAGGTAGTCGCCGTCAAACGCGTCGTCCAGAGGCTCCGGGCCCAGCCCCTGCAACAGCGGGTGGATCTCGCCGGCCGGCTGCCAGAGCAGGCTACCGAAACGGCGCGGGTCGTTGAAGCGCAGCAGGCGGCCGTTGTCCAGGCTGATGTCCACATGGTCATGGGCGCGCACCGGCGTGTCACCGGGCAGCACGCGCAGGCTGCCGGACATGCCCAGGTGCAGCACCGCGCTGCCGATGGCGGTATCCAGCAGCAGGTACTTGGCGCGCCGGCGGATCTCCTCGATACGCTGGCCCGGCAGCAGTTCGACCACTTCCGGCGGAATCGGCCAGCGCAGATCGGCGCGGCGCAGGATCACGCCATGCACGCGGCGACCCTGCAGGTGCGGCGCCAGGCCGCGGCGGGTGGTTTCTACTTCGGGCAGTTCAGGCATGGGGCGATTCTACGCCCGCCCCTCATGCAATCCGTCACCGACCGGTAGCGCCGGGCCATGCTCAGCGCGGTGGCGCCGCCAGCTCTCGCGCATCCAGGACGCCATCACCGTTGGCATCCTGCTTGTGGAAGCGCTGCACGATCACCTGCCGCTGCTGTTCGCGGCTGATCGCCCTGCCCTTGCCGCCGGGCAGCTCGTCTGCGCTCAGCACACCATCGCCATTGCGGTCCATGCGGTCGAAGGCATACAGCATCCACTGCACGTACTCGGATTCACTCACCCGGCCGTCGCCATCGCTGTCCATCCGCTGCAGGTAGCTGGTGGTGTCGGTGACCTGGGCCAGCGCCACGCCCGGCAGCAGCACCGCCAGCAGAAGCCCGTACCCTGCCCTCACGCGCCCACCAGGCTGTAGCCCTTCAGCCGTGCGGCGTAGGCCTGCAACGCGGCGATTCCGCTTTCCTCGGCCTCGCGGCACCAGGCCTGCAGCTGGTGCAGGCGCTCGGCGGCGTCGTGGCCTCGGGCTTCCAGCAACGCGGCCAATCGCGCGCGGTACTCGACCAGGGTGCGGATACGCGGCCGTTGTGCCACCCATGCGCTGAGCTGGGCGCGACTGTCCGGCTTCAGCCAGCGACCGTCGTTGACCAGGCCACGGCGCAGACGGCGCGGCAGCAGACGGCGCAGCTTGGCCCCGGCCTGTGCTGCTTCCTCGCGCAGGGCCGGCATGAACACATTGCGCTGGTAGTCGGTCATTGCCTGGAAGCGGTGCGACAGCAGCGCCTTCAGGGTTTCGGCATCGGGCACGGCGATGTTCGGGCGCACGTCCATGGCCGGTGCCACCCGCAGCACCTTGGCCAGGCGCAGCGCCTGCAGCAGGCGGATCGCACTCCAGCCGATGTCGAACTCCCAGCGCCGCATCGCGAAGCGCGCCGAGCTGGGGAAGGCATGGTGATTGTTGTGCAGCTCCTCGCCACCGATCCAGAACCCCCACGGCGTGAGATTGGTGGAGGTATCGGCGGACTCGTAGTTGCGGTAGCCCCACCAGTGGCCCAGGCCATTGACCACGCCGGCCGCCCAGAACGGGATCCACGCCATCTGGATCGCCCACAGGGCCACGCCGGGCAGGCCAAACAACACGGTATTGATCGCGAACAGCAGCACCGGCCCCAACGTGGCATGCGGGGTATACAGGCGGCGCTCGATCGCATCATCGGGGGTGCCGCGCCCGTACTGCTCGATGTCCGCGCGCTGGCCCCGAGCTTCCCGGTACAGCTCCACGCCGTGCCAGAACACCTTGCCGATGCCGCGGGTGACCGGGCTGTGCGGGTCGTCCTCGGTCTCCACCTTGGCGTGGTGCTTGCGGTGGATGGCTACCCACTCGCGGGTGATCATCGAGGTGGTCAGCCACAGCCAGAAGCGGAACACGTGGGCCAGCGCCGGGTGGAAATCGACCCCGCGATGGGCCTGGCTGCGGTGCAGGTACAGGGTTACCGAGAAGATGGTGATCTGGGTGAAGACCAGCAGCACTGCCAGCATGGCCCACCAGCCCAGGCCGAGCACACCACCGGTCAACAGGGACATCAGGGCATCAGGCATGGCAGCTCTCCGGATCGACGCGGGGATGGCAGACATGATGGGCGCTTGCGTTGCAAACTGCATCCCTGCGGCGGTGATTGCCACCGCCTTCCGTGGCACCGTTCACAGTTGGGGACCTGAGTTGTCGAGCCTTGATCCACGCGCCAGCGCCATGACCGCCGCCCCGCCCCTGGCGGAGCTGCCCCCCTTGATCGAACTGGACCGCGCCACCGTGGTGCGCGGCCAGGTGAAGGTGCTGCACGGGCTCAGCCTGCGCATTGCGCAGGGCCAGCACACCGCCCTGCTCGGCCCCAACGGCTGCGGCAAGTCCACCTTCATCAAGCTGATCACCCGCGAGCTGTACCCGCTGGCCCAGGGCGACGGCACGGTGGCGGTGAAGGTGCTGGGCCAGAACCGCTGGCAGGTGGACCGGCTGCGCTCACAGCTGGGCATCGTAACCGGCGACCTCAGCAGCAACCTGGCCGACATGCCCGGGCTGACCGTGGAACAGGCGGTGCTGTCCGGTTTCTTTGCCAGCTACGTGGTGCCGGCGTTCCGCGAGGTGACCGCCGACATGCGTGCACGCGTTGGCGAGACGCTGGCGATGACCGGCGCGCTGTCGCTGCGCGAGCGCGCCTATGCCGAGCTGTCCGCCGGCGAGACCCGCCGCGTGCTGATCGCCCGCGCGCTGGTCAACCGGCCGCAGGCACTGCTGCTGGACGAACCCTCCACCGGGCTGGACCTGGTGGCCCGCGAGCAACTGGTAGCGACCATGCGGGTACTGGCGCAGCAGGGCATCACCCTGGTGCTGGTGACCCACCACATCGAAGAGATCATTCCCGAAATCGAGCGGGTGGTGCTGCTGCGCGACGGCCGCGTACTGGCCGACGGCACCCGCGCCGAGCTGCTGCGCAACGAACCGCTGTCGGCGGTGTTCGGCGGCGCGATTACGGTGGTCGAGCAGGAAGGCCGCTTGACCGCGTACGCGGGGTAATCGACATGCCGTTGTAGAGCCGAGCCCACGCTCGGCTGCTCGTGATCACGGCAAACGGCAGCCGAGCATGGGCTTGGCTCTACAGGAAGCAATGCAGCGGGCCGGAAAGTCCGGCCCGCCGCAGTTCCTCAGAACCGCAACGCCAGCGCGCGTGACTCGATCGGTGCCATCCGGCTCTGATCCTGCAGCTGCAGGTCGCGCAGCTCGTACGGCGCACCGAAGCCGGCCGGCAATGCGGCCTGGTCGAACGGCAGCACCAGCTGGCCTGCGCCCGGGCCTTCGAACCACGCGGCCGCATGTGCCTGCGCGACCGGCTTCAGCTGGCCATCGCGGGCCGTGGCATACAGCGTGCCGCGTGCTTCGTAGCGGCCGGCCGCAGCCACCTGCAGCGGCAGTGCCACCTGGCGGCTGGCCGGGTCCGGTGCCGCCTGGCCACTGAAGCGTGCGGTCGGGCGTGCCACCGCGAAGGCCACCTTGCCATCGCGCAGCACGCCATCGGCCTGGGCGAACACCTGCAGCTCCCACAGCCCCTGCACGCTGCCGACATCGGCCGGGATGCGCACCTGCGCGCGCAGGCTGCCATCGGTGGTGCGCAGCAGGCGCTGCGGCCAGCTGCGACCATCCGGAGCAACCAGCAGGGCTTCGCCGCCCAGGCCGCCACGACGCGATGCCAGCTGCGCGGTGGTCGCGCCATCTTCCAGCAGCCGTGCCTGCAGCTGCACGTTGCCACCGGCCAGCACCTGCGCCTGGTTGGCCTGCAGTTCCAGCCGCAGCGGGCTGTTCGGCTCCAGCACCTGCACCACGTAGCGGCCCTGTGCCTGCGCGCTCTGCAGCGTGTACGCACCGACTGCGCTGGTCGCGCCGGTACGCAGCATGCTGCTGCCATCGTTGACCGGCATGCCGGCCTCCTGCAGTGCGCGCGCATCGACACTGCGCGCCACGCTGCTACGGCCGGCCGGGTCGCGCACCTGCAGGGTGTTGGCCGGCAGCGCGCGGGCACCGTCGGCCGGGCTCAGCTGAATCACCGCATCCGGTGCCGTCAGCGGCAGGTCCAGGCCGCGCTGCAGCTGCGTGCCATCGACCTGCTGCCAGTAGCTGCGGCTGACCGAGGCATACGGCGTGGTCGCCTGCAGCGGCTGTGCCGGGTCCAGCGCCCAGGCAAAGGCCAGTGGCGCGTGTTCGCTTTCATCGGTGGGCAGCGGTGCGGCCACCAAGGCGGCAGGCACCTGATCGCCCGCACGGGCAGCCTGCAGCGGCTGCGCGGCCTGCGCGGCGGAAAGGGACAGCACTGCCAGCACGGCGCTGGCCAGCAGGGTGGAATGGATCGTCATGGTCGTCTTCCTCACTGGGCCAGGTCGGTGCGCAGGATCGTGCCGAGGCCGAAGCACTCGCGGCGGCTCTGGTTGTGGCTGAGCGGCTCGGCATCCTTGGTGCGCTGCTTGTCGGTGAACCAGGTAGTGCCGGCGGCCTTCTGGCTGCTGCACTCCAGGAAGCCGTCGGAGCAGGACGACAGCCAGTTCTGGGTGAACTCCAGACCAACATTGGCGGCGTAGCCACCGCAGTAGCTGTTGCTGTCCCACACCGCCGATTCCACGTCGCTGCCGACCACGGCGCGGAACGGTTTGGGCAGCGCCGGGCGACCCGCGGTGCCGTACAGGTTCTGTGCGTTGTAGGTGGCCATGCTCGCCACCTGCTGCTGGCGCACCGCGTCGTTCTTGTAACCCAGCAGCCAGCCCAGCGAGGTTTCGAAGGTGTTGCCGTTGAGCACCGCATCGGCCAGCGGCGTGCCGGCCGAGGACGGTGCCAGCGCGTTGACCTTGCGCACCGTGCGGATGATCTTCGGATAGCGGCTGTCGTAGGTCGGGTTGGACAGGATCCAGCGCATCACGTTGCCGCCGTTGGAGTGGGTGATCACCACCAGCTGGGTGATGCCACGGCTGTCGATGAAGCCGGTCAGCTGGTTGGCCAGGCAACCGGCGGCTTCCGGCTTCCACATGTACTGGGTGAAGTCACAGTTGATGACCACATAGTTGCTGCTGTTCGGCAGGCCCTGGCGCACGGTGTCGATGATCGCCGGCTGCCAGTAGTCCTGGGTGGCATTGGTCTGTGCGCCGGTGCCATGCACGAAGGCCACGCCAACCACGTCGGCGGCCTGCGCTTGGGCGGTTGCCAGCCCGAGGAGCAGGGCCAGGACGGTACTTCCTGTTGCGGTGCTGCGCATCGCTTTCTCTCCCTCTGTCAGCGGATCCCCCCGACCCGGCTGGAACTGGACGGCATCTCGATCGCCGTTGTGCCGATGCTCACGGCGCGGCCGCGTGAAAATCCGTGCGCTGCGCCCGGATTCACGAGACTGACGACACTCGATGACGTTTTTCATACTGCTGCGGTGACCATGCCGGGTCTGGCCGTATGACCGATGGCCACTGCGGTGTCGTATACGGGCTGCGATCATGGCGCGATGTTTTTCCTCCGGAGCCCGTCCATGTCGCTGATTTCCCACCCTGCCCGCCCGCTGCTCGGCCTTGCCGTCGTTGCGGCCCTGGCTGGTTGTGCCGCCACCGCCGCCAAGCCGACCGCCGTCGAAGCCAACATCACCACCAAGGCGGTGGGCTATCTCGACAAGGGCGCGGTACCGGCCAGCCTCGACCTGGTGCCGGCACCGCCGGTGGCCGGTTCGGCCGCCCTCGCCCTGGACGAACAGGTCAGCCGTGAAGCCCGTGCGCTGCGTGGCAGCCCGCGCTTCGCCCAGGCCGGCGTCGATGCCGAACTCGGCTTCCCCGAAGGCGCCAACCACTTCTCCTGTGCCGCCGACATCGACGTCGATGCGGTGAAGACCCCGGCGCTGTACCGCCTGCTCGAGCGCAGCCGGATCGACGCCAGTGCCGCCACCAAGGCGGCCAAGAACCACTACCAGCGCCCGCGCCCGTTCATGGTCAACGGTGAGCCGACCTGTTCGCCGAAGGACGAGGAAGGCCTGCGCAAGAACGGCTCCTACCCGTCCGGCCACACCTCGATCGGCTGGGCCTGGGCACTGATCCTGTCGGAGATCGCACCGGACCGCGCCGATGCCATCCAGGCCCGCGGCCGCAACTACGGTGAGAGCCGCCTGGTCTGCAACGTGCACTGGCAGAGCGACATCCTCGAAGGCCGCTTCATGGGCGCCGCCGCCGTGGCCCGCCTGCACGACAACGCCGCGTTCAACAAGGACCTGCTGGCCGCACGCAAGGAGATCGCTGCCGCGCGCAAGGCTGGCCTGCACTCCAGCCGCGACTGCGCAGCCGAGAATGCGGTACTGAAGGTGCGCCCGCAGAGCGCGCTGTAAGGCGCGTGCCAGATCAATCGTTGCCGGCCAGCGGCCGGCACTACCGATGGGTGTGAAGCAGAAGGGCCGGCATTGCGCCGGCCCTTCTTCATTGCATCACGCCATCAACCGCATCAGAACTTCGCGGTGAACTCCACGCCCCAGGTACGCGGCTCGTTGAGGAAGCCGGTCAGGTTGTTGAAGTCGATCGCGCCGACCACGCGGGTCTGGTTGGTCAGGTTGCGGCCGAACACGGCCACGTCGTACTGGCCGTAATCCCAGTTGTAGCCCAGGCGCAGGCCGCCTTCCAGCGAACTACGGCCGCGGAATTCCGGCGACTCGTAGATGAAGAAGTTCACCGCGCTGCGGTAGGCCCAGTCGGTGTAGGCGTACAGCTCGCTGCCATCGCTGAGCGGGAAGCCCACGCGCAGGGTCGCGTTGTGGATCCACTTCGGTGCCTGCGGCAGCGGGTTGCCGTTCACCAGCGCATAGGTCTGGCCGTTGATCACCGTGGTCGGGTCGGTGATGGTGCAGCCACCGCCGCAGATCGCCACCGCCAGGTTCTTGTCCTTGATCTCGGTGTCGTTGTAGCTGCTGCCGAAGGTCAGCAGCACGTTGTCGGCCAGGTAGGCCTCCAGGTCCAGCTCGACGCCCTGGCCGATGGTCTTGTCGGCGTTGAGCAGGGTGGCGGTGTTGTTGGTGCCGCCCACCGCGATCAGCTGCTGGCCGTCCACGTTATAGCGGAACACGCTCAGGCCCAGGCGCGCGCGGCGCTCGAACAGGTCGGCCTTGATGCCGGCTTCGTACGAGATCACCTTCTCCGAATCGGCCTGCGACAGGCCCGGCGCGAAGGCCAGGCGGCCCTGGATCGACGGCGCGCGGAAGCCCTTGGCCACGCGGGCGTAGGCGTTGATGTCGTCGGTCAGCTTGTACACGCCGCTGACATCCCAGCTGACGTCGTTGACGTCGGTGTTGGCCAGGTACGGGCCACTGACCGGGGTACCGAACGGAACGGCCTGCAGCACGCTGGCGCTGAAGTCCTTCTTGTCCTGCGTGTAGCGCACGCCGGCGCGCAGCTTGAAGCGGTCGGTGACATCGAAGTCACCCGAGGCGAACACCGCCCAGGCCTTGTTGCGCTGGTTCTGCACCACGTGGCCGGTCTGCGGATTGCCCGGCTTCAGCGAGTTGTAGTTGAAGTTGTTGATGGTCACGTCTTCATCGAAATAGAAGACGCCGGCCTGCCAGTCGAAACGGCCCCATTCGTTGGACTCGATGCGGAATTCCTGCGTCCACTGGCGGTGGTGCGGCAGGCCATCGGCCGATTCGGACGCGAACGGGATGAAGCCCGGGCCGTAGTTGCCGGCGCCCAGCGATGCCTCGCCGTAGCCACCGTCGATGTCGCCGCGGTTGAGCGATTCGGCGGTTTCGTAGCCGGTGATCGAGTGCAGCGTCACCGAGCCGAGGTTCCACTGCAGGCGCGCGCTGCCGCCCCAGGTCTTCAGGTCGGAGAAGTTGACGCCATCGTTGGCCACCTTGTCGCGATCGAAGTTCTCGACCAGCGAATTGCCACCCTTCTGGATGATGTTGGCGCGGAACAGGCGCGCGGTGCCGTTGAGCTTGCGCTTGTGCAGGTTGAACAGCGCTTCGAAGTCGTCGCCTTCGTACAGGAACTGCACGCGGCCGGCGGCTTCGTCATAGCCTTCGAAACCGCTGTTGGGGGCGCCAACGCGGGTGTTGTCGACCCAGTCGTCGCGGCGCTGGTAGATGGCCGAGACACGTGCCGACCAGCGGTCGGTCAGCGGACCGCCGTACGCGCCCTGCACGTTCCAGCTGTTGTAGCTGCCGTAACCGACGCGGATGTAGCCATCGGCATCCTGCGACGGACGCGCCGAATCGAACTTGACCACGCCGGCCGGGGTGTTGCGGCCGAACAGCGTGCCCTGCGGGCCACGCAGCACTTCCACGTTGGCCAGGTCGAACAGCGGGAAGCCCTTCAGCAGCGGGCTTTCCTGCACCACGTCGTCGTACACCAGCGACACCGGCTGCGACGCATTGAGGTCGAAGTCGGTGTTGCCCAGGCCGCGGATGTAGAAGCGCGGGAACGCACGGCCGTAGGACGACTCGATGTTGAGGCTGGGCACGCGTGCGGCCAGGAAGCGGATGTCATCGCCGGCCGAGCCGAGCACATCCAGCTTCTCGCCCTGGATCGCGCTGACCGCGACCGGCACGTCCTTGGCGTTCTCGACGCGACGCTGCGCAGTCACCTGCAGGGTGTCGAGGGCAACCGGATCCTTGGCAGCGGGGGTTTCCTGGGCGGCTGCTACCAGCGGCAGCAGGGCGGAAAGAGCGGCAACGAGGGGGCGCGCGACCGGAAATCGGCCACGGGAAGTGCGGGTCGGGGACATGGCGGTAGGCTGTGTTTGGAGGGGTGGTAAAACGGCGCTACCAGATAATTGTTGCAATACAGCACCTGCCCCGCAAATGCCCGCCGTTCATGGCCACGTCGCCCCGGCCCCCGCGCCCTCGCTAGACTCGGGGTTTTCCAGCCTCGCGGAGCCGCCGCAATGACCCAGTGGTACTTCCATGCCTCCGCCCAGGCCGAACGCGTCGGGCCGCTCGATGACGAAGCCGCGCGCCGCTATGCGCAGGCCAACCCGCGCGCGTTGGCCTGGTGCCAGGGCATGAGCGGGTGGACGCCGATCGCCGAGGTGGCCGAACTGCAGGCGCCGGCCCCGGGCATGCCCAATACCCCGCCGCCCGTCCCGGTCCCAGCCGCCGCCAGCGGCCGTGCCGACGACATCGAATTCCGCATCGTCGGCCATGAAATGCAGTTCGTGGAGATCGAGCTCGACCCCGGCGAAAGCGCCATCGCCGAGGCGGGGGCGCTGATGTTCAAGGACGCCACGGTGCAGATGGACACCGTGTTCGGCGCTGCCAACGGCGACCAGGGCGGCTTCATGGGCAAGGTGATGGCCGCCGGCAAGCGCGTGCTGACCGGCGAGAGCCTGTTCGCCACCGTCTACACCCAGAGCGGCCATGGCAAGGGCAAGGTCGCCTTCGCCGCGCCCTACCCCGGCACCGTACTGGCAATGAAGCTGGACCAGCACGGCGGCCGCCTGATCTGCCAGAAGGACAGTTTCCTGGCCGGCGCGCGCGGCGTGCAGATCGGCGTGCAGTTCCAGCGCAAGATCATGACCGGCCTGTTCGGCGGCGAGGGCTTCATCATGCAGAAGCTCGAGGGCGACGGCTGGGTGTTCATCCACGCCGGCGGCTGCGTGGTCGAGCGCGAACTGGCCGCGGGTGAGCGGCTGGATGTGGATACCGGCTGCGTGGTGGCCTACCACCCGACCGTGGACATGGATGTGCGCCGGGTCGCCGGCATCAAGAGCATGCTGTTCGGTGGCGAAGGCGTATTCCTGGCCACACTGACCGGTCCGGGCAAGGTCTGGCTGCAGTCGCTGCCGTTCTCGCGCCTGGCCGGCCGCATGTGGATGGCAGCACCGCAGGGCGGCGGCCAGAACCGCGGCGAAGGCTCGGTGCTGGGCGGCCTGGGCCGGATGCTGGACGGCGACAACCGGTTCTGACCGCCCCCGGTAGTGCCGGCCGCTGGCCGGCAGCCTCATGAACCGTTGCCAGGTTCCCAATGATTGCCGGCCAGCGGCCGGCACTACCTTTATGAATGGGCGATGTTTCCCACCCTGCCCGCCCCGCCACGGCTTAGGTATGCTGGCGCCCTTTCCTGAATCCGGCGCCACGAGCGCACTGCCGATGAGCCTGTTCCGCCCCCGCATGCTGCTGTCCGTCGCCCTGATCGGCCTGCTGGCCGGCTGCGGTGGCGATCCGGTCCGCCCCGCGCCGCCGCCTGCGCCGACCGTGGTGCCGCAGGCCAAGCCGGTGAAGATCGGCATCGCCCTCGGCGGTGGCGCAGCCAAGGGCTTCGCCCACATCGGCGTGATCAAGATGCTGGAGGCCAATGGCTTCGAGCCGGCCGTGGTGTCCGGCACCAGCGCCGGCAGCGTGGTCGGTGCGCTGTATGCCAGCGGCATGGACGCGTTCCAGATGCAGAGCAAGGCGGTGGCACTGGACGAAGCCAGCATCCGCGACGTGCGCCTGTTCTCCGGTGGCTTGGTGCAGGGCCAGAAGCTGCAGGACTACGTCAACGAACAGGTCGCCAACCGTCCCGCCGAGCGCCTGAAGAAGCCGTTCGCCGCCGTGGCCACCCAGCTCGAAACCGGTGAGCGTGCGATCTTCGTGCGCGGCAACGTCGGCCAGGCGGTGCGCGCGTCCAGCAGCATTCCCGGCGTGTTCGAGCCGGTGAAGATCGGTGGCCGCAACTACATCGATGGCGGCGTGGTCAGCCCGGTGCCGGTGGATGCCGCGCGCCAGCTCGGCGCCGACTTCGTGATCGCCGTGGACATCTCCAGCAAGGCCAGCGGCAAGGCGCCGACCGACATGCTGGGCATCGTCAACCAGTCGATCTCGATCATGGGCCAGCGCCTGGGCGAACAGGAACTGGCACGCGCCGACATCGTCATCCGCCCGAAGGTGCTGGACATCGGCGCCGCCGACTTCAGCCAGCGTGGCACCGCGATCCTGGAAGGCGAGAAGGCCGCGATGGCCGCGATGCCGCAGATCCGCGCCAAGATCCAGCAGCTGCAGCGTGCACGCGCCGCCGCAGCGGCACCGGCACCGGTGGCCGCGCCGAAGTGCGAGGAAGCCTCGCGCCTGGGCAAGCTGATGGGCCGCAAGGACAAGTGCTGATCTGAGCCGGCGTGTCGCTGCCAGACAGCGACGCGCGTTCTAGCGTGCGGGCCGGTAACCGCTGGCCTGCTGCCGCTCGCGCCTGCGCATCTGGCGGGCCTGCTCCTGCAGCGCCGCCGTGTGTTGCAGCTGTTCCATGCCATCGGCCGGCACATGCAGCTGGCGTCGCGCACGGGTGAGTGCCAGATAGACCGCGCGCACCGGGTTGTGCCAGATGCGCCCGCCCTGCCCCGCACTGAAGCAACCAGGCGACAGCGAGACCACGTCGAACTGCAGGTTCTTCGCGTGTTCGGCCAGGCACAGCGCCACCCGCCCTTCAGCGGGCGTGTCCTGGTCATCGAGCGCCTGCAGCAGTGACTGCACCCGATCGGCGGACCCGAACAGTTCAACCAGCGCGCCTTGCCCTTCGTCGGCCTGCGTGGCCAGGAAGCGCTCCCATTCCTGGTCCGATGCGCTGTCGCGGCGCCGGCGCCACGCATCCAGCGGCCGCTGCAGCACGCTGCGCAGCGCGCGCAGCGATGCCGGATGCAGGTAGGGCCGCAGCCCGAGCGCGTGCAGCTGTGCCGCATCCAGGGCCAGATCGACGACGCTGCCATGGATGCGCAGGCCCTCGCTCGGCACCTGCGTCCAGTCGCGGTAATGCAGCACACCGGTGGCGCGGTCGGCGGCACCGACGAACGGCCCACTGTCCTGGCCCAGTCCATCCAGCGCCAGGGCCTGGTTGACCAGACCCTCGACCTGGTTGCCCTGGCGCACCGACTGGTGCATTTCCAGCACCTTCGACGCGGCCCAGCGCGGCACCGTACCGGTCAGGCACTGGTGCGGATCACCCAGGCTGACCACGCCAGGCGCATGGCCGGCCAGCAACTGCTTCCACGACGGGCTCAGGTCATGCGCCTCGTCCACCAGCAGCATGCCCATGTCCTGCGGCGGGGTGACGCCGCGCAGCGCCAACCACTTGCCGATGTGCGCCGGGCTGAGGCTCAGCAGCGTGCCCCGCTGCAGTTCGGCGTCGAACATGCAGCGCCAGACGTGCTCGGCGGCCGCCATGTACGGCGATACGTCGAGCATCGCGGCGGGCACCGAACGGTCGAAATGCTGGAACGCCATGCCCGGTGCCGACGACGCGCACCAACGGTTGATGGCCTCGAACGCGGTCAGCAGCACCTGCTCCGGGCTGCGCCCACCGATGCCCTGCAGGCCGATGCGGCCGGCAATCTCGCGCGGCGTACGGGTGCTGCGCCGGTAGCTGGCAACGAAGCCACCGGTCTGGCCGCTGCGCGCGGCGTGCTGGGCCACGCGGTTGGCGAACTCGATCTGGGTCAGCAGGCGCACTGCGGTGCTGGCCGGCACGCGGGCGCGGAAGGCTTCCACCTGCCCACGCGAGGGCGCCACGTAGGTGTAGCGGCCCGGCCGCGCCTCCATCAGCGCCAGCACCAGGTGGCCCTTGCCGGTGCCGGCATAGCCATCGAGGTCGATCAGCTCATCGGGATTCGCGGCGATGGCGCGCAGCACGCGGGCCTGCTCGGAGGTGTACAGGCCATGGTGCTCGGCCGACCGCGCATCCGCGGCGGCGACGTCATCCAGCGTTGCCTCGTCGTCGTCACTGGAAAAGGTGGCGGGAAAGCGGATCTCATGTTCGACCAGGGTTTCCTGGCAGGCCTGCTGCAGGGCCAGGCCCGGGTACTCCCGTGGCGACTGCGCGATGACGTCCTGCAGGATCTCCGCCGGTGCCAGCAGCACGCCGTGGGCAGCCAATGCGCTCAGCCAGGCATCC
This sequence comes from Nocardiopsis yanglingensis, assembly GCF_045809185.1. Classification (NCBI taxonomy): domain Bacteria; kingdom Bacillati; phylum Actinomycetota; class Actinomycetes; order Streptosporangiales; family Nocardiopsidaceae; genus Nocardiopsis; species Nocardiopsis yanglingensis. The sequence goes on along the minus strand of NZ_JBJNRH010000007.1, from coordinate 132,600 downwards.
AGTTCCGGTTGGCCACCGCCACCGGGCCCGGCCAGCTGCGCGGCGGCGCCTTCGTTGTCGGCAAACAGCGCGCAGGCATCATGCAGCAGGCGCTCGATCTCGGCCGCTGGATGCAGGCGCGTCCGGCACAGCTGCGCGGCCATCAGCCCGGCCTGCTCCAAGGCCGTCTGCGGTGGCGTGCCATGGGCGATATAGCGCGCCAGCGACTTGCGCTGCAGCGGCAGGAAGGTGGTGGTAAGCACCGGGTGCTGGAGTTCGGACATGCGTGGAACCGGAAAGGAACGCTGCGGCGCGCGCAGGGCGGAGATGCTCGGCTACCCGACCGGCGCCGTCAAATCGCGGCGGCGCGTTTATTCCAGCTGCGAAAGCGGCAATGCCTGGAAGCCCTTCACCGTGCGCAGCACGAAGCTGGAATTGGCATCGGCCACGCCGCCGGCATTGAGCAGCCGGTCCAGCAGGAAGTGCGAGAAGTGCTCCAGGTCACGCACGTAGACGTGCAGCAGGTAGTCCATGTCACCGGTCAGTGCATGGCAGGCCACCACTTCATCCCAGCCCTGCACGCTGTCCACGAAGTGGCCGATCGCGGCCTGGTCGTGCTTTTCCAGCTGCACGCGCACGAAGGCCTGCAGGCCCAGGCGCAGCTGGCGCGGTTCGAGCCGCGCGCCATAGCCGACGATCACGCCCTCGCTTTCCAGCCGCTGCAGGCGGCGCAGGCAGGCCGAGGGCGAGAGGTTCACCCGTGTCGCCAGCTCGGCGTTGGTGGCGCGCCCATCCCGCTGGATTTCAGCCAGCAGACGTATATCCGTGCGATCGAACTGGACTTCTCCGGCCATTGTTGCCCCGCAACATGGTGAGTACGCAAGGATATTGCGCCAACAAGGCCAATCGGCGCAACTTTTGCAACCCTGTTGCGCGCGCCCTGCCCTAGCATCGTGGGTATCCCGTCAAGGAGTGCCCCATGGACCTCGCCCAGCCCCGCCGCGTCGAACACCAGCAGACCGACAAGGGCTACGTGCCGGTGTATACCACCGCGCTCGTCGAGCAGCCGTGGGACACCTACAGCGCCGACGACCACGCCACCTGGAGCACGCTGTACCAGCGCCAGCGCGAACTGCTGGTCGGCCGCGCCTGCCAGGAATTCCTGGATGCACAGGACGAGATGGGCATGAACGCGCACATGATTCCGCGCTTCGACCAGCTCAACGAGGTACTGGGCGCGGCCACCGGCTGGACCCTGGTCGGCGTGGAAGGCCTGTTGCCGGAACTGGATTTCTTCGACCATCTGGCCAACCGCCGATTCCCGGTGACCTGGTGGATCCGTCGCCCGGACCAGATCGACTACATCGCCGAACCGGACCTGTTCCACGATCTGTTCGGCCATGTGCCGCTGCTGATGAACCCGGTGTTCGCCGACTACATGGAGGCGTACGGCCGTGGCGGCGTCAAAGCCCACGCGATCGGCCCGGATGCGCTGCAGAACCTGACCCGCCTGTACTGGTACACGGTGGAGTTCGGCCTGATCGATACGCCCGACGGCCTGCGCATCTACGGCGCCGGCATCGTGTCGTCGAAGGGCGAATCGCTGTACTCGCTGGAGTCGGCCGCGCCCAACCGCATCGGTTTCGACCTGCAGCGGATCATGCGCACCAAGTACCGCATCGACACCTTCCAGAAGACCTACTTCGTCATCGACAGCTTCGAACAGCTGATGCAGGCAACGTCGCCGGACTTCACCCCGATCTACGCGGCACTGTCAGACCAGGCGCATCTGCCGGCAGGCGATGTGCAGGGCGATGACCGCGTGTTCCAGGCCGGCACCGGCGAAGGCTGGGCCGACGGCGGCGACGTGTAAGCGCACGGCGCACACCGCTTCGCACTGAAAACGGCGCACCTGGATGCGCCGTTTTCGTTGCTGCCTGCCTGCACCGTTACGGCGGTGCAGGCGAGGGCAGGGCAATCAGGCATCCACGGCCCGGCAGGAACCGCGCACCATCAATTGCGGATGCACGCTGGTTGCGGTCGGCACATCCGGCACGTCGGCCTGCACCAGCATCGCCGCCGCCATGCGTCCGATGTCGGACACATGGCGGCGCACCGAGGTCAGCGGCGGCCACAGCCGCGACGCCAGCGGGCTGTCGTCGTAGCTGACGATCGACAACTGCTGCGGCACCGCGATACCCGCACGCAACGCCACCTGGTACACGCCGGCGGCCATTTCGTCGTTGCCGGCAAAGATCGCACTGGGGCGTTGTCCGCCCATCAGCAGCCGTTCGGCGGCATGCACGCCCGACTCGAACGTATCGCCCGCTTCCAGCACGCGTTCACCCGGCAGGGTCAGGCCCACCTGCGCCAGCCGGTCGAGGAAGCCATGGGTGCGCTCGCGTGCGGTACGGCGGTCGCCCGGACCGGCAATCACCGCGATATCGCGATGGCCGAGCGAGAGCAGGTAGCCCGCTGCCGCGGCCGCACCGTCGCGATCGTGGGTGACCACGGCCTGTGCCTCGTCATCCGACACATGCGCGTTGATGCGGACATAGCGGCATTCGATGCCGTCGAGCATCTCCGTCAACGCGGCCGACTCGGAGGCACGCGGGCCCAGGATCACGCCGTGCAGCTTCTGCTGCTGCACGAAGCGCCGCACGCCGTGCGCGCAGTCCGGAGACTGGCTGTCGCAGGGATGCACCACCAGCTCATAGCCGGTGCCGCGCAGCGCTTCCAGCGCGCCGTGCTGCAGGTCGACAATGCATTGGGCGCCCGGGTCGTCATACACCAGGCCGATCAGGAAGGAGCGGCGGAACGCGAGGCCGCGCGCCAGGGGGTCGGGCACGTAACCGACCTCGCGCATCAACGCCTCGACCTTGTCGCGGGTGTCTTTGCGCACCAGCGGCGAGTTGTTGATGATTCTTGAAACCGTTTTCTTGGAAACTCCCGACAGTCGTGCGATGTCGTTGATCGTGGCAGCCTTGCCCTTCGATGCCGGCAACGCGGCATCGCTAATAATTCGCACTGACATGTATAGAACCAGGTAAGTCGGAGAAGTCTAGCCTTGCGCCCGTGGGGCGCGAAGTTGCGGAATGTCGCAGCGAAGATGGATCGCGTCGTGTTCGACCACTTCTGCTGCGCGAGGTTCCATTGTGATCGCTCTACTGGATGTGCATCTGAACCGTTCTTCCGCGCGTGTTCACCCTGAATGCGGACGCGACGCGCGCGAACGCCAACATTCCCTTAACCAGGCTCCGATACAGTCGGGGGCATGGACCTGCAGACCTCTCCGTTTCCGGCGTTCCGTGGCCGCGACCGGTTGATCGCCGCAGTCGACGCGGCGATGACCTCCGGTGATGCCGAGCGCATCACCGCCGACCTGCAGCTGGCGCTGCAGGAAGCCATCGCGGACAGCCGCATCGAGTTGCCCGAGTGCGTGCACCGTCCGGTCAGTGATCATTACGCGCGACGCCCGCTGTACCACAGCCGCGAACACGGCTACAGCGTGATTGCCATGAGCTGGGGCCCAGGGCAGGGCACGCCGCTGCACGACCACGATGCCATGTGGTGTGTGGAGGGAGTGTGGTCAGGCGAGCTGGAGATCACCCGCTATGAACTGCTGGAGTGCGCCGGTGAGCGCTGGCGTTTCCGCCGCCACGCCGTGCTGCGCGGGGGCTGCGGCAGTGCCGGCAGCCTGATTCCGCCGCACGAGTACCACACCCTGCGCAACGCCAGCGACGAAGCACTGGCGATCTCGGTACACGTGTACGAGGCACAGATGGAGCGCTCGGCGGTGTTCGACCCGCTCGGTGGCGACTGGTACCAGCGCCGCATCCAGGCATTGCAGGCCGACCCGGCCTGAGCCGGGAACGGGGCAGGGCGCTGCCAGCACCTTCGTGAGCCACGTGGCATCATGCGCCGCTGCGCTGCCGGCCCCGGCGGCGATCCGCGATGCCCGGTCGGGCAAGGAGCAAGACGATGTCCAGCGCTGATCCGCGCCTGCGCGCGCTGTTGAAGCTGGCACCGGTGATTCCGGTGTACACCCCCGAAGATGTGAATGAAGCGGTCGAAGTGGCCCAGGCGCTGTTCCGCGGCGGCCTGCCGGTGATCGAAGTGACGCTGCGTACGCCGCAGGCGCTGGATGCGATCAAGGCGATGGTCGAGGCCGTGCCCGATGCCGTGATCGGCGCCGGCACCGTGCTCGACGCCGCGCAGATGCAGGCGGCAAAGCAGGCCGGTGCGCGTTTTGCGGTGTCCCCCGGTGCCACGCCGGCGCTGTATGCCGCCGCGCGCGATGCCGACCTGCCGTACCTGCCTGGTGCCGCCACCGCCTCGGACCTGATCCTGGGCCTGGAACACGGCCACGACACCTTCAAGTTCTTCCCGGCGGTGCAGGCCGGTGGCGCCGCACTGCTGGCGGCCTGGCACGGCCCGTTCGCCGATGTGCGCTTCTGCCCGACCGGCGGCATCAGCGCGCAGACTGCGCCGCAGTTCCTGCACCTGCCCAACGTGCTGTGCGTGGGCGGCTCGTGGCTGACCACCCCGGCGCTGCTGCAGACCCGTGATTGGGACGCCATCGAACGCCTCGCCCGCGAGGCGTCGGTGCTGGCCGGCTGAACCTGCTGCACGAATCGTCAAAGGTTTGATCGTGATCAAAGCGCCGGCCTCGAGCCGGCGTCATTCTGTGGGCAAGCGCACTACGGAGATCCGAACATGAATTCGACCATGAAGGCCGCTGTCGTGCGTGAGTTCGGCAAGCCACTGGTGATCGAGGAAGTCTCGGTACCGCGCCCGGGGGCGGGCGAGGTACTGGTCAAGATCGAGGCCTGTGGCGTCTGCCACACCGACCTGCACGCCGCCGAGGGCGACTGGCCGGTGAAACCGAACCCGCCGTTCATCCCCGGTCACGAGGGCGTGGGGCACGTCGTGGCCGTGGGAGGCGGGGTAGGGCACGTCAAGGAAGGCGACAGGGTCGGCATCCCCTGGTTGTACTCGGCGTGTGGCCATTGCGAACACTGCCTGGGTGGCTGGGAAACGCTGTGCGAGACACAGCGCAACACCGGTTACTCGGTCAACGGCGGCTTCGCCGAGTACGCACTGGCCGATGCCAACTATGTCGGCCTGCTTCCGAAGGAAGTGGGCTTCGTGGAGATCGCGCCGGTGCTGTGCGCCGGCGTGACCGTCTACAAGGGCCTGAAAGTTACCGATACCAAGCCAGGGGACTGGGTGGTGATTTCCGGTATCGGCGGCCTGGGCCACATGGCCGTGCAGTATGCCCGCGCAATGGGCCTGAACGTGGCTGCGGTGGACGTGGACGACAACAAGCTGGCGTTGGCCCGGCAGCTCGGCGCGCAGATCACCGTCAACGCGCGCACCACTGACCCTGCTGCCTTCCTGAAGAAGGAAATCGGCGGCGCGCACGGCGCGCTGGTCACGGCGGTGTCGCCGAAGGCGTTCGAGCAGGCACTGGGCATGGTCCGCCGTGGCGGTACCGTTTCGCTCAATGGCCTGCCGCCCGGCAACTTCCCACTGGATATCTTCGGCATGGTGCTCAACGGCATCACCGTGCGTGGCTCGATCGTCGGCACCCGGCTGGACCTGCAGGAGTCGTTGCAGTTCGCTGCCGAAGGCAAGGTTGCCGCCACGATCAGCACCGACCGCCTGGAAAACATCAACGACGTGTTCGCGCGCATGCACGCGGGCACCATCGAAGGCCGCGTGGTGCTCGACTTCGCCGCCTGACCGCCTGTGCATGGCCGCCGTCGCTCCGTCCCCCTCTCCCACGGACGCGGCGGCCATGCCGATCCATCGGTAGTACCGGCCGCTGGCCGGCAACCCCAGGCACTTCGCGCAGCCGTACAATGCGGGCATGCCCGGCCTGCTCAAGACCCTGTTCCTGTCCCTCGTCGCCCTGATCGGCGGCGTGCTGTCGCTTGCGCTGGTCAGCAGCGTCGCCAGCTGGCTGCCCCCGCTGGTGGGCATGTTGCCGGACAACAACAGCGTGCAGCTGGGGTGGGACCTGGCGTTCAGCGTGCTCGGCGGCGTCGCCGGCATTTCCTTCGCCACCTACTACGCACCGTGCTGGCCGCGTTCGCATGGGTTCTCGATCTGGTCACTGATCGCGCTCGGTTGCGGCTACGCGATGTGGACCGCAGGCGCGGATTTCCCGTTGTGGTTCGTCATTTCGCTGCTGGCATCGCTACCGCTGCAGCTGCTGGCCGGCTGGTGGTTAGGCCGTCGCGCGTCGCGCGATCCGCGCTGAGCGCATCCAGGTAGTGCCGGCCGCTGGCCGGCAACCTCGGCCATCCCACAGTTGCCGGCCAGGGGGGGGGCGGCCCACCCCCGCCCCCCCCGCGGCGGGCCGGGCCCGGCCCCGCCACTACCGCTTCAGCGACGGCAGCGTCTGCTTCAACCGTTCGATGCCCTGCCATGGGTCACCCTTCAGCCGTTTCGCGCGCGCCAGCGCCTTGGCCATCGGAAACGCGTCGGCCGCGCTCACCCGCGCCAGTTCTTCCCAGCGCAGCGGCACCGCCACGCCGGCACCCTCGCGCGCGCGCAGCGACCACGAACACACGCTGGTCGCACCGCGTGTGTTGCGCAACCAGTCGATGAAGATCACGCCGCCGCGCTTGGCCTTGCTCATCGTCGCCACGTAGCGATCAGGCTGCTCCAGCGCCATTGCCTGCGCGAACGCCTCGCAGAACGTCTTCGCTTCGCCCCAGCCAGCCTTGGGCTGCAGCGGCACCACCACGTGCACGCCCTTGCCACCAGACAGGCGTACGAAGCTCTTCAGGCCCACCTGCAGAAGGCGGTCACGCACATCGCGTGCACCGGCTTTCACCTGTGCCCAGCTGACGCCTTCGCCGGGATCGAGATCGAACACCAGGCGATCCGGGTGCTCGGGGTCGGCCACGGTCGCGCCCCAGGGATGCAGTTCCAGGGTGTTCATCTGCACCAGCTGCAGCAGACCGCGCGTGTCGTCGATGTAGACGTAATCCTCGCGGCCGCTTTTCTGCTGCAGGGGCACCGCATGTACCGCATCGCCCAGGCCGGGACCATGGTGCTTCTGGAAGAAACAGGCCTTGCCCACGCCGTCCGGGCAGCGCAGCAGTGACAGCGGACGTCCGGTGATTTCAGGCAGGATCCAGCGCGCCATGCGCTGGTAGTAGTCGGCCACGTCGCCCTTGCTCAGCTTCTCCTTTGGAAACACCACCCGCTCCGGGTGAGTGATCTGGACCTCGCCTCCAGTCCCGGCATCTGCGGTGCTCATTCCCAGGTCCTCCTTCTGCTTGTCGCTGCGCAGCCGCTTGAAACTGGCCTGGCGCAGCAGGCCTTCCTTGCCCCAGCCACGGAATGCCACCTCCGCCACCGCCACCGGTTTCACCCAGCGTACGTCGGCAGCGCGGAACGACACATGCGCTGGCAGCTGCAGCGCGGGCGTCTTCACTGCCAACGGCTGCAGTGCCCTGAGCAGCGCGCGCAGGCTCTCGTCGTCGAAGCCGGTGCCCACGCGGCCCACATAGCGCAGGCCAGCCTTGTCCGGCGTGGCCAGAAGCAGCGAGCCGAATCCCACCCGGGAACCCTTGGGCGCCGTGTGGCCGACAATCACGAACTCGTCGGTGTCTTCATGCTTCACCTTCACCCAGCTGCGCGCACGGGTGTTCACGTACGGCGCATCCACCTGCTTGCTGACGATGCCCTCGAATCCCGCCTCGCCGCTGGCGTCGAACACCTGCGGCCCATGGTCGACCACGTGTTCGCTGAAGGCCAGTGTGCCGGGCGCCGGCCCGATGAGATCCTTCAGCAGCGCCTTGCGTTCCAGCAGCGGCGCACGACTGATGTCCACGCCGGCCACACCCGGAAGATCGAACACGATGTAGCGCAGCGGTTGTTTCGAACTGCCGTCGATCACCCGCTGCAACGCCGCGAAGTCACTGCGTCCTTCCTTGTCCAACACCACCAGCTCACCATCCAGGCGTGCATCGCGCACCGGCAGCGCCTGCACGGCCTGCACGACCTCGGGAAAATCGGACGTCCAGTCCAGACCGTTGCGCGAGCGGAGTTTCACCTCGCCGTCGTGCAGGTCGGCCAGCAGACGATAGCCGTCCCACTTGATCTCATGCAGCCAGCGCTCGCCGTCCGGGGCACTGTCGCGATGATCGGTCAACTGCGGTTTGAACCCGCGGGGATAGGGCGTATCACGTGCGCCGTGCAGCTGCAGTGCGCGTGCATGCCAGCGGGCATCGGCCTTGCGTGTGATCGTGCGTGTGGCAGGTGCATCGCGCGCCGCCTTCTCTGTGGAACGCTTCTTTGCCGCAGGCGCTCGTTTCGGCATCGAGGCCGTCAGCAGGTCATCTGCCTCGGCGTCGCGCGCTTCGCCGTCGTCACGCTTGATCAGCAGCCACTGCACCTGGCGTGCCTTCATCGCGGTGCGCACCAGCTTCCAGCCACCGGCCAGACGTTGTCCATGCAGCACGAAGTCGATCTTGCCAGCGGCCAGCGCCTGCAGAGGATCACCTTCGCAGGCCCAGGTGCCGTGATCGAACACCTCGACGTGACCTGCACCATAGTGGCCTTCGGGAATGTCACCTTCGAAGCCGGCATAGGACAACGGGTGATCTTCCACTTCCACGGCGAGCCGCTTCTCGCCGACGCGAAGCGAAGGCCCTTTCGGCACCGCCCAGCTCTTCAGCACACCGTCCATCTCAAGGCGGAAGTCATAGTGGCGCGAACTGGCATGGTGCAGCTGGATGACGAAGGTCGGCCGCCGCTTCGGATCACCCTGGGCGCGCGTGTCGTCAGGCTCCGGCGTCTGTCCGGCGCCACCGCCCAGTCTGCGTTTGCGCCGGTACTGGTGCAGCGACATGGTTCAACCTGCCTTGCGCCGCGTGGTCTTTTTCACGGCCTTTTTGGCAGCCTTCTTCGCAGCCTTCTTCGCCGGTGCCTTGCGCGTCGCCGTCTTCTTCGCCGGCGTGCGCGTGTTCGCGTCCAGGCTCTTCTGCAGCAGCGCCATGAAATCGACCACATTGGTGCTGGCATCCTCACGCGGTGCCGGCTCATCGTCCACCCGGGTAGTGCCGCCCTTGGACTTGATGCGCTTGTTCAACACCTGCTGCAGGCGCTCGCGGAACTCGTCGTGGTATTGGGATGGGTCCCAATCGCCGGCCATCGACTTGATCAGCTGCTCGGCCATCGCCGTTTCCTTGCTGGTGATGCGGTAGTCGGAGAGTTTTCCGGTGGGCAGCTTGTAGTCCTCGGGATCCACCAGTTCCTGCGGATAGCGCAGGATCATCAGCACCAGCGCGTCCTCATGCGGCATCACCGCGCACAGGTATTCGCGCGTGCGCACCACCACCCGCGCGATGCCCACCTTGCCGGTACTGCGCAATGTCTCGCGCAGCAGCACGTAGCCCTTTTCGGCCTTCTTGCCGGGTACCAGCAGATACGGTTTCTCGTAGTAACGCGGGTCGATCTGCGCCGCATCCACGAAAGATTCCACCTCCACCGCTTCGTGGCTTTCCGGCGCGGCCGAACGGATATCACCTTCCTCCAGCACGACATAGCTGCCCTTGTCGTACTCATAGGCTTTGACGATGTCCTTCCACGGCACTTCCTCGCCGGTGTCGGCGTTGACCCGTTCGAAACGGATCGGCTTGCGGTCGCGGGAGTCGAGCATGCGGAACTGCAGATCGACCTTGCGTTCGCCGGACATCAGCGACACCGGCACATTGAGCAGGCCAAACGACAGCGTGCCGGTCCAGATCGGGCGGGCCATGGGCGCACCTTTGGCGGGGCAGGGTGCCCAGCTTGGGCTGGCAGGCGTAAATCAACCGTGTCCGTGCCGTGCACGCCAAGTGGCGCGGCGACCTGGCTGTAGAGCCGAGCCCACGCTCGGCTGCATCAGGTGCCCTGCGCTACTGCAACAACGGCCTCACCGCCGCCGCCGGGATATGGTCCAGCGCGCGCCATGCATCCTCCACCACCGGCCGTGCCTGCGACCAGCCCAGCCGCGACTGCCCGCGCATCTGTTCCCAGTGCTCGGCCAGTTCCTCGCAGGTATCGGCGGCATCACCGCGCGGCCAGTCGGCAGCGTGGGTGGTCAGCGCGAAGGCATAGACCGGGCACAGATCACGCCAGTTGCGGTGGCTCTGGCCACGCCTCTCCTCGTAGTCGCTGAGCATGTACTGCAGGTAGTCCTGCGCCACCGCCTGCGGATCTTCATGGCGGCGCGTGCGGCGCTGCGCGGTGCGTTGGCCGAGCGGATCGAGCAGGGCGTTGAACACGGACGGTGCGGGTCGTTCAAGACGGGGCATGGCCGGCTCCTGCAACGGGGGCGGGTGGGCAGGAATACGCGCGGTGCCGTTACCGGGGGGTGAGCGAGATGTTCATGACGCCAGGTTCGCGGCGGCTTTACCTGCTGGGCGGTGTAGTGGAAGCCCCCGAGCGCAGGTACCAGACCATGAGCCGAGAGACCTCACGAGACCCGCTGCGGGAAAACCACCCGCCCATTCCCGGCGAGCAGCGCGGCAAGCGCGATGCCGACAACGCCGACTACCGCGGCACCGGTGCACCGTTCTTCGACGCTGAGCACGGTGACGACCACCTGCCGGTGAAGCACGAGGCTGAACAGGCCGCCCAGGACCGCAAGGATGGCGGTGACCGCCATCGCGGCGGCCAGGAAAGCCCGCTCAAGCGGCGTGAGCGCAAGCAGCGCGCCAGCGACAACCAGGACGAGGCGCTGGAGGAGACGTTCCCGGCCAGCGACCCGACCTCGCCGTTCGTGCCAGCCAAGGCCCCCGACTGACCGGTAGTGCCGGCCGCTGGCCGGCAACGTCTGGGCTGCCCTACACAAAGCGATGCCGGCCAGCGGCCGGCCCAACCAACACAAACCCCCCACCAAAGCACCCCC
>NZ_JBJNRH010000007.1:54322-121699 GCF_045809185.1 Nocardiopsis yanglingensis | reverse complement strand
TGGCGGGGGGCGGGGGCCGCAACTGTCGGGGCTCCCAAACACACCGCCGGCCCGCCCCGCGCCCGGCACTACCAACTCAACGCCACGACCATTGCACGCCGACGTTGGCTCGCCGTCCCGGTCCCGGCTCGTAGAAGCGACCATTGCCGTCATTGACGATCACCGAGCCGATGTAGGCCTGGTCCAGCACGTTCTCCAGCCGGGCGAAGGCGCGCAGCTCGCCGCCCGGCAGCGTCCATCGATGGCCGGCTTCCAAGTGCAGCAGGGCGTAGCCCGGCGCGCGCTCGGTGGCCACGTCATTGACCACGGTATCGCTGCTGGCGGAGGCCTCCAGCGCCCACTGCCACTCGCGCGGTGACCATTGCAGCCGGGCGAATGCCTGCTGGCGCGGTACCCCGGGAAGGCGGCTGCCGGCAGCAACCAGGGTATTCGAAGTCAGGTACGGCGAGCGCACCTGCGCCTGCAGCCAGGTCCACGCCAGCTGCAGCTCCAGCTGCTCGGCCAGCGGCTGGCGATACTGCAGTTCCACACCCTGGCGGCGGGTGCGGCCGATATTGCGATAGGTGCTGCGCCCACCAGAATTGCTGGCAACTGCCAACTCATCGTCGGTATCTGCGCGGAACAGGCTGACATCAAGCTGGGTTCCATCCTGTGCGTGCCATTTGCTGCCTACCTCGAGGCTGCGGCTGCGTGCCGCCGCCAGATCCAGTGCCAATCCCGCCTGGCCGTCGGCGCGATAGCCCAGTTCGTTGAAGGTGGGGGTCTCGAAACCACGTCCCACGGCGGCGTGCAGCCGCCACTGCGGGTTGGCCTCGAAGCTGACGCCTGCCACCGGCGTGGTCGCCTGGTAGCGGCGGCGGCCACTGTCGTCGGGGTTCGCACCGACGATGTAGCGGTCGTCGGACGCGAAGCGCACCGCGCTGTGGCGCACGCCCGCCAGCAACGACCAGCGCGGGCTCCACTGCCACCAGGCCTGGGCGAACTGGTCCACGTTCTGCACCGTGTCGATCTGGTCGCGGCGCAGGCGCCCGCGCACGCCGAGGGCGCTGCCGATGAAGTTCTCGTAGCCGGTGCGGTGCTGGCGCTGGCGGTCTGCGCTGAGCCCGGCCACCAGGTCCAACGGCCCGCCGGCGAGGTCGCCGTGCCAGCCCCAGCGCGCGTCCAGGCCGCCATAGCCGCCCTCCAGATCGATCACTCCGCCAGCGTGCAGCGGGTTCGCCTGGGCGGTCGGCGGAATCGGCAGGTATTGCGTCACCGTGCGCTGGCCGGCATAGCCCATCAGCTGCCAGCGCTGCGCGCCGGTTTCCCGGGTCCAGCGCAGACCGGCCTGCTGCTGGCGCACCGATTTGCGGGTGTTGTACTGGTGCGCCACCGCCGTGGCCTGGCGCGGATCAGCCGCCACCTGGGCACGAGTCAGGCCCAGCGGATCCTGCGCATCGGGGGCGTCCAGCGCATTGAGCAACAGCTCCAGCCGCCCACCGCCCAGATCACCACCGATGCGCGCATTGAGCGATTCGCGGCGCGCGCGGCTGTGGTCGCGCCAGCCATCGGTGCGGAAGTGGTTGGCGGCGATGTTGTAGTCCAGCCCGTTGCCGGCACCCTTCAGCTGCGCGCCGACACTGAGCGTGTTGTCGGCGCCGGCGTTCACGCGCAACCGCCACGGGTCCCCGGCCTGGCCCTGCGCGCTCCAGACCTGCAGCACGCCACCAGAGGAATTGCCGTACAGCGCCGAGAACGGCCCGCGCAGCGCCTCGATGCGTTCGGCGCCGAGCAGGCTGGCGTGCGACAGCTGGCCCTGGCCGTCAGGCATGGTGGCCGGCACGCCGTCGATCAACACCCGCACCCCGCGCACGCCAAAGGTCGAGCGCGCACCGAAGCCACGGATCGACAGCTGGGTGTCCTGGGCAAAGTTCTGCCGGTCGCGTGCCAGCAGCCCCGGTACCCCGGCCAACGCCTCGGACAGCTGTGCGCCGGTGCCCGCGCGGCCGGCGTCGATCCAGACCGTGTCCTGGCTGGCCGGCAGCGCGAACGGGTCGATGCCCGGCACCCGTGCGGCCTGTACCTGCACCGCAGGCAGGGCGGTGGGCGCAGGCTCGGCCACCGCCGCCCAGGGCGACAGCAGCAGGGCGGACAACGGCAGGCAACGGCGGCGTGCGGCAGGATTCATGATTCAGGTTGATGGATCGGGCGGCAACGCACGCCATGGTACGGGGCGGCAGATGACGATGGTGGCGGCCAGCCCCGGCAGGCTTTGTTACGATGGGCTGTTTCCGGCCGAAAAGCCGCAAGCCGCGTAGCGCACTTCCTCCCCCTTTCCGTCTACCGAACGAGTACCGCCGTGTCCTTCTTTGCAAACGTGGAACTGGTCCCAGGCGACCCGATCCTGGGCCTGACCGAGGCGTACAACGCCGACAGCCGCCCGACCAAGGTCAACCTGGGTGTGGGCATCTACTACGACGAGAGCGGCCGCATTCCGCTGCTGCGCGCCGTCAAGCAGATCGAGCAGCAGCTCGCCGCTGAAGCCAAACCGCGCGGCTACCTGCCGATCGATGGCCTGCCGGCGTATACGCAGGCCACGCGCGAGCTGGTGTTCGGCAAGGACTCGCCGCTGCTGGCCGCCGGCCGCGTCACCACCGCACAGACCGTCGGTGGCAGCGGTGCGCTGCGCGTCGGCGCCGACGTGCTGAAGAAGCTGCTGCCGCACGCCACCGTTGCGCTGAGCAACCCCAGCTGGGAAAACCACCGCGCCGTGTTCAGCGCGGCCGGCTTCGAGGTGGTGGACTACACCTATTTCGACCCGACCACCCATGGCGTCAACTTCGACGGCCTGCTGGCCGACCTGGGCAAGCTGGACGCCGGCACCGTGGTGCTGCTGCACGCCTGCTGCCACAACCCCACCGGCGCCGACCTCACCGTCAGCCAGTGGAAGCAGGTGGCCGAAGTCCTGAAGGACAAGCAGCTGTTCCCCTTCATCGACATGGCCTACCAGGGCTTCGACAAGGGCATCGAGCAGGATGGCGCCGCCGTGCGCATCATCGCCGAAGCCGGCATCGACAGCTTCATCGTCGCCAACTCGTACTCCAAGTCGTTCTCGCTGTATGGCGAGCGCGTGGGTGCGCTGTCGATGGTGGCGCCGACCGCCGCTGACGCCAAGGCCGTCCAGTCGCAGGTCAAGCGCGTGATCCGCACCATCTACTCCAGCCCGTCCACCCACGGTGCTGCGCTGGTGGCCGGCGTGCTGACCAACCCGGAACTGCGCGCGATGTGGGAGCAGGAGCTGACCGAGATGCGCGAGCGCATCCACGCCCTGCGCCATGGCCTGGTGGAGAAGCTGGCCGCTGCCGGTGCCCCGCAGTTCGGCTTCATCAACGAGCAGGCCGGCATGTTCTCCTACTCCGGCCTGAGCCGTGAGCAGGTCGAACGCCTGCGCGACGAGTTCGGCATCTACGCCGTCGGCACCGGCCGCATCTGCGTGGCCGCGCTGAACCAGAACAACCTGGAGTACGTCGCCAAGGCCGTGGCCACCGTCGCCAAGGGCTGAAGCAACGCTCAAGTGGCTTGAAGACAAAGGCGCCGAAAGGCGCCTTTGTTTTTTGCTCTTGCTCTTGCCTTTGCCATCCCCACCGCGCTCGCGGCGAACCCTGAAGCGCGTGGGAGGGGGAGGTGATGCAGGACCGTTGGCGCCATGGATGGCGCCATCGAGCTTACATGGACGTACTTGCAGCGTGTCCTGCATCGCCTCCCCCTTCCACGCGCCTCGACAAAAGGAAGGCGCCACGAGCGCAACGCATCTGGAAACGATTACGCCTTCCCGCGCTCACGCACGGCCCAGCCATACGGGCGACAATAGGCGTTTTCCCGCTGCCGAGACTTGCCCGACCATGTCCCGTACTTCGTTGACCCGCTTCCTGATCCAGGAACAGCACGCCGGCCGCATCAATGCCGACCTGCGCCAGCTGATCGCGGTCGTCGCCCGCGCCTGCACCAGCATCTCCATCGCCGTCAGCAAGGGCGCCCTCGGTGGCGTGCTCGGCGACGCCGGTACCGGCAACGTGCAGGGCGAAGCGCAGAAGAAGCTGGACGTCATCAGCAACGAGATCCTGCTCGAAGCCAACGCCTGGGGCGGTCATCTCGCCGCTTGTGCTTCGGAAGAAATGGACCACAGCCAGCCGGTGCCGGACATCTATCCGCGTGGCGACTTCCTGCTGCTGTTCGATCCCCTCGATGGCAGCTCCAACATCGACGTCAACGTCTCCGTCGGCACCATCTTCTCCGTGCTGCGCTGCCCGACCAACGTCGAACTGCCGGGCGATGACGCGTTCCTGCAGCCGGGCAGCAAGCAGATCGCCGCCGGCTACTGCATCTACGGGCCCAGCACCCAGCTGGTGCTGACCGTCGGCCACGGTACCCACGCCTTCACCCTCGACCGCGAGAAGGGCGAGTTCGTGCTGACCACCGAGAACATGCAGATTCCGGCGGCCACCCAGGAATTCGCCATCAACATGTCCAACCAGCGCCACTGGGAAGCGCCGATGCAGGCCTATGTCGGTGATCTGCTGGCGGGCAAGGAAGGCGCGCGCGGCAAGAACTTCAACATGCGCTGGATCGCCAGCATGGTGGCCGACGTGCATCGCATCCTGACCCGCGGCGGCATCTTCATCTACCCGTGGGACAAGAAGGACCCGTCCAAGGCCGGCAAGCTGCGCCTGATGTACGAAGCCAACCCGATGGGCCTGCTGGTGGAACAGGCCGGCGGCGCCGCCTGGACCGGCCGCGAGCGCATCCTCGACATCCAGCCCGACCAGCTGCACCAGCGCGTGCCGGTGTTCCTGGGTTCGCGCGAGGAAGTGGCTGAAGCCGTGCGCTACCACCACGCACACGACGACGCGCAGGGCTGACGGCCGATCGCCTGACAGCGGTCATGGCAGTTCGATGACATGACCGTGGGGTGACACCGAGGGCGGCAAACGGCACCATCAAGCCGTTGCCGCCTAAGGAATGCACGCATGCACGAGCAGGGCCCGGTCGATTTCATCGAAGTCATCCACAACGCCGTCCCCAGCGAGGTCTGCGCGGCCATCGTTGAACGCCTGCGCGCCACGCGTGGCCTGCAGCCCGGTGCGGTGGGCAGTGGCGTGTTCCCGGAACTCAAGCACAGCAAGGATCTGCGCATCAGTGGGCTGGATGGTTGGCAGGATGTCGATCAGCAGCTGCAGATCGCGGTGTTCAATGGCCTGCTGACTTATCTACGCCGTTATCCACAGGCGTTGATCGCGCCGCTGATGTTGCAGATCCAGGACAGCAACGGCCAACCGCGACGCCTGTCTGCCGAGGACTTTCCCGACATGCCGCCGCAGCAGCTGGCCGACCTGGCCCGCACCTGCCTGCGTCCGGGTGCAATCAACCTGCAATGGTATGCGGCAGGCGAGGGCGGCTACCCGTACTGGCACTGCGAGCTGTACCCGAAGGATGCCCAGGCCGAGACCCTGCACCGGCATGTGCTGTGGACGCTGTACCTCAACGACGACTTCGACGAAGGCGAGACCGAATTCCTGTTCCAGGGGCGGAAGATCGCGCCGCGCACCGGCAGCCTGCTGATCGCCCCGACGGCATTCACCCACACCCATCGTGGCAACCGGCCACAGGGTGGCGACAAGTTCATCGCGACCAGCTGGATCCTGTTCCAGAGTGCGCAGAAGTTGTTTGGGGGGTGAGGCCGGGCCTGCTCGACGCTACCGTGGGCGGCGGCGATAGAGAATCATGCCCGCCACTGCACCGAACACCGCCACACCGAAGCCAGCGAGCTACTCTTCTCTAAGCGCGTCCCCCGACATCAGCTTGCCGGCCGTCAGCAACAGGACGTTCAAGGGGAGCATCCATAGGAACACGATGCCAAGCTAGTAGATGTTCTTCATGTCATGTGCGCGTGGGTTCGGATACATCGACTTGAATCACTAGGCGTATCTGTTCCGCATCCATGAACTGAACTCACCTCTCTCCAGTTCCCGCCGCTGGCGTTTGTCTACTCCGTAGCGTGCAGTGGTTGCCAGGTACAGATTGATGCCACTCAACTATCTGGCGGGTCCAAAGGATCCCCAGAGATTGTCGTTGCCTCCTTGCCAGGCATTGAGCTTCTCGACAGGGATTTCCTTGAGTTGACAGCTGAACTGGAGATAGAAGGAACGGTCTTCTTTTCGATAGCTGTTCCACCCAACAGCCGTCACTTTGACTTCAATCCGACTATCGCCCTTGTGCGGCTGATGTAGTTCGACTTCCGCTGAATCGGACAGCCAGTAGTCGCCCTTATGCGCGAAGCCCGCGCCGCCACTTGTGAGACGTGCATCCACTACCTCTGGCGTCCCTTCCGGCGAAGGCGTGTACCCCTTCAGGCTGCCGGTGATCTTGGTGTATTGCTGGGAATCGATCACGCCCGGAGACTCCGAGAACAGGCGCAGTAGAAGGAGGGTGTCCGTGCCCTTGCGCACCCTCTGACCTGTATTTGCCACCCACAGACGCTGTTCGAACTCGTCCAGGCCGGCCGGCATGTCAGTGACGACCGTGGCCTGCGGAACGACGATGCATTCGTGCAATTGACGTGCGTGGACCTGCTGCGCTCCGAGCGCGAGAAGGAAACAGGAACAGGCCACATGGATAGATTTCTTCATTGTGCACACTCACAAGCGGCCTTACGGGCCTTGTCATAGTTGTTGATCTGCTCTCGCGCTCGCTTGGTTGCCTCCGACGAAACGTAGCCGTGATCCCAGTCATTTTCTTCAGTTTGCAAATTTCTAGGGCGCGTAAAGTGGAGGCCTTCGTGAATAATGGTGTCCAGGACGTTGTAGATGCCCGCCCAGTCAAGCACATCCAAGTACCTCTTATTCAGATGAATGCGACCATCGCCGTATAGGTCTGAACGTCCCTCAACTCCTGAGCGTGGAATATCCACCTTAGGAGCACCGCTACCGAACTTGATGTCTGGGTTGTTCTGCTTTGCAAACGAGAACGCCACATCAATGTCGCACTGAGTAAGGCCCCAAGGATCGGTTCTTGATACCGGATTTCCTGACACATACGCGTAAGTGTTCATGCCCCCCGCCAGTCCAATTGGATCACTCTGCACATACCGACCAATGCTTGCGTCATAGTCGCGGAAACCGTTGTACCAGAGGCCGCTTTCCGCGTCGTAGTACTGGCCGGGGAAGCCAATGTTCAGCCCGCCAATCTCATCCTTCTGGACGCTGCGTCCATAGGCGTAGTTGTACGCCTTCCAGACGGTCTGCTGGCTTGGGCTGGTGACGAACTCCGGGCGTCCCAAATGATCGGTATGCACGTAATTGTGCTGCCCGCTGCGAGCAAGCCCAACCAGTTCACCTTCAAACCAGAAGTAATTGGTCCACACCCCGTTGTTCAGCTCAGTCATGAGCTGGTTCTGGCCGGCGTAGAAGTAGCGGCTGTTGGTGTTCTGGTTGATCTTTGCAACGCGCTGCCCCTGCGCATTGAGCACGTAGTCAGTCGCAGTACCACCTATGTTGCTGCGGCTCATGCGATTGAAGGCGTCATACTCGTAAGTGCTGATCCGGCTGCCTGCGGTCTCGCTGATGCGGTTTCCCAATGCATCGTACTGGTACTGACGGCTGCCGTCCTGGTTGGTGTAGTTCAGCACCCGGTTGCTCCCCGGGTCGATGCTGTATTGGGTCAGCTGATTTCCTGCCTGATAGCGGTCGTGATTGCCGCCGGCGTCGTAGGAAAGATTGTTGATGACACCGAAGCGGGTCAGCTTGGTCATACGACTCAACGCGTCGTAGCCGATCAACTGCGTCATGTTCGGGTCGACTACGTCAACAATGGCGGTGATTTCGCCATCGCCGCTGTACTGATAGTCCCAATAGCTGACCTTGCTGCCATTGGGTCCCCAGACCGACATTGCGGTCAGCCGCCCCTCCTGATCGTGGTTGTAGCCCCGGGCAAGCCCGTTGCCGTAGGCCAGCCACTCATGCGCTCCCGTGACCTTCCAGTTGGCCTGGGAAATGATTGAGCGCTGAGTCCCGTCGACCGTCGCCATCAACGCACTTGGTTTTCCTTGGGAGCCATATGTGTAGGTCGCCTTGTCACCGTTGGGATAGGTGATCTGGCTCAGGCGATTGATGCCGTCGTATCCATAGGTGGTGCTGTAGTCCGTCTTCTGACCAGACAGATCGGTGAAGTCGCGGCGTATCTGCAGCTGACCGTTCGGTGTATAGGCAAAATGGGTGGCGGTTCCGGGCCCTGAAGTGCCGCACAGTTGGCCTTTACCATTGCCGCACCAATCGTAGCTGTAACCCATTGTTCGGCCTTCTGCGCTCGCAGAAGTCATTCGTCCCAGACCGTCGTAGCCGAAGGAGACGACGCTGCCATCGGCCCGCGCCGTCGATGTCCGCAGACCTGCAGCATCGTACTGGTGCTGTGTCGTTCCCGTGTCCGGACTCACCTGTTTCCAAAGCTGGCCGAAACCATCGAATTCGTAGGTGGTAACGAGATTGCGGGGATCGCTCACACGGATCGGGCGATCTGCCAGATCGTAGGCAATCTGGGTCGTGCCCCCGGCGGCGTCGATTGATTTGATCAGGCGTCCACGCGGATCGTAGCTCATACGGGTGACGCGATTCTGCGAATCGGTCACTTGCGTGACGCGTCCCTCCGCGTCATAGACATAGCGTACGTTCTGTACCCCATTACCGCGCTCGACGATCACGCGGCCCAGTTCGTCGTACTCGTATGTGTTGACGGAGACAACAGCGTTCAGCCCCATCAGGGCAAGCGTCAGTGCAGACATTTGGACAGTCCTTTGTTACCGAGGCCGTTCGCAGGTAATGCGACCACAGCTTCCCTTGTTGTTCTCAACAGACAATGTCGTCCTCCCCTCCATGCCCCAGGCAGCACCACCAGAGGCCATCTGCGCCTTGTAGATGAAGCTGACGTTGCCATTCCCGGTGTTCTTGGGACCAACGCTTCTGGTGAAGGTTGCAACTGCCCCAGGAGGCACCGGTCCGGCCAGGCCCATGCTTTCATTGAGCTGAAGGATTCCGAATGCCAGATAGGTGTCACCAGGGTTCCACACCACGTTGCCGGTGTTACGGAACTGGAACGTCAGATCCGACGAGCCACCATTGAATATCTGGCGGGGTGATGCCGAAGCGCTGACCAATTCCGCATTGCGGACGATGGCAGGTATGGTGAAGGCACCTGATCGATTGATCGTCAGATGATCGCCTCCCCATGGCGAGATGCCATGAACAAAGAGCGCCTTGCCACCATGCGCTGATCGCGCGTTGGCATCCAGCGGAATCTTGAACCAGTACGCATTGCCTCCTGCCTGGCACGCGTTCGCCACATTGCCATCCGTTGCCAGATTTGCACGGCCACCGGCAACGAACGTGCCTCCCGTCCATGCGGTGTTGCCGGCATACACGTGCACGTCAATCGAAGCGTCAACGCCGATCGAGCACGCCCAGCCTTCGAGGAAGAAGTTCCAGTTTGCGTCCTGGGTCACGCTACTGATGTCACCAACGATGTTTGCCGTGGGAATGGCGAAGTTGTTGGAGTTACCCAGCGCTTGGTTGTGCTGTGCTCCTTTCGGAGATGCACCGTAGACGGAGACCTTGCGGCCGCCCAGCTGCTGCCGCTGGCCCAGCGATATCGGCAACTGATACCTGTAGGCGCTCCCTGAGGCTTGGCAGGCCGCAGCAACTCCTGGCTCGCTGGCGAGGCTTGCTTGAGTGCTTCCCAGGTAAACGTTTCCTTCGGCGTAGCCGTCCACCTGGATGGATCCGGCCGATCCGGTAGAGCAGGCCCAGCCACGAATGAACCAGTTCCACTGCCCGTCATGGGTGATTTCGTCAATCATTCCCTTGACCGCCGTATCGATCGGATAGTCGGTTTGGGAAACCTCGGTGCGCGTGCGATTGGACGCGTTGTTGTAGCTATGACGGGTCCACGCCCATTTGCCGTCCCCCA
The DNA here is from genome assembly GCF_045809185.1 of Nocardiopsis yanglingensis. Classification (NCBI taxonomy): domain Bacteria; kingdom Bacillati; phylum Actinomycetota; class Actinomycetes; order Streptosporangiales; family Nocardiopsidaceae; genus Nocardiopsis; species Nocardiopsis yanglingensis. The sequence goes on along the minus strand of NZ_JBJNRH010000007.1, from coordinate 111,706 downwards.
TCGAACGGACTTCATGCGTCAGGCGGCGTCCTGCATCGTAGCCGTAGCGTACCGTCACGCCATCGGGCTGGGTGAGCGAGGCGATGTCGCCTGCGGAGGTGTAGCCAATGGCTGTGGTCGCCCAGCCGGTTCCCGAGTTGGTTCTGTCGGACACAACGCGGCCACGACCGTCATACGTCAGCTCCCGCACACCACCGTTCGCATTGACGATACGTCCCGGCAATCCCAAGCCGTTGAAGTTGGAATAGCTGATCGTATGACCGAGAGCGTTGGTGGTGCTGGTCAGATCGCCCTGGTTGTTGAAGGTCGAGGTGACGTCATCCTGCGGAAGCGGGCCATCGATCTTGATCGAGGCCTTCAATCCATTGGCGTGATAGCTATAGGTGGTGCGGGTTACCCGCGTCTGGCTGGGCACCCCACGTGCCGTCAGATTGCGCTCAGTCACGCTGGCCACGTTTCCGCGATCGTCATAGGTGTAGGCGACTTCAAGATCACCCACCACCGTTGTCTTGAGCAGCCGGTTACGCGCGGTATCCCACTCCTGCAACGTCGTACGTTCGGCCGTGCTGCCGACCGCTTCCACCCGCTTCAGCAGGTAGCCCTGTGCGCTGTAGTCGAAGTTGGTCAGATTGTCCTGGAAATCATGGACCAGATCAGGGTACCCATTGGCGTCGTAGCTCTGCTCCTTGTAGCTGGCAGGGCAGTTCGGCGACGGATCACCCTTGGTCGACACCATCTTTCCGTCCTTGAACGTGTAGGTGGTGCTGCGGCCAAGAGGGTTGATCACAGTGACATCGATATCGACGGGCCGCGTAAGGCTCGGCGCAGCGGCGGCAGTCATGCCGAGAGCGCTCTCCATCGGCAGCGAATCGACAGGCAGCGAGCGCGGCTGGTAGCAGATGCGTGAGCCTCCGGGGCGCTGCTCGCACCATCCACGCTCTTCGTCGGCGCGGACACCGCCCGGTCGAGCCGGGGCCGGGGGCGGAAGCACCGGTTCGGTGCTGCGCACGGCGTAGCTGAAGCGGAATCGTTCGATGCCGCCATTGTGCTCGGTGCTGATGGCGCGCCGCTCCGCGTCGTAGGCAAACGTGGAATAGCGCACGCCGTCAAAGGACTTGCCGGTCAGGGCACCCGGGAAGCGGCCGTCTTCGTAGTGGTAGCTGATCGTCGTTGCAGGAGCGCCTGGCAATGTCGTGCTGGCGAGCCGCCCACGCCCATTCCCGAACACGTTGGGGGTATAGGTGTAGCGGTAGATGTTGCCGGCCGGGTCGGTCACCTGGGAGACCTGTCCATTGGTCCAGCCAAAGCTGATACTGCGTCCCGAGGAGTGGGTGACCTTCTGCAGGTAGCGATCGGTATAGGAGAACGTCCAGCTCACACCTTGCTCATTGCTGAGCCGGGTGATGTAGCCCTCGGCGTTGTAGATTTCCGTCCCGTTGTTTTCGTTTCGAAGCGTGAACGTGCCGTCTCCGTTCGCGGCGAGATACGCGATGGGCTGGGCCTTGTCCTCGTACCAGCGGCCGCTGGCTGGATCCTTGAGATACTTGATGCGGCGACCGTCGGGCCGTTGTACCCACGCCAGCTGGTTTGCATCGGTGAACGCGAGCGAATAGTCGAAGTTGCTCAGCCAGTGATTGCCGAACAGACCGGTCGCGCTCCAGTAATGATTGTAGTTGCGCTGCAGGAACAGGCCCATTTCGCCCTGGCTGGCGAAATCGAGTTCCGGCTCGACCTTGTTGCCGCTGTAGAGCACGACAGGATTGCCCTTGCGGCCATTACAGTCCTTCTCCTTGTCATCGGTCGGCTGTTCCTTCGCCGTTTCGGTCGGAATTGCACCGCCGCCACCGCCATTGTCCATCTGTGACTCGGACAGGTGGACACCACTGCCGCCACCAAATCCAAAACCGCCTACGCCGCCACCTCCAGCAGGGCGCGTGGCGGTGACTTGAACGGTTTCGAGGGTGTTTGCCGCAGTTGCCAATGTCATCGGCAGGGAAAGCAGCGGCAGAAGAAGAAGTCGGGACTGCAAGGTGTTCCGTGTTGCAACGTGCGTCATGCGCTTGCCTAGCTCCTCATCCGAGACCGACTCATTCAGTCATCGGGAATTCATGTTTGTAACGAGTGTATGACGGCACGCTGCAACGGTGCAATGGAGGCACGTAATGTTTCTCGTGCATTGCCCATCAATGAGCTGGGCACAGCACAGCGCGACGAATCGCTGGTGCATACGCCAGCAGATGTACACACCTCAGAAGAGCGAACCCTGTGGCGAATCCCTCTTCGGCGGCAGCGGCTTCTGGAACCGGCTGCAATCCAGCTTCGGCCAATGGCTGTTCTGCGCATTGAAGCCCAACCGCTTGCGTGCCAGCTTGAAGCGGTTGTTCAACAGCTCCGCATACACGCCCTGGCCACGCATGCGCGTGCCGAACTGGCTGTCGTAGTCCTTGCCGCCGCGCAGCTGCTGGATCGTGCTCATCACATGCGCGGCGCGATCGGGATGGTGCGTATCCAGCCAGTCGCGGAACAGCGGCGCCACTTCCAGCGGCAGGCGCAGCAGCACGTAGCCTGCGGTGCTGGCACCGGCATCGTGTGCGGCCTCCAGCACGGCTTCCAGTTCGCTGTCATTGATCCACGGAATCACCGGCGCCACCATCACGCCCACCGGAATGCCTGCTTCGTGCAGGCGCTTCATCGCGCGCAGCCGTGCATGCGGCGCTGACGCGCGCGGCTCCAGCTTCGCGGAGAGGTGCGGGTCCAGCGAGGTCACCGAGAAATGCACGCTGACCAGGTTCTCCGCGGCCAGCGGTGCAAGCAGATCGATATCGCGCTCGACCAGCGCGTTCTTGGTGATCAACGAAAACGGATGCTTGGTTTCCAGCATCACTTCGATCAACTGGCGGGTCAGCTTGAACTTGCGCTCGATCGGCTGGTACGCGTCGGTGTTGATGCCCAGTGCGATCGGTTGCGGCACGTAGCCCGGCTTCGACAGCTCCTTGCGCAGCAGCTGGGGTGCATTGGTCTTGGCGAACAGCTTGGTTTCGAAGTCCAAGCCTGGCGACAGGTTCAGATAGGCATGCGAGGGGCGCGCGAAGCAGTAGGAGCAGCAGCACTATATGTGTTTGGAAAAAACTGTTCATCCGGTAGTGGCGGCCTGCACTTCATTGCGTGAAGAGTACCTGCGTCTAACCCATCACCGTGTAGGCCAACTGGCTTTGTCGAGTGGTTAGTTGGCCACGAGCGTTGTGTCTCACCGTCGCCTGCGCCAAATGCCTGAGCGTTGTGAAAGTGCCGAAGCATGCACAATGTGGCGACGCCGTTCCGATAATTCCCGGTCTTCCGCGGCTGATCGCAGCGCGGCGGACCGGATGCCTGTCTTGAACTCTGTCTTGTCAGCTACTCGATCGCTCCGCCAGTCTCGATCCGGGTTAGGGCCTGATGATCACCGCTACTAAGAGGCGGCTCACGGACACTGGGGAAAGGCCCGCGAAGGAACCCGCGGTATCGCGCCATTCGGACTGACCGTACGGCCGCTGGGTCATCCAAAGGCCACTTGCCAAATCAGCCCGGAAACTTCACATTTCGCAACGAGGTAATTTTAGTGGACTTGCTGGAGCAGGGGAGAAAAAGGGAATGTTTAGCTTCTCGCGGAAGATGAAGCCGGAAAAAGAGCCAGTTTTAAATCCGCTTACGCCCCACTTCATTGAGGAAGAGCATGGACTGTATGTCGATAAGCTCAATGAAGCCTTGGCCAATCCCAGAGTTCAGAACATAGCCCTTTCAGGGAGCTATGGCGTCGGAAAGAGCAGCATTCTGAAGCGTGTAGCAGAGATCCACAAGAAAGCTGTTCTGGAGCTATCACTTTCCACCTTGGCACCGATTGAGCAGCCTGAGGGGGAGGAAGGACCTCCGAGACAGGCAACCACTCCGACGAACACCATTCAGCAGGAGATCGTAAAACAACTACTCTACAGAGAAAAGCCCGGCAGGACGCCTGGCTCCCGATTTAGGCGAATCGAGAGATTCCACTGGTTGAGGGAGTGCCTTCTTGCGCTATTGGTGGGGGTGGTACTCGCTACTGTGTTCATCCTGACCGGATGGACCGGCAAGATTGTTACTGCGCTACCTTCCATTCAGCTAGCAACACCTTGGACTCATGCAGCCGTGCTGTGCGTAGGGGCCCTCGTATCTTTTCTATTAAGGCACGCCTTCTATGGAAGGCTAAACATCAAGGAGCTGAAAGCGGGCGCTGCAACGGTAACACTTGATGCGAAATCTGTTTCTTATTTCGACCAATATTTAGACGAGATCGTCTACTTCTTCGAGATCTCTAAGAAGAAGATAGTAGTTTTCGAAGATATCGACCGGTTCAACGATTCCCATATCTTCGAGACGCTTAGGTCACTCAACGCACTCCTTAACGGGTCGCCGCAGATCAAGGGCAGAATATGCTTCATCTATGCAATTAAGGACAGCATCTTTGATCGCCTTTCAATTGCACAGGACAAGCGGCGATTCGACCATGACCTACCGAGTGGTGATGACCCGGCCCAGGCCGAGATCATACGAGCGAACAGGACAAAGTTCTTCGACCTCGTCATTCCTGTCGTTCCATTCATCACTCATCAGAGCGCAAGAAACCTAGCAGCGCAGCTCCTTCGAGGCCTGAACCACAGCGTAGATCTGGATCTAATCGATCTTGCTAGCCGATTTGTGCCTGACATGAGGCTGCTCAAGAACGTCCGAAACGAGTTTCTGGTCTTTAGAGAGAAGGTTCTGACACCTGGCGTCGGAGGCCTTAAGCTTCATGAAACTGAATTGTTTGCCATGATGCTCTATAAGAGTACTCACCTCTCGGACTTCGAGGCGATTCGCGTTGGGAAAAGTAAGCTGGACGACCTCTACCTTATGAGCCGTCGGGCGGTTGCTACGAACATGCTGCGGCTCGAAAATGAGGTGCTTGAGCTGCGTCGTCTCGATACCCTTGACTTGACCATAAACAGTCGCAGCGCTGACCTGGGCAAGCGACTCCGCGCTCACTTGAAGGTCGCAATCAAGGCTTGCGGCAAGGACTACGATCGCGCTCGGTTCGTCCTGAATGCCGAGAATTTTACTGACGACGATCTTCAGCGAAAGAAGTTCTGGAAGGCATTCATCGATGCTGATGGAGATCCCGCGCTTATCGTGGAGCTTCCTCAACGGCACTACCAAGATCCGCTCACCAGGCTGAGCTTCTCAAGATCGGATCTTGAAGGTGTTCTAGGAAAACTAGATGCAGCGGCCTGGAAAACTGTGGATCGCAACAAGAATCTCGAATCTCAGGAGGGACTACGGGAACTGATGCGATTTATCAGGAGCGCAGACATTCATAATTTTATGGCACGTGATGACATTCCAGTTGACGGAAATTCTGGCAGCGGCGGACTTGATCAAGCCGCCAAAGGGATCTTTCGGGAGGGCCTAGCCTATCAGCTGCTCAAATCCGGTTACATCAATCGAAATTTCACTCTGTATACGGCAACCTTTCACGGAGACCGAGTAAGCTCAGCAGCAACAAACTTCATAATTCATCACATCGACAGAGATGAGAGAGACGAAGATTTCGCACTGGCCACTGCAGACGTTGAAGCGATTATTCGCGAGCGCGGCTCCTCTTTTGGCGACCCTGCTGTATACAACATTGATATTCTTGATTTTCTCTTGTCATCAACAGCGCATGGCAAAGTAACGACAAAGATTATTAACTCTCTTGCCAAACTAGGAAAGGAGCAACAATCTTTCGTAAACAGCTATCTGAGACGGGGAGCGGAGCCAGATGCTTTGGTTGAGCGCATGACCCCTATCACGACAAGAATACTTGTTTACCTGGCGTCCGAGGCGGCGCTTGAGTTATCGGACCGCGTAAGGTTCTTCAACTCTGCCTTGTCGAAGCTCTCCCTCGACGTGAAGTACATGACTGGCGGAGACATCACGACGCTTTTGTCTCACAATTACGAGAAACTGGAGCTTCTCTCATCTGACGAATCCAGTGACGAGCAGCTGGATTTGGCCGCGTCGCTTTTTGAGCAGCTTGGTATTGAACTGAGGTCGCTTCAGCCGCTCGGGGATAAAGCACGGAGGATGTTTACCGGCAGGAGGCTGTACCAAGTCACCACAGAGAACCTCCAAATCGCAGTTGGCGATCAAACCGCCTTGGCTCTTGACCTCATCGAGAAGATCGACAAGAGCGTCTACTCACACGCGATCAATCACTTGTCAGATTACCTGTCTAGCGTGGAGGGAATATCCCCTTCAATAGAAGATGGCCAAAATTTTGCGCGGATACTCTCAAGCTCCGCGTCCGCCGATCGTGCGTTGCTGAAGCAGCTAATTAGCAAGGCGGCGGATGACTGTGTCCTTCATGACATATCTCTGGTTCCATCCGGCTTGTGGACGCTGCTGGCGGAAGAGTGCCGGTTTGAAGCCAGCCTTCACAACGTGAGTCTCTACTTGCAAGAGTACGGAGCGGTGGACGCTAACCTTGCAGAGGTATTAAAGAAGAGCGGCGTCATCACCGATGTCGGCAAGCGCGGAGATGCAGAGGAAGATAAGAAGAAGGTGGCGCGTGCCGTGTTGCAGGCCGGAGCCATGCTATCCGCAGCGGCGCGCGCGAAACTTTGTTCCACTTTGCACTTGAAGTACTACCTGGATCCTCTATCAATTGAGCCTGAGGAGGGTAGCCTCTTCGCAGAGTTGGTACGGCGAAATGTCATTCAGGACGCGCTTCCTTCGTATCTGCGTCTGAGCGAAATGAGCTGGAATACTAAGGAGAGCCTCATCACTTCTTCCAGGAATTTTGCTGAGTTCGTCACCCCCGTTGCCTTGGGTTCTGACCTACAAGCTCTGCTGACTAGCCAATCTGTGCCGAGCACTGTCAAAGATGTAGTTCTAGAGAACGCATTGGCCTATGCAGAAGCTAGCGACACTGCAGGTCTGAAGCAACTTGGCATGTATGCTGCAGAGCGAGGTGTAAGTCTTGAGTATGAGCTAGTTGATCGTCTCGCGAAGGAGGGCTTGGACGCAAGCGCCACGCTGGCGTTGCTGGAACTGATCCTGAGCGACCTCAACGAGCCACAGGTCTCATCCATTCTCAGGACGCTTGGCGGTGATTACGCAGCCCTCACTGAGGTCGGAAAGGACCGTCCCAAGTTACCAAACACCCCAGCCGCGGTCGCATTGCTTGATTTCCTGACTGCTCATGGTGCGGTCAACACCGTCACCGAAGAGAAGGAATACTTAAGGGTGAACAAAAGACACAAATGAAGTTGCGCCGACCGCCATGCCTTTTTTGAGGAAGGGCCGTCGGCAGTTCATTGACATCAGTATTTGTGTCCGCTTACGGCCAGAAGCGGACGTCAGGTTGCGCTGCCGAGCCGCTCTTGACCAACCTGGCGGCGTTGTCACGTCATCGCCCAACCCGCCACGGCAGCCAGCAACACGACCAGGACCGGCGGAGCACGCGCAACGACCAGTAGCCCAAACGCAACCAGTGCCATCGCGACATCCCATCGGTCATGGATCGCACTGGTCCACACCGGGTCATACAACGCCGCCAGCAGGACGCCGACCACCCCGGCATTGACGCCTGCAATCGAAGCTTGGAGATCCTTGCGGTGGCGCAGGGACTCCCAGAACGGCAGCACCCCCACGAGCAGAAGAAAGGCTGGCAGGAAAATGACCACCAACAGCGCAAGGCCTCCTGCCCAGCCACCGAGGGACCCCTCGGCCATAGCCCCCAAGTAAGCCGCAAAGGAGAAGAGAGGGCCCGGCACCGCCTGCGCCGCACCATACCCGGCGAGCAGGTCCGCCGTGCTCAGGGAGCCGCTTTGGACAACCGCGGTCTGCAGCAACGGCAGCACGACATGGCCGCCGCCGAAGACCAGGGCGCCAGCGCGGTACACACCCTCCAACAGCACGGCCAAGGGGGAGCCGCTAGCCACCGCCCACAAGGGCAGCAGAACAAGCGGCAGGACCAGTAGCACCAGTGCCACCGTGCCGGTTCTTCGCGAGACGGAATAGCCGCCGTCTAATTGGCCGGAAGCCGGTTCGATATTCAGTATCCAGCGACCGACCAGTCCGCTAGCGATGATCACCACGATCTGGCCGGCGACCGAGGGCATGGACAAGGTCAACACAGCCGCGAAAACCGCCATCGCTGCCCGTAGACGATCCGGGCACAGGGATCGGGCCATTCCCCATACTGCTTGGGCCACCACTGCAACTGCCACGATCTTCAGGCCATGCAGCCAGCCGGATTCAATGATGGCCTGGTATTTGGCAACGCCCAAAGCGAACAGGATCATCAGCACGGCCGACGGCAGCGTAAAGCCGGCCCAAGCGGCCAACAGGCCAGGCCAGCCGGCGCGACGCAAGCCCAGCGCCATGCCTACCTGGCTGCTGGCCGGGCCTGGCAGTAGCTGGCACAGGGCCACCAGATCGGAGTAGCTACAGTCCGTCAGCCAACGGCGGCGTTCGACGAACTCGAGGCGGAAGTAGCTCAGGTGGGCGATTGGACCGCCAAACGACGTCAGCCCCAGTCGCAGGAACACCAGGAAGACGCGCCATGCGCTGTCGCTTGTCGTGGGATTCAGCGCCGGCATGGGGCATGACCTCCTGTGGTTCTCAGCGGTGGCAAGCCCAGCCTGGCAATGGGATCACAGCGTCGAGCTTCCGGTATGCCCGGTCACCCACTCTCCATCTTCCTTTCGGAACGGTCCGGGCAGCGGCGGCAGGATCTCCAGCACCACTTCCGAAGGCCGGCATAGACGAGTACCCCTATCGGTTTGTACGAGAGGACGATTGATGAGTATCGGGTGCGCCAGCATCGCATCTAGCAGCGCGTCGTCGCTCAGTGCTGCGTCGCCTAACCCGAGCTCGTCATACGGCGTTCCCTTCTGCCGGATGGCATCGCGCACGCTCAACCCTGCCGCCGTAATGAGTTCGACAAGACGAGCGCGGCTGGGTGGGTTGGCCAGGTAGTCGATCACTTCCGGCTCGATCCCGGCAAAGCGGATCAGCGCCAAGGTATTGCGCGAGGTGCCGCACTTTGGGTTGTGATAGATGACAGCGTTCACGCGCTTTCCTCCTGGTTCAAAACGGTCTCCACCACGCCTGCGGCAGCGGCCAGCGCCGCCGCCTCGACGGCCCCCTTGCGCTCGCTGTAGCGGTCCACCAGGTAGTCACTGCGCCCGCGCACCAGCAGAGTGAACTTGACCAGTTCCTCCATCACGTCCACCACGCGATCGTAATACGCCGAAGGCTTCATTCGACCGTCGTCATCGAACTCCTGCCAGGCTTTGGCCACCGAGGACTGGTTGGGAATTGTCACCATCCGCATCCACCGGCCGAGCACGCGCAGCGCGTTGACCACGTTGAACGACTGGGAACCGCCGCAGACCTGCATCACTGCCAGCGTACGGCCCTGGGTGGGTCGCACGCTGCCCTCTTCGAGCGGCAGCCAGTCGATCTGGTTCTTGAATACCGCCGTAAGGGTGCCGTGGCGTTCCGGGCTGACCCAAACGTGCCCTTCCGACCACAGCGAGGCCTGGCGCAGCTCCTGCACCTTGGGGTGGGTGGCCGGCACCGAGTCAAGCATCGGCAGCTCATGTGGATCGAACAGGCGGGTTTCCGCCCCAAGCTGCTCCAGCAGCCGCCGCGCCTCCAGCGCCAGCTTGCGACTGAACGACTGCGGCCGCAGCGAACCGTACAGGATCAGGATGCGTGGCCGGTGTGGCTGCGCGGCCGGATCGTTGAGCTTGGCGGCCGTGGGAATATCCATGGCACCCGGGACCACGTTGGGGATCTGCTGCACGGGGGTTGTCCTGTCATTTTGCTTCGATTATTCTAGAATCATGGAACATAAGAACGCAACCCACGCCTTGGCAGCCCTGGGTCATGCCACCCGCCTGTCGATCTTCCGTCTTCTGGTCCAGGCGGGTGGCGCCGGCAAGCTGGCCGGCGACATTGCCCAAGCCCTCTCTTTGCCTGGCGCCACGCTCTCCTTCCACCTGAAGGAACTGCTGGCCGCGGGACTGATCAGCGCCGAGCAACGTGGCCGGACCATCTGCTACCGGGCCGAGTTCGTGGCGATGAACGCGCTGGTGGCCTACCTCACCGAAAACTGCTGTGCCGACGAACAGGCCTGTGAACGCCCCGAAGGCTGCTGACCCCTTACCCCAGAGATCGCCAAAATGACCCGTCGTGTTCTGTTCCTTTGTACCGGCAATTCCGCGCGCAGCGTGTTGGCCGAATCGACCCTGAAAAAGTGGGGCGAAGGCCGCTATCAGTCTTTCAGTGCAGGCAGCCAGCCAGCCGGTCGGGTCAATCCGTTCGCCATTGCCCAATTGCAGCGCGAGGGCTTCCCGGTGGAGGGCCTGCGCAGCAAGTCCTGGGACGAATTTGCCGAAGCGGATGCTGCTGCCATGGATCTGATCGTCACCGTGTGCGACAGCGCGGCCGCCGAGGCGTGCCCGGTTGTGTTTGGCGATTTCGTGCGCGTGCACTGGGGCCTGTTCGACCCGGCCGGTGTGGAAGGCTCGGATGCACAGAAGGCTGAAGCGTTCGACCGGGCGCATCAGATCATCAAGGCCCGGCTGAAGGCCTTCCTGGAGATTCCTGACGGGGCATGGGATGACCGTGCGTCTCTCAAGGCCCAGCTTGATCCGATTGCGCAGATCCACTGACCGTCTTCCCGGAAACCCCCATGACCACTGACACCTCCCGTCTGTCGTTTCTGGACCGGTACCTGACGCTGTGGATCTTCGCCGCCATGGCGCTCGGCGTCGGCCTGGGCGCGCTGTTCGAAGGCGTGCCCAGCGCGTTGAACAGCCTTTCCGTAGGGTCGACCAACATCCCGATCGCCATTGGCCTGATTCTGATGATGTACCCGCCGTTGGCCAAGGTGAAGTACGAGGAACTGCCCACCGTCTTTGCCGACAAGCGCGTGCTGATGCTCTCGCTGCTGCAGAACTGGATCGTGGGCCCGTTCCTGATGTTCGGCCTGGCGGTGCTGTTCCTGCGCGACTACCCCGAGTACATGACCGGCCTGATCCTGATCGGCCTGGCGCGCTGCATCGCCATGGTGCTGGTGTGGAACCAGCTCGCCCGCGGCGACGGCCAGTACGTGGCCGGCCTGGTGGCATTCAACTCGATCTTCCAGATCGCGCTGTTCAGCGTCTACGCGTGGTTCTTCCTTTCCTGGTTGCCGCCGGTGTTCGGACTGCAGGGCAGCGTCATCGATGTCAGCGTCTGGACCATCGCCGAGGCGGTTCTGATCTACCTGGGCATCCCGTTCCTGGCCGGCTTCCTCACCAGTCGATGGCTGAAGGCGCGCAAGGGCGTGCAGTGGTATGAAGAGAAGTTCCTGCCTGCCATCAGCCCGATAACGCTCGCCGCACTACTGTTCACCATCGTGGCGATGTTCAGCCTGAAAGGCGGTGACGTGCTGCGGATTCCCATGGACGCGGTGCGCATCGCGATCCCGCTGACGTTGTACTTCATCATCCAGTTCGTCATCAGCTTCTTCATGGGCAAGCTGATCGCCAAGGACTATCCACGCACCACTGCGATCGCGTTCACCGCGGCAGGCAACAACTTCGAACTGGCCATCGCGGTAGCCATCGCGGCCTTCGGCCTGGCCTCGCCGGTCGCCTTCGCCGCCGTCATCGGCCCGCTGGTGGAAGTGCCGGTACTGATCCTGCTGGTCCATGTCGCCCTGCGGCTGGGCAAGCGCTACTTTCCTGCCGCACGGAGCCGCTGAGCCATGAGCACCACCCGACACATTCCATTGCTGATCCTTGGTTCCGGCCCGGCCGGCTGGACCGCCGCTGTCTATGCAGCCCGCGCCAACCTGAAGCCGGTCGTCATCACCGGCCTGCAGCAGGGTGGCCAGCTGATGACCACCACCGAGGTGGACAACTGGCCGGGCGACGCTCATGGCCTGATGGGTCCGGACCTGATGGCGCGCATGCAGGCCCACGCCGAGCGCTTCGAGACCGAGGTCATCTTCGACCACATCCATACCGCAGACCTGTCGCAGCGCCCGTTCAAGCTGATCGGCGACAGCCACGAGTACACCTGTGACGCCCTGATCATCTCCACCGGCGCGACCGCCAAGTACCTGGGCATCCCGACCGAGGACGAATTCAAGGGCCGCGGCGTCTCCGCCTGCGCCACCTGCGACGGCTTCTTCTACCGTGACCAGGACGTGGTCGTGGTCGGCGGCGGCAACACCGCCGTGGAAGAAGCGCTGTACCTGTCCAACATCGCCCGCAAGGTCTACCTGGTCCACCGCCGCGACACCCTCAAGGCGGAAAAGATCATGCAGGACAAGCTGTTCGCCAAGGTGGAAGCCGGCAAGATCGAAACCGTCTGGCACCACCAGGTGGAGGAAGTGCTGGGCAACGAGGCCGGCGTGACCGGCGTGCGCGTGAAGTCGACCCTGGACGGCAGTACCCGCGACATCGATGCCCACGGCTTCTTCGTGGCCATCGGCCACCACCCGAACACCCAGCTGTTCGACGGCCAGCTGGCGATGAACAACGGTTACCTGGAAATCCGCTCGGGCCTGGGCGGCAACGCCACTCAGACCTCGGTGGCAGGCGTGTTCGCCGCCGGCGACGTGGCCGACCAGCACTATCGCCAGGCGATCACCTCGGCCGGCTTCGGCTGCATGGCCGCACTGGACGCGGAACGCTATCTGGATGCACTCAAGATCTCCGATCAACAGCAGCACAAGAACGCCGCCTGAGTGCAGCGGTGGGAGGAAGTCCAGATGGACAACGTCGATGTGGTGGTGATCGGAGGTGGCCAGGCGGGTCTTTCGGCCGGCTACTTCCTGCGTCGCAGCGGGCTGTCCCATGTGATTCTTGATGCCGAGACGTCTCCTGGCGGGGCCTGGCAGCATGCTTGGAAATCTCTGCATCTGTTCTCGCCGGCAAGCTGGAGCTCGATTCCCGGTTGGCCGATGCCCGCCACCCGGGAACCGTACCCGTCGCAGGCGGAAGTGCTGGACTACCTCACGTGCTACGAGCACAAATATGCACTGCCCGTCATCCGTCCCGTGCAGGTGGAACGCGTCAGTCGTTCGGGAGCCCGGCTGCTGGTGGAAGCAGATGACGGCCGACAGTGGCATACGCGTGCAGTGATAAGCGCCACAGGTACCTGGCGGCATCCCTACACGCCCGACTATGAAGGCATGGACGCATTCGGCGGCGTGCAGCTGCACTCGGCCCACTACAGCCATCCTGGATCCTTTGCCGGAATGCGCGTGGCGATCATCGGCAGCGGCAACTCAGGCGCACAGATTCTGGCCGAGGTATCAAAGGTGGCCGACACCACCTGGATCACCCGGGGCAAGCCAGCCTTCCTGGCCGACGATGTCGACGGGCGCGTTCTGTTCGCACGCGCAACCGAGAAGTGGAGGGCTCAGCAGGAAGGACGCGAACCGGATCTTCCGCAGGGTGGTTTAGGCGACATCGTCATGGTGCCGCCGGTGGTGGACGCACGGCGCCGCGGCGTACTGGTCTCCATGACGCCACCTGTCCGTTTCACCACCACCGGCATGCGGTGGCCAGATGGCAGCGAACGCAACTTCGACGCGGTGATCTGGTGCACCGGCTTCCGGCCGGCCTTGTCGCACCTGGAAGGACTGGGCCTGGTCAACGCCCAGGGTCGTATCGACGTGGATGACACCCAGGTCCGTTCGGTCGCAGCGCCATCGGTCTGGCTGCTTGGGTATGGTGACTGGAATGGGGCAGCGTCGGCCACGCTGATCGGGGTGACCCGATACGCGCGCGAGGCAGTAAGGCAGATCAGCGACTACGTCGGGGCTGTTTCTCAGCCGCCGTCTGGCCCCTGAGCCTCGGCGCCATTGCCCAGCGCCCGCACCTGCGATTGCAGGGTCATGCGGTCCAGCGCTTCAGGCTTGAGCGCCAACAGCAAGCCGAGACGATGCTGGAGCTGGTGAAGCGTGCTCAGGAACGCCTTGTGGACCTGCTCCGCGCTGCCCTGTACTGCAGCCGGGTCGGGGATACCCCAGTGAGCCGTAACCGGGTGACCTGGCCACACTGGACACGCTTCACCCGCGGCGCGATCGCACACGGTCACGATCAGATCCATCTGTGGTGCTTCCGGACCTGCGAATGCCTCCCACGGCTTGCTCGACAGCCCGGCAACGTCGAAGCCAATCTCCGAGAGCACCTGCAGGGCCACTGGATGAACTACGCCCTTGGGATAACTGCCGGCACTGTAAGCGCGGATACGTTCGCGCCCTAAATGGTTGGCTAGTGCCTCGGCAAGAATGCTGCGCGCCGAGTTGCCTGTGCAGAGGAACAGAACATTCAGGGTACGCATACCATCGCAACCATTTATCTAGAATAATCGAAGTATTACCTTGCCATATGTCAGTTCGATGACTGCCGGAAAGGACGCGGGCACCTTTCGGTGCCCGCTTCGCTCATTCAATGACCCGACGACAGCGCGGCGCCTGAAGTACGGTGCTTCCCCAGGCGGTCAACCAAGGTCTCATTTGCATCGTTGAGACCGGACACTTCAACGGTCGCTCCGTGCTCGCGCAGCTTCATCACGACCCTGTCGAGCGCATCAACGGCGGTCAGGTCCCAGAAGTGGGCGTTCTCCAGATCGATTTTGACGTTCTTGGGGGCATCCAGGTAGTTGAAGCTGCTCACGAACTGGCCAGCGGACGCAAAGGACATGCGCCGCGCCCCTATGTCCGCTATCGGCCAAAAGCAGACACTCAGAGGATCAGTAGTTGTCCACAGTTACTTGGGCGCTTCAGTGTCTTGGTGGGCGTGAGCCTACTGGTGCACCTTAGATGAGGCGGAGTTGGTCCGGTTGGAGAGCCAGACGGCATGATCTGCGTAGTTCCGAACGTGACAGACAGCGCAGGATTTTATCCACTCCTCCAAGTAGTGCTGGCGTGCTCATGTGCACGCCAATGGCGGAGGACGTGTAGCGACGGGGTTGCGTGCCCGCGATGATCTGCCCGAGTTGGACCTCGCTCTGTAGGCTTCAATTGGCTGGTCCACCGTGACCATTGAGCGGCCCTCTGAGATCGTACTCATTGACCGGGTGGCCTGCGGTGTTCAGCGTCGGATGCTGCCTTACATGGACAAGGCGATTGGCAACCAGATGGTCGATACCGGCTGCAACATCGCGGGGAGCTAGGGACATGGCCTCCACGAGCTTCCGGTGGGAGATGAGCGTCTTGGAGCTGCCCTTCGAGCGGCTCTCGAGGAGCTTCAGATAGATCTTGAACGCAGCCAGGACCGTCACGCCTCGATTTGGCAACTGCTGCATGGCCTTGGTTGCAAGGTCCGCTGGCACCTTGGTCCAGCGCGTGTTCTCCGCACTAGGGACCTGAGTGAAGCGATTGCGATAGCCGCTGTTGTCAAAATTCAAAACGCCTCTGTCCGCCAGAGTCTCCACAGCTGGCAGGAGCATTGGACGGGACAGGCCCGTCAGGTGAGTCAGGCGATCATTGGTGATTTCGCTTGATCGGGTAGTGAAGTCCACCTCGATCGCTACCGCGATGAAGACCTTCATCGCAGCGATGTGCCTCCCGGTCAGCTTGTTGGCTCCGCCTCGTAAGGGGCCGAGGGCCAAGGGCCCTACAGGCCATGAAGGGAAGCTGCCCCAGGCGCTCACTTGTCATCCTTATTACGAATGATCTTGCCGAGGATATGAAGGACCTTCCAAGCCACTGCAAAAGCGCAGAGAGCCAGGACAAAAATTGCGCATGCGGCCGGGTTGATGGCGCCAAACTGCTGGAAGAGCTGTTCCACAGTAATGTTCCACGGAATGGGGAGTGCTTTAAATTAGAGAGCACGCCCATTGGAGCATCTAGATAGAGCGATCATCGATATCTTGCGCCAATGAGGCGCAAGGCCTTGGTACATAAGGATCTAATGGGATCACTCGGCGAAAAAACATAGTAAACGAGAAAGCATCAGATGGTCCGGTCGTTTACTGTCCAAGCCCTCGGAATCCCCGAAATGCGCAAAATTTGCTCCTCACATCTGGTCGACGGCGGCTTCCCAATAGCCGGGAGCGGGACCAGGGGCGGCGCAAATTGCTTCATGCCTACCGCCGATTCCGCCCGCAGCACCTCCTGGCGCAACTCAATTGACAGTGTCTGAGGCGGAAGGGCAAAAGCTGTGGTAGGGAATTTCTGACTGGATTTGGCCCAAATCCGGCTTCGGCAAGGAATTTTCGCTGACGATTGCGCAAAATTGAGCACTTTTGGAGGAATTTATCTCGGATGTTTGCCGACTTTGGCCGGACTTCGGCGAGGATCTCCACTCGCACTGGCCAAAAGTAATACCCCGTCCGAATGGCCCTAGGAGGCGCTGTGTGCAATTCCAAAGCAATTGCTAATCAGGATAAGTTGGTGGGGCTGGAATCGCCGCTACGGGCCAAATAGACGGCTTAACGTTAAGATTTTTTCTCGACTTACCGAAATCGCTTGACTGAACCGAGTCGCCTCGGTTAATGTTCGATCAAGGGTGTGATACGCCCACGAAAAAACCCCCGCTGTTTAGGGCGAGGGTCAGTTCTTTAACAATGTAGACGTCACCGAGGGTCGCGTTAGAGCGCGATTCCTAGGTAACAAGGCCGGGGACAGGAGCGAGTGCCAGAGGGGACTCACCTGTCAGACTGCCAAGTACCGTCTTGTCGTTTGGCTTCGACTGGACAATGGTTCCACGGTTGACCGAAGTGTGTCAATAACACGCCCGGGCGACTTGGAGCTCTCTTGGCGAGACCGCGCTCCTCTCACCTTCTCCGAAGGAGAGAGCTATGCGTACCAAGAATGTACCGGTACGTGCTTACACCCGCCGTCGATTCGGCCGTGTGGAACACGTCATCCGTCATTACCGCTCCCATCCGCGCCGTTAAGGGCTGATAGGAAGGCCCCGGACCCAGTCGTTGGGTCCGGGTGCCCAGGACTTGGAGCAGAGCATCTTCTGGAGAGATCTCGCAAAAAGGATCAGATATGTCCAGTAAGAAGGGCCCCGCGGACTTCCGCAGCTCGGAGACTGGCCGGTTTGTGACCGAGCGCTTCGCGGAGAACCACCCGCGCACCACTCAAAAGGAACACAACCGTCCGTCGCCGCAGCCCACCAAGAAGAAGTGATGATGAATGAAGGGCCCGCATTGCTGCGGGCCCTTTTTTTTGGGGTGCAGCTCACGCCGGCGCATCCGCCACCGTTGGAAGTCTTTTCCCACTCGGGGCGGCCGAACCTGGTCAACGTGGCCAGTCCCGCCTCCACCATCCTCGAAACCAGCAAATGGATTGCCCCGATGCCCATCAAACAAACGCGCGGTCCTCAGGTCGGGAGGTGCAACATCTGTGGCGAGGTCGGCCCACTTACCGTGGATCACTGTCCACCCAAGGGATGGGCCCCGCGCGTTCCATTGCGCGTCTCCGAAGTAATGGCTCCCTATCGCGACGGGTCAAAGTTCCGGTACCAGAAGTTCAACAATGGCGTTCAGTTCAGATCACTCTGCGAGCATTGCAATCGAGACATCCTCGGTACCCGCTATGACCCTGAATTGATTTCTTTGGTGGAGAAGGTGACGGCGCTAACCACGTCAGTACTTCACATTCCGGCTCTCCAGTACGTGCGCGTACGACCCCAACGCATCATGCGCTCGGTGATCGGCCACCTGTGTTCCCAAGGCGTTGATCGGTTCAACAAGGGGGAGCTGACAGACGTACTGAAGAACTACCTTACCGATCCCTCGGCAAAATTCCCCAATTCCCTGAGCCTGTGCTACTGGCTTTTCCCGCATCCAGGCGTCGTGCTGACCAGGGACTACTCCATCACACATCTGGGGTACGGTAGCGCGAGCATGCTCTGGATCATGAAGTGCTTCCCGCTGGGGTTCGCACTGATCAATAGAGGGTACGCGTTTGACGGTGTGACACCTCAAATGGTGATGGACGACTTCGGGGATCTTGGTGACGATGATCTGGCTGAGCTTCCGATCGCTCTCATCAATTATCCCCCGCGCCACTTCCCCGAGCACCCAAGCCGTAACTCGGCGATCCTTGCAGGCCCTCAGTCCACCATGGCAAACGCCAGTCCTCCCAGGCCATTAGACCTTTTCAGGTTAAAGAAGTAGCAGACTGCGGCGCAGTCCTGAGCTGCGGGTCAAGCCATGAAGGACTGATGGAAGATCGTGCTCCGATGAGCCGACTGGCGGTCGACACTGTTCCGCACGTCTGACAGTGCATTTGTTAGATCCATGTAGAGGTGCTGGCCGCTGCCGATCGCCTGGAGTGCTGAGTCTCCCGACAAATTCTGGTCTGGTGACGGAAGAACCGAACCCCTGCCTAAGCTCAGCCGGCATGACCGATAGGAAGAGGCTAGGCGCGGAACCGTGGCCTAACCACCAGATCTCCGGCTGCAGCCTGAAATCCGCTCGCGGAATTTTGAAGCAATAAATACTGCGAATCGCCCAGCTTCATGTAGACAATCGCTACCCGCCCCTGGGCGCCCGCTTCCGGCCAAAAGCGGGCGCGACTCCAAAGCGCACCTCATTCATGCCGAGCACGGACGGACGCCTTCGATAGGGGCGAGTATGCGCCTACTACTCTCGCGGCGTCGCACGGCGTCTACTCCTCTTCCCGAGGTTAAGCATCGCCATTGGACTCACCTTGGGCGCCGGAATCAACTGCATGAGTTCGGTTTCCAAGCCTAGCGCCTTTAGGACACTGACGAGCGTGACCAGGTTGGAGCCGCCACCACTCTCCAGTTGGGCCAATGCCCGTCGGGACACACATGCCTTATCGGCCAAATAGGCTTGCGTTAGGTTTGCAGCGAGCCGCCGGTGCCGGATGCGCTCTCCTAGTACCTTAACGATTTCAAAGGGTGTGCGTAAGGGAAACATGTTCATATGCGCGGGGTTCTGCTCATTGTTCTAGCAATTGGAGTTCTACGAGCGCATTTAATCCCATTAGGATCCCGTGCGACGGGCCGCGACGCTTCACTGTGCTGACTCGCTGCAGCTTGGACAGCCCGAGGGCGAGCGTTTCGTTAGAGCTAGCCAGGCACAGCGCAGTGCGCAGTGCGCAGTGCGCAGGAGAAATTCTGTGGCATATCTCAGGTCTATCGACTACGCGCGACCGATGGCTGCGCCTTGGCTACGGGAATAGGTGCGGGAGTTGCATCTCAGTCCGACGGTTGAATTGCGAATAGGGTATCTTTCGAAGATCTCCTGTAAGAGGACGGCAGTATGACCAGACCAAACTCTGTGGAACAGAAGGCACTGGCAGCTCTTGATCGTCTCGCAAAGGGACAGCCTACTAATGAGCTACTGAAGTTCAAACTGGCTGCGGGACACCGGATCATCACGCCCACTTCCGTCGCGGTGGAGGCCGGTGTGAACAGAGGCAGCTTTGGGTCGAGGCACGCTCGGCTTGGACATGTCTGGCTTAAGATTCAAGAGGCGGCCGAGGAAGAGAGACGAGGCTCGGTGACGGAGGAGCTCGCCAAGCTCCGGAGCGAGAATGCTCGACTAAAGGCCCTTCTATATAAGGCCAATGTCTACAACGCTTCTCTTCAGCTTGCGGTCTCCCGATTGCAAAAGCGCCCTGGCAATAGAATTGAAGAGAATAATGTCGTCAACTTTCGGAGGAACAATCGGAACCGTCCCCGCTAGCCTGCGAAATCATCTTCAGAACCGTTCTGCTCTGAAGAACTCGTTTTGCGGCGATCTTTGACGTCTGATGCTTCGGCCTAGTTCGCTGCGCCTCGACAATCACTTGATTCTTCTGAAGACGAGCCTCCCAGAAATCCCGATGTTCCGGCAGGATGATGCAGCACTTGCAGCCCGCACAGAGCCCCGGAGACCGAACGGCGAAATTCGGTGCGGAGCGAACCGCGAGCAGACCTGCTTCCGGCTTGCAGCTCGAGTGGCCGGGCAAGACGTCAATAAGACAGCTTGCGTAGGTCCCCGTCCAGATCCTGAGGTCGATCTCCTGTACGTATGCTACGGCCCTTTCGATCAAGGATTCACCTTCGCAGTCGTTCAAGGCTCTACTCATTGACTCTGCATGCTGTGCAAGCAGCCTCTGTGCCGGCCCTCCTCCGATCGGTTTTCCGAGCGTGATCTGGACGAGAAATCGAGATGTTTCCATAACTCTCTCTCCCTCCAGGTTCTCAAGCAATGCAGCGTCATTCCCGATGTAACCCTGATCGGTGATCTGCTCGCTCATATGCCGAAAATGTGTGCGTAGCGCGGGCATCAGCTCTGGCTTTGAACGGAACACATATTGCGCAAACGTTATCCTCCATCGTTGCGGACGCAGCGAGCGCACCTCATACATCGCCTGCTCTAGATCGATGCCCCGCTTCTTGATCAGCGCCTCGACGGCGAACTCCCGCTGCATCAGCGAGTTTCTGGATGCGGTCATTCGTCCAACCCCGTCGGCGGTGTGCGGCAGCGACTTGCCGTGGACAAAGCTCAGCATCAGAGCGGTTGAGCCCGCGAGCGCTCTCCAAGGTGCCATCAGGCGCACCAGCACATCAATTGCTTTCACCGGAAGCGGTTGGTGATCTGTTCCGAGAGGGCGCAATCCAGCGGTCCACTCATGGGGAGTTGCTTCTCTCTTGGCGGAGATACCGCAAATGGAGAACACCTCCATCAGCCCATCCAGGGAGGCGACTGACCTAACGATGCCGTGCTGTAAGGTCGAATCATGGTCGAGGGATAGCCCGATTAGCTCATGCGCTCGAATACCGGTGCAGCCTTGCAGCAACGAACTGCAAGCGCTCTCCGTCATGAGGATCAGTCTTCTAAGGCTCTGGAGGCCACTTACTTCGTACTCGTCCCCAGACTCCGAAGTGCGGTCGGTCGGGGTCAACGGCTCATGCCACGGGGTTTGGCTGCTTGGGATCAGACTCATCTGGAAATTCTCGATGTGCCGCCTGATCTTACGAAGCTGACTGGTCCGCCTTAGTCCGGTGAGCTGCCTCGCCTTGATGAGCATTGGGATGATTTCACCCTGGAGTCTGATGACATCTTCCGAGCCGTACTCAATCCACTCGCTTGCGTAAGAGAGAATGGGCACTGCGATCTCGTCCGGGATCGGCATCAGCCCGCCCGTGCGAGCGAGCCCAAGCGGACCTGTAACAACATCGTATGTTCTCCTTCCGTCGAACGGAGCTTCGCACGGAGCCTCTCCGCCTCGCTCGCGGAGACTAGCCGCCATTTCATGGATCTGGGTGAGAGGGTGAATCAGCTTGTAAGCGGTGGCATGTGTCCATGACCTGTCTTTTCCAATACTGGTTCCGCCAGCCATGTACTGCTCTTCTAGATCCTCAACGTACTGCCAACTGAGAGCCGTGGATATATCAAATAGGGAGATGATGTCGTTCTTGCCCATGAACTTCACCAGCTCCTTAAGCCCCATATGTGTCGCGGGTATGGAACCGACCGTCATCCGCACCGCGTCCTCGACGATGGCGGCTTTAAGAAAGCATTTCAGCTCGGAGAGCAGTCTGCGATGCTTGCGATCCGTCAAACGCTCTCCCCGAATGACCGGAATTGACCAGTCAACTTCTACGACATCCTTAGACTGGCCGACCGTAGTTTGAGTGAAGATCCACAGATCGCTTTCGTAGCTGACTTGGAATGCGGGGTGCAGGCTCTCTTGGGCCGCTCTTTTACGTTCTTTGGCGGGGGGCATGGGGTTGAATCCTAGAGATGGACTTTTCGTGCAACTTGTTTCACAACTACTCGAGCGCCGGCAACGGGGCCAGAATGATCGTCGTCGCTAGATCTCTGTTCACCTCATTGCTCACTGCGGGTATCCACCAATCACGGAGCGCGGCGTAGGCGTGCTGGAATTTTATTCTCCATATCTCGCCCCCCAATTCCGCCCTCGCTTCCTCGTAGAGCTCCTGCAACTGAAGGAACCGTGCCAATGCGTATGCTTCGTTTGTGTCTGCGGCAGCATGTGGGCACGCAGGGCACGCTCCATAACTAGTGCATAGCTTTCCATCACGCTGCCCTGGTTGGGGACTTTCATAGGGATCGGCGCAGAGGAAGCCTGGAGTGGTGGCCGTGCGCTCCCGAGAGCTGGAGGAAGAGCGGGTGTCAATCTTCCCGTTGGACGTCACCCAACGTTCGTGTACCGACATCGCCCCCCCAAGCTGCTCCCTCTGTCGGAGCTGCATCTTATTGGTCTGGTAGCTGTCTTGGGCAGTAGAAATGAGGCGATGACCAAGCATTGCCCGAAGTTCGAATGCGTCGCCGTCAGTCAGCCCATCAACAGCCTGGGAGAACGCGAGTCTGTTGGCGCGCGTTCCGCAATACTTGAGTCCCCTCCGCTTGCAGAACAGCGTGATGTATCCAGTAATGCGCGTGTTCACGTCGTCTGTTCGTGCCGAGTACGAGTCGATAAGCATGCCTCGGCGCGCATGCCTTCCCCCTTCGGATACGGCGTGAAGAAAGAAGTCTTCCGCCAGCTCGCCGACGGCGTACTCTCTTATACGGCTCGTCCAATCCAGTATGAATCGAATCAGTCGTTCAGGTGCCAACGGATGATCGCTAGCCGGAAAGACTGCCCGCTGAGGCACACCTTTTATTGACTGGCTGGCGCGTATCTTTGACGATTTGATTACTGTCCTTTTCTGGCCAAGCGGATAGTGCTCCGAGATACCGCCGAGTGTCAGTGTTCGAAGGGGCTGCTCGTTGAACCCCGAATGCATGGCCAAAACCAGGAAGAATGGAATGAGATCGCCGCCAATCGGATGAGCTAGCTTTCTCAGGTGGAAGTAGTCGCTCTCACTGATTTTCTTGACTCCAGGAAGTTGGCGGACCTGCGACTGGCGAGGCAGATGCCCGTCGAAATCTGTCAAGATCTGGGCAACTGCCTGGGCCGGATCGGTCAGATCCACAGCGCCGCCCTTCTTCTTTCGCGTTATGGCGGTGCGGACTCGGTCTAATTGCGGCCAAACCTCATCCATGGTCAGGATGCACTCCTCGATGGCTGCCCTCATGACAGCAGCCCATGCCGCACTGTCCAGTTCCTTTGGCTTAGACTTCCTAGGCACTCCGGCGAACGGCTTCGGCGGAATCCGAATTGCCTCCCACTTCGGATCCATTTTATGGAGCTGAAGCACTATCTTCTTGAACGCGCCGTAGTAGTGGCGTTGTGTCTCCACCGACAGTGCGACCGGGTGGTCAGCGTCTCGCCCTTTCAGATATTCCAGGAAAGCCATTCCCAGTCCTGTCGGGATCGCGCCTGGTACGTCTATCTTTACTCCTTTGAGGGCAAGATATTGGCAAAAGCCGCTTGCGATGTTGCCGGCGGCTGACGCGCGAGTTGATTCCCTGCTACTCCTATAGGCTATGCAGTACGCCTCGGCGAACACTTTCGCCACCTCACCCATGCTTTTCCACCGGCTGAGGTTGACGATGTTATCCCGCAGACCCTCTGCACGCCTGAACACTGCTTCCAATCGTCCTGGGCGCTCAAGGACTGACCAATTCTTTGTGGATCGGACGTCGTCCTTTTCTGCTAGTGCATGCCTTAGCTGAGCGGTCCTCTTTCCTGCCATGTCTGGTTCCAACTGAGGTGTTGTTCGGTCAGAGGGAGCGTTGCCTACGCAGTTGTCCCCACGGGTTAAGGCCTAGCTCGAGCTGTGCTCTTGAAGTCAGTTTTGAGGCGGACCGATTCGCATGAACGGCTGAGCTTCAATGTGCAACCGGATCGATTCCCTGGTTTCGCTTTCAAACGCGTTTGCGCTTCGGAGATAAATGGCTTCGGTGGTGTCTCGAAGGGTGTGCCCTAGCACGGATTGAACATATTTGATCGCGTCCCTATCTCCTTGCGCACGTTTTTCCATGTATGTGTAAAGCGCGAAGGTATGTCGAAGCGCATGGATCGTGATCCGCTCGCGCAGCGTTGACTCATATCGAGCGAGTTCCCCCCCTTTGGACAGTCGGCTGAGGAGCATGTCTCTGGCAATCGCGAAATGACGGTCGAACATCTGCGGCGTTATCGGATTGCCGACATGCCTGCGATCGTTGGTGTCAAGAACGAATAGGAAACCATGATCCTCTCGATTGTCGTGGCGACACCGGAGGTTAACGAGCCGCTGTCTGACGTCTTCCGCATAGCGCTTCAATGCATCTATTAGCCACACGGGCACGGGTACGTTCCGTCTCTTCTTTCCTTTGCCAATCACGGAGATGGCTACCGCGCTCAGCGGATCTCGCCTGTCCGTTCGGATTGCGAGGATCGTTGCCGCCTTGAGACCGCACACTTCTGCCCTTCTCAGGCCAGCGTTGTAGCAGAGCTCGCCCATCAGTCGCTGGGCGGTGGTGGCTGATGCCAGTTCAAGAAGTCCCTGATGCTCCACCACCGGCGTAGGGCCCAGTCCATCAAGGATCCCAGTGACAGTCTCAGGATGCAGCGCGGTAATCAGTTCGTCCGGATCGTTCAGTCGCGGCAGGTCGACGTCGATGTCCAGGATTTGGGTATCACCCCGCTTTGTAGGCTTGGTGACGATAGGTGGCGGCTTCTTGAGGTAACCGCGCTTTGCGCAGAAGGCGACCAGCTTGGTCACCGATGACCATCGCCGATGGATGGTTGCCGCAGCTAGCTTCTCGTGCGTCACCACCGAGTTCAGCTCAGTCAATGTGAGCGCGTAGCCTTGGAGAAGTTGCTCGTCGGTGTCCGCCATGCACTTTCTTCTGGCGTCCAGAAAGTGATGGTAGTCCGTTAGGTCAGCCGCAATTGCTGCTGCCGTATTCTCACTGCAGGATAACTTCGGCTCAGGCCCAACAGTGAGATGTGAGTCTGCGAAGAATTCGAAGGCAGGGAGAACGAGTGAACCACTGGACCTGCTAACCAAGAAACAGAACCCTTTCGGGAGCGGCACGCCGCGCGCCGGGTTCCCCTCTGGCTGCGCGGGCGGCTGCGCTTTGACCGTGCAGATTTCAGCGTCGTAGTTCATGGCGCCGAAAGCTACCAGACGCGCAAATTTCTTTTTTGGTCGTGAGCCTAATGGTACGTTAACAAACTAAAGGATTCTTATTATCATCTAAAGCTCTTTCGTAATCATTGCTTTACGCGCGACCGTGAGCCTACTGGTACGGTGAATGTGAAGAAGCGTCGTGAGAACTGATCGCCGAACTGCGCAAACTCTGCTTTCGCTTGTCGTTTCTAGTGCGTTTGAGAGGGAGTCTGGATCGATAGGTGCGGTGGCAGCTCGCCACCGAAGACCCACCGCACACTCGGCATGTTGCGATCGCTGGAACTACTCTCCTCTTCGTCAGGGTTGCTACTTACGCCTGCACGAAGCCAGATGCGTCGGGGATCTAGCGAAGGATCTCGACAGTATTCATAGTGGCTGCTCGCCGGTCGTTTCCTGTGGCGCGTCATGAGCCTGTATTTGTCTGACGCGCGACTTTACGCGGTCAAATGCCTGGTGCAGCGCGTCGTCCTCAGGCGAGTAAGGTGAACCAAAGAGCGGTATCTCTATCCACAGGTGCTCCTGTCCCACGTGGACGTAGGGTCTGTAGTCATCAAGCAGAAGTGCATCTCCAAGACGATCGGAGACGTAAAACAGGTCCTTCGTCTTGCCGGACCAATCAATGTAGCGAAGACCCGCGAACCATGCCGGAGCACTTCCTTCGCTGATCAGCACATCCGCTATTCGTCGCGCTAGGTTCTCGGGAACCGTGGTGAAGAGCACAAGCTCCTCAAACTGCGATCGGACATCCTCCAGAAACTGATACAGACCGGGGCGAGGAATCTGGCTGACTGCGTTAGAGATGAGCGTCCCTTCCAGGTCCAGCGCGAGTATTGTTGGCGTCATGGGAAGCTCCTACGTACGTTTCGGGAGCCAACATTGCCGCTTCGGCGGCTCGCTGTCCATCGCGTGACCCTACTGGTACGGGTTTTGTATCTGAGGCCTAGACTTTGCCAAAGGCACTCTACTGCCGCTGTATCGCTTCTGACACTTCTATGGGCCAACGTGAGGTATGAACAATCCTTGCCTCCTGCAGCTGCTCCTGTAGGATTTGACGCTTGGTGAGCTGGGACACTTCCTCCCATTCGTTCCGGAAAATGTAGGTGGCATTGCCAGTCTCGGGGCTTTCGAGTACGTACCGCCGCCTACGCGTAAATCCAAAGACAATGTACTCGCTAAATCCGCCTAGCCCGACTGCCATGAAGTCAGGTTCGTGGCGCGTGATTGTCCGAATGCGTTGCTCAGCGACAATGCGGTCGGCGTCCGTCAGCTGTACCAGATAGCTATCTAGTACTTGCATTGCTCTGTCGAATGGGAACGTCCCTGGAGGAAGAATGCGCCAATTGATCTTTTGGACTCTGACGGGTACCGCTAAGTTCGTATCGACGATATCAAAGCGCGGGAAGCACTCAAGATAAATGTTGAGAAGGTTCGCGATGATCTCTTCTGACTCTGTGCGGTCTATGACCCTTGTAACCATCGCAATACCACTGTCGGTCTCCACCGCGGTCAGGAATTCACCAGGTGGTGCGATGTGCTCCCTGGGATAGGCCTCGTAGGATCTTGTCTGACTACCGTGGTGGGTGTACCCATGCCAGTCCTTCCACGATGTATTGATCGATCGAGAATTGGTGATCATCGGAAGATCCCTTCTGATGATTTCTTTACCTCTGGCATTGAAGAGCGTCGCGGGCCCTTCGGCGCTGGGGACGATGGAGGCGCCCGCGGGCGGAACACTCTCAAATCCCAGAGTCGCCGCTTGGTCATCTGTGAGTGGGCTACTGAGGAGACGAAACTGTGGCAGCCGTTCAATTGTGTTTCGGTAGACTGATAGACCTCGCACTTGCTTGGGCATACGCT
This sequence comes from Nocardiopsis yanglingensis, assembly GCF_045809185.1. Classification (NCBI taxonomy): domain Bacteria; kingdom Bacillati; phylum Actinomycetota; class Actinomycetes; order Streptosporangiales; family Nocardiopsidaceae; genus Nocardiopsis; species Nocardiopsis yanglingensis. Next base: position 84,803 of record NZ_JBJNRH010000007.1, on the reverse strand, counting down.
ACTCCTTGCCATCAGGAAGCGGGATAACCAACTGATTGAAGAGCCTTCTGAAATAGCTACGAGGGAGATGCCGGTTCCTCTTAGGGAGATGGTATCAGTACTCGAGATCCTAATGATCCATGGCCCGGTAGGTACCGCTCCGACTCCGTCGGCTGCAGAATCTTGCTTCTGACGCCACGTTTTTAGTCTGGTTAGAAGAGTTGACCCTGCGGAGAGTTCTCCTTAGGAGGCTGAAACAGATGAGTGGCCAGGGCCGGCAGTCTAGTGAGTCCGAGTTCACGATGCTTCTTTTCAAACCGCTTGCGGATCAGGTCTGCCACTGGCCCGGTCCCGGACATTCTCGTGCCGAAGCTTGCGTCATACTCCTTGCCTCCATGCATCTGCCGCATCAAGCTGAGCACGTGCGCGGCCCGATCGGGGTAGTGCAGCTCAAGCCATTCTTTCCAGATGTCTTTGATCTCGTTAGGGAGCCTGAGGAGCACGTAGCCTGCGGCACGAGCGCCGTGGTCGTGAGCAGCCTGAAGGATAGCCTCTAGGTCATGGTCCGTGATCATGGGGATGACGGGTGCGATCAGAACCCCCACCGGCACTCCTGCCTCGTGCAGCTGATTCATTGCTCGCAGCCTGGCGTGGGGAGCGGCAGCTCTTGGTTCCAGTTTTGCCGATAGCTTCCTGTCCAGCGTAGTGACCGAGAAGTAGACAGTAACCAACCGATCCTTGGCCATCGACGCCAGCAGTTCGATGTCCCTGGTGATCAAGGCGCTCTTGGTGACGAAGCTCACCGGATGCTTGGCATCAGCAAGTATCTCAAGGCATTGGCGTGTAATTTGGTAATTCCTTTCAATCGGCTGATAGCCGTCTGTGTTTATCCCTAATGCGATCGGGGCGCACTTGTAGCTCGACTTGCTAATTTCTGCTCTGAGCCGCTCCGGGGCATTTGTCTTTGCAAACAGGCGCGTCTCAAAGTCTAAGCCTGGTGAGAGGCTTAAGTAGGAGTGAGAAGGGCGAGCAAAACAGTAAACGCACCCATGCTCGCAGCCGCGGTACGGGTTAACCGACGCGCTAAACCCAACGTCGGGGGATGAGTTGTGGCTGATCACCGTGCGCGCTCGCTCTTCCTGCACCTGAGTTCTCAGCCGTGGCGCGTCTCCCATCTCCTGGTAGACCGATTCCCAGCCATCGTCGACTCCCACTGTTGCAGTGGTATCGAAACGGCTTGGGACACGCGATGCGGCCCCTCTACCTTTGAGGGGAACTTGGGCCTTTCGAGCATCCTGTTCCATGACAACAACTTGGGAAGGTTGGGCCATTAGTATTATTGCTAACCACAACCACCGCAAGACCCTGAAATTCAGTTAGCTGTAGGCCATTCGGTCGTCTGGCGATAAGGTTTTGCCCAACCTTATCCACAGCTTTGACTGGTAATGCCTTGTCAGCTGCGTTGGCCATGGAGCGCTTTGGCTTCCGCCAGAAAGATCTGCATCAATGCCCGCGATCGACGTGTTGCTGCAGGCAGTGCAATGCCCAACTGTGCGCAGAGCGAAGTCGCGTATGCCATCTGTGCACCCGTGGGAGGCTTGATGTCCCAATCCGTTAGTTGGGGGATGAGCTTTGACAGCTCTTCTGCCAGGCGGTATTCGAAGCCTCTTGCTTGCCCTTCCTCTTCCTGCATTCGACGCACCTGCATTGCGACTTGCTCCCTGCCCATGGGAGAGAAGGGAAGCTCAAGAGTGAACTCCAGTTCCGGACATACGAGGTAAAAGTTCATGGGAAAGGTGAGTAGTACTTATAAGTAGACTACCTTTAGAGGCGTAGTCTTTAAAGTACTGGAACCACAAGCTGCTTCGTATGGTCGAGCATACGAACCAAGCGAAACTTGCAGATGTGATCCGCGCGCATCGTATTGATCTGGGTGTCAGCCAAGAGGCCTTTGCTGACCACATCGAGATGCACCGCGCGTACTACAGCAAGATCGAACGTGGTGAAAAGAACCTTACTCTCGCTACCTTGGAGCGGGTTGCTAAGGGCATGGGTACGTCGATGTCGGCCCTGCTACGCGCCGCAGGGCTCTAACTCTCTTTGCGGATCACGAAGGTTTGCGAACTCCTCCAAGACGAGCGTGTTAGCCGGCGCTGCGCATGCTCTGCCGAACGAAGTGTTCACTAATCCACCCTTAAGTACCTGATCTATATGAATTTCCCTAATGAACAATTAGGGGGTATTGATACAGCACTCGCAACCGCGGTAGGGATTCACCGATTGACTGAAGCCGACGTCGGGCGAGTTGTTGCGGGTGATGATGCTGCGCGCGGTTTCGGCGCGCACTTCAGTGCGCAGGCGCGGGGCAAGGAACTCATCGCTCTCGTCGACCGCCCAGCCGTCGTCCACCGCCTCGCTGACGGTGCTTTCAAAGCGCCCGGCAAGGTGGGACGTGGAACCTCGGCCCTTGATCGCAATACCCATTGCGGCAAGGTACGCCAAGGCCGTCTCAATGGCTGCGACGGCCGCCTGAAGGGTTCAGGGCGGTGCTGAGCCGAGCATGGGCTCGGCTCTACAGTTGATGCAGAGACCTTGTAGAGCCGAGCCTACGCTCGGCTGCAATGCATCAAAGCAACGCCAGGTACCCGCGCACCGTGGCATCCAGCCCGTCGTACAGCGCCTCGCCGATCAGCGCGTGGCCAATCGACACCTCCAGTACCTCTGGCACATTGGCCAGGAAATCGCGCAGGTTGTCCTGCGACAAGTCGTGGCCGGCGTTGACCCCCAGTCCCACCGCCTGCGCTCGTCGAGCAGCGGTCGCGAACAGTTCCAGCATCGCCGCAGCGTCGCCGGCCGCGTGCGCTTCGGCGTAGGGGCCGGTGTACAGCTCGACACGATCTGCACCGACTTTGGCCGCCTGCTCCAGCAGTGGGTTGCCCGCGTCGACAAACAGGCTGACCCGGCAACCCATCGCTTTCAGTTCGGCGATCAATGGGCGCAACCGCTCGGCATCGCGCTCCAAGTCGAAACCGTGGTCCGAGGTGATCTGGCCATCGCCATCCGGCACCAGGGTGGCCTGCGCCGGACGGGTCTGTTCGCACAGCGGCAGCAGCCCCGGGTAACCATCGCGCGGCGGCGCAAACGGGTTGCCTTCGATGTTGAATTCGACGCCACGCGCGCGGGTCAGCGTGGACAGGGCCAGCACGTCCTCGGCGGTGATGTGGCGACGGTCCGGCCGCGGGTGCACGGTGATGCCATGCGCACCGGCATCCAGGCAGGCCTGGGCGGCACGCACCACGTCCGGTTCGGCACCGCCGCGCGAATTGCGCAGGACGGCGATCTTGTTGACGTTGACGCTGAGCTGGGTCATGGAACGGAACTACTTGGAAAGAGGGGACGGATCGTGGTCGTTGGCGTCGTCGTTGCGGCGGGCCTGGGCCTGCTCGCGCAGGCGGCGCAGTTCTTCGGCATCGACCAGGGTGGCGGGATCGCGCTGCAGGTCACCGAAGCGGGCCACGTAGCGGCCGCGCACCCAGGCCAGCAGGAAGGCGAGGGCGGCCAGCAGGCACAAGCTCATCAGCCCGGCGCTGGGCGTCTTCAGGGCGAAGGCAAAGCAGCCCAGCGCCAGCAGCAGGTACAACCAGTACATAGTCGGGCTCCCCGGATGATCGCCGCAGTGTAGCGCTGCGTCAGAGCAGCGGCGAGGCCAGCCGGGCGAAGGCCTCGGGCAGGCGGTGCAGCCACAACGAGCGGCCGGCCTGGTCGTGCACCCGCGTGGAACGGTCGAATTCGCCCTGCAGCAGTTCGGCCAGCGCGGCGACGCGGTCACGGTCGCTGATCATCATCGACAGCTCGAAGTTCAGCCGGAAGCTGCGGTGGTCGAAGTTGGCGCTGCCGACGATGCAGACATCGTCATCGGCGATGAAGGCCTTGGTATGCAGCATGCGCGGGCCGTACTCGTAGATCTTCACGCCGGCGTGCAGCAGCTCATCGAAGTAGGAGCGTGCGGCCTGGGTGACGAACCAGGAGTCGCTCATCTTCGGCACCAGCAGGCGCACGTCCAGGCCGCCCAGCGCGGCCGAGGTCAGGGCCATCCGTGCCGCTTCGCCGGGCACGAAGTAGGGCGTGACCAGCCACACGCGCTCGTGTGCTTCCTGGATGGCTGCCACGTGCAGGCGGTGGATGGTTTCCCAGCCCGAGTCCGGGCCGGAGACCAGTACCTGCGCGTTGATCGCGCCATCGCCGCGTAGCGGCATGTCGGCCGGCCATAGACGAGCGATGTCCATCCGCGAGGGATCCTGTCCACTGGCGTACAGCCAGTCTTCGGCGAACACCAGCTGCAGGCTGCGTACCACGTGGCCGCGGATGCGCATGTGCAGGTCCCGATAGGCATCCGCCCTACGGCTCTCATCCTCGTCGTCGGTGATGTTGATGCCACCAGTGAACGCCAGGCGGCCATCGATGATCACCAGCTTGCGATGCGTGCGCAGGTTCAACCAGGGGCGCTTGAAGGGCTTCAGCAGCTGCCGTGGGTGGAACCAGATCGCTTCGCCACCGGCGTCGAGCAGCGGCTGCAGGAAGCGGCGGGGCAGGGCCGAAGATCCCACCGCGTCGAGCAGCAGGCGCACCTGCACGCCGGCCCGCGCACGTTCCACCAACGCGTCGCGCAAGGCGGTGCCGGCGTGGTCCGGGTTGAAGATGTAGTACTCCAGATGCACGTGGTCGCGCGCCTGCGCGACAGCTTCCAGCAAGGCCGCGTAGGTCGCCGCGCCGTCCACCAGCCAGGTCACTTCGGTGGCGCTGCTCGGCGCCAGTCCTGTCGTGGCCTGGGCGATCTTGGCCAGCTCGGTGCAGTCGGCATCGGGCGGGCAGACATCGCTGTAGTGCTCCATGCCCGAGCGTGCACGGCCTCGACGCAGCCGTTGCCGCTTCACCTTCTGCGGCCCCAGCAGGTAGTAGATGAAGAGCCCGAGATAGGGCAGCAGTGCCAGCGACAGGATCCAGCTCAGCGTGGCCACCGGCTCGCGCTTCTGCAGCATGATCCAGCCCGCCAGCGCGAACAGGTACAGCAGGTAGGCCACCGCCAGGATCGTGCCGAGGTGGGCGATGCCGTCGAGCCAATGGCGTAGGGAGTCGAAGAGGGCGAGCATCCGCCGATCATAGCGGGCGCGTGCTCCCTGTTGGGGTCAGATCCCTTTTCCGCAGGAAAAGGGATCTGACCCCGATGGGACCCCTCGGACACAAAAAAAGACGCCCCTGTTTCCAGGGGCGTCTGCAGTCGCGTCATGACTGTTGTGTTGCGGTGTAGCGTTTACTGCTGCACAAAACCGATCTTCTTCATCTGAGCATTCTTCGCGGCGGCCAGAACCTTGGCCATCACGTCGTACTCGGAATCCGGGCTGGCGTCGATGCGCAGTTCCGGCTGGTTGGTCGGGTCACGCTGGACCTCCTGCTCCATCCGCTGCTGCAGCTCGCTCGTATTGATCGGGCTGTTGTTCCACGAGACCTGGTTGCTGGCGTCGATCTTCAGTTCGATCGGCGGCGGCGGTTCGACCAGCTGCGGCGGTGGGTTGAGCACGCGCTGCGGCAGGTCCACGGCGATCGGGTACGTCATGATCGGCGCGGTCACGATGAAGATGATCAGCAGAACCAGCATCACGTCCACGAGGGGCGTGACGTTGATGTCTGCCATGGGGCCCTTGCCACCACCACTACTGAATGCCATGGCTTATTGCCCCTTTTCTTTGGTCGCGACGAAGCCGACGTCCAGCATGCCCTGCTCCTGCGCGACCTTGGTCAGGTCGTTGATGACGCGCATCTTGGTGGTGCGGTCACCACGCAGGTTCAGCGGCGGCTGCGGGGTCTGCTGGGCGGCGGTCGCCAAGCGCGACTCGAGAGTCTGCTTGTTGATTTCTTCGTCGTTCCAGTAGATCGAGCCGTCTTCCTTGACTGCCAGGGTGATCGGTCCGGAACGCTTTTCAGCGTCTTCCGGCTTCTGGATCAGGTTGGCTTCCGGCAGATCCACCTTGACCTTGTGGGACATCAGGGGCGCCGTGATGATGAAGATGATCAGCAGCACCAGCATCACGTCCACGAGGGGCGTAACGTTGATGTCGGCCATGGGGCCGCCGCTGTTACCACTACTGAAAGCCATAACGGGCTCCGTCTAGATCTTGGTGACTACTTACGTTCGTCGCTGGGTGACGCGCGCCGCAATTAGCGGACGCGCGAGCCGGTGGCGAAGAAGTCGTGCAGGTCGTGCGCGAAGGTATCGAACTTGCTGATGGTCGCGCTGTTGATCTTGCTGAAGAAGTTGAAGGCGAACACGGCCGGGATCGCGACGAACAGACCGATCGCGGTCATGATCAGCGCTTCACCCACCGGGCCGGCAACGGCGTCGATCGAAGCGGAGCCGGTGGCACCGATCTTGATCAGCGCGCCGTAGATGCCCCACACGGTACCCAGCAGACCGACGAACGGAGCGGTTGCACCGACGGTGGCCAGCAGGGTCATGCCCGACTGCAGCTTGTTGCTTTCGCGGGTGACGGCCTGACGCAGAGCGCGGTCGACGAACTCCGAACGGCTCAGGTTCTCACCGACGCCGCCGGTAGCACCGCCTTCAGCGCGCTGGTGGTGGGCAGCTGCCTGGGCAGCGTCCAGGGCGATCTTCGAGAACGGCTCGGAAGCCGGCTGCTCTTCCATCGCACGGATGGCGTCCTGCGCGTTCGGGGTGTCCCAGAACAGGCTGACGACGCGATCAGCGGCGCTCTTCAGGCGGGTAGCACGGAAGATGTTGATGACGGTCCAGTACCAGGACATGGCCGACATGGCGATCAGGGTCAGCAGCACGACCCAGGAAACCGCGAAATCACCCGGCTTGGTGGTCATTTCGTGGATCAGGTGCTCGAAGCCCATCTGCGACAGGGCGTTGGACGGATTGCCCCCGGCAGCAGCGGCGATGAAAATTTCCTGCAGCATGACGCTTACCTTTGTTGTGTGTGGTGATAAAGGGTGTAGCTAAGCTAAACAATCGAACCGGGAGCGGGGGTGGCCAGGCGGCCACCCGGACGCATCAGTTCAGCGCAAAGTTGACCGGGACGCGAACGCGACCTGCCGCCTTCTTACCGCCAGATTCAGCGGCGTTGAAGCGCCACTTGCGAGCTGCTTCCATCGCAGCACGGTCCAGGTCGCGGTTACGGCTGGACTTTTCCACCGTGACATTGGTGACGTTGCCGCTGGCATCGACATCAATGATCAGGATCACTTCGCCCTGGATACCAGCGCGGAAGGCTGCCGGCGGGTAGCGCGGCGGATTCATGGCCTTCGACGAGATGTCCACGCTGGCCTCGATCGAGGTCGCAGGTGCCGGCGGCGCAGGGGGCGACGGCGGCGTGACGATATCGTTCGGACGCGGTTCCGGCACGTCCACGACCGGCGCCTGCGGCGGCGGCGGGACCGGCGACGGCTTCGGCGGCGACAGATTCTTCACCGGCGGCGGCGGAGTATCGGTCGGCGGCGGCGGCGGCGGCGGCGGGGGCGGCGGCGGCGGTGCATCGACGATGGTCACCATGACGTTGCGCTCCTTCTCCGCAACGGCCTTGGGAGCCACGGCGGGAATGAGGAGCATCATGAAGGCGGCCAGATGCAGGGCAATTACAAACGCGATGCCGACGATGCGAGGCCAGCTCAGCCCCTTGTCATCGGGTTGTTCGTACCGGTGAACGACTAGTTGTTCCGTCATGCGCCAAGAGCTCAATAGTGGGGCCGGGATGCCGGGGGCGGAATCCCTGATCAGCGGTGCATGACACCGCAGGAACCTCCAAGCTTATACCAATCCTGAGCGCCTGCGCATCAACTGAGCAGGCATTCAGGCGTTATTCCTACTTACTTCAGGTTGATGATTTTTTTGGCATCAGCCTGGTTCTTCACACCCTTCGCCAGCGCCTGCTGGGCGGCCTGCTTGGCCTCCGGGATGCGACCTTCGGCATGCAGGACGCGTGCCAGGTTCAGGTAGGTCTCACCGTCCTTGGACAGCGGGGCAGCCTTCTGCCACGCATCGATCGCCTGCGGCACCTGGTCGGAGTAGTAGTAGGACTGGGCCAGCGCCAGGTAGACCTGGTAGTCCGGCTTCAGGATGCCCTTCTGCAACCCTTCGTTGATGACCGCGATGACGTCCTTTTCCTTGTGTTCGGTGTTGGCATAGATCGAGTACAGCTGCTTGTACTCGCGCTCTTCGGTGAGCTGGCCGCTGCTGCGCAGCTTGTCCATCACCGCAGCCGCCTTGTCCATCTGGTCGGCCTGCATGTACATGCTGGCCAGGTTCAGCTGGGCCTTCTTGTCGTTCGGGTTCTTGGCAGCCAGGGCCTCGGCTTCCTTGACCGCTTCACCGGACTGGCCGGCTTCGGACAGGGCCGCCATCAGCAGCTGGTTCCAGTTGTCCTTCGGTTCGGTCGAACCGGCGATGGCCTGCTTCAGCACCGGGATCGCTTCCTGGTAGCGCTCCAGCTGGTACAGCGCCTGGCCCTTGGCGATCAGCTCTTCCGGCTTGGTCGACTTGCTCTCGGCGAAGTACTTGTCGAGGGTGGCCAGGCCTTCGGCGGTCTTGTCTTCCTGCAGCTCCAGCTGGCCCAGCATCAGCATCGACTGGAAGTGGCCGTTGTTGTCCAGGCCGTTGAACTGCAGGACCTGCTTCAGGTAGGCGATCGCCGCTGCGGTGTCGTCGGTCTGGTAGGCGGCCTGCGAGGCCAGCTGCGCAGCCAGCGACTTGTCGTACTCGTTCGCGGCGCTGTCAGCCAGGATGGCGTCGGCCTGGGTGCGGGTCTCCGGGAACTTTTCCTTGTTGTAGCTGTCGATCATTTTCTGCAGCTTGCTGCCCAGCTTGGCCGAAGCCTTGACCGTCGGCTCCTGGCGGGTCGCGTTCGGGTACAGCACCTCGGCCTTGGCCTGCTTGCCGCCGCGGTTGCCGCGCTCGGAGGAGCGCGAGGACTGCGCGAAGGCATCGGTGACCACGGCGCCGGTCAGGGCGGTCGCGACGAGGACGGAAAGCACAGCTTTGTGGTTACGGAAAATCATCGTTCACCTCGATCGAACCGCCGGTTAGCGGCAAAGTCGGACTGTCAGAAAAATCTGAGCCGCCAAACGTATCAGAAACAGATGGCGTGAGAAATCGTTTTATGTGCTGCAATACAGCATGAAACTGCGCACTCATCCGCACTTTGGCCGCAGTCCGGCCGCCTGCGCCTGCTGATAGACCGGCGTCAGAGCCGGTGCATCGCGTCGCAGTTCCTGGATCCGGTTGGCTGGGTCGGGGTGCGTGGACAGCCATTGTGGGCTGCGACCGCCACTGGCCGCCATCATGTTCTGCCACAGATCGACCGCCTGTGCCGGGTTGAAACCGGCCTGGGCCATCAGTCGCTGGCCGATCACGTCGGCCTCGCTCTCCTGGGTACGCGAGCCGGGCAGCAGGAAGGCGGTCTGCGCGCCCATCCCGCCAAGCTGGTTCACGGTGCTGGCCGCCCCCTCGCCGTAAGCGGCACCGGCGAGCGCGCCGAGCACGGCCAGGCCAGTCTGCGCGCCCATCTGACGGGTGATGCGCTCTTCGTGGTGACGGGCGATGACGTGGCCGATTTCATGGCCGATTACGGCAGCCAGCTGGTCCTGGTTCTTGGCGACGGTGAAGATGCCGGTGTTCACGCCGACCTTGCCGCCGGGCAGGGCGAAGGCGTTGGGCTCCTTGTCGACGAACACCGCGGTCTCCCACCGTACGCCACGGTACTGAGCAGGCAGCTGCGCGACCAGCGCGTTGACCACGCATTGCACGTAGCCGTTCTGGCGGCCGTCGGTGCTGATCTTTTCCTTCTGCTTGGTTTCGGCGAACGCCTGCGCTCCCAGCTGGTCCAGCTGCGCCTGTGATACGCCGCCCACCATCTGCCGACGCCCGGTCGGGGACGTCGTGGTCGCGCAGGCGCTGACCAGGGTGGTGATGACAAGGGCCAGCAGCAGTTGTTTCATGGAAGCTCCCCCGTGTTCATGTGCGCAGTGTGTAGCGTAGCGGCTTAATCTTTCGTCAAGCGGACACGGCGTTACGTTGACCCCAGGAACACCATCGCGGCAAGCGCGACGGCGTTGTTCAGCCCATGCGCGGTGATCGCCGCCCACAGCGTACCGGTGCGCTGGTAGAGCCAGCAGAACGCGGCGCCCATGCCGCCATAGACCAACCACAACTGCGCGATTTCGGCCGGGCCATTGGCACTGGTGCCAGGGATTTCATGGATGAGGGCGAAAGCAAGGCTGCTCAGTACCACGCCCAGCCACGGGCGCCCCGCCTTCCACAGGCGGCCAAACAGCACGCGGCGGAACAGCAGCTCCTCGTAGGCCGGTGCCAGTACCACCGCGAACAGCACCAGGAACAAGGGAAAGCGCGCGATCGCACTCTGCATCAGCGCCAGGTTGGTGGGGACCGGCTCGACGCCGAACTGCTTGGCCAGGAAGGCGATGCCATTGCTGCCGAGCACGATCAGGGTCGCCACCAGCAGGGTCCAGCCCCAGGTGGAGGGACGGCGCAGCGCCTGGCGGGACGCGTGGCGCTCGGCGGCGTTGGCCGGCCGTCGCCAGAAGTACAGCAGCAGCGCGGCCCCGCCGGTGGCAAACAGCGCCATGAGAATCTGCGCAAGCGCGCCGGGCTGGCCCAGTGACGCCGCTACCGAACTGGGCTCGGATGCGCCAGCACCGGCCTGCGCGTTCGCGTAACCCACCGCCACGCCACGGTACAGGCCCCACAGCAGACCGCTGATCAGGCTCAGGCCAAACAGGGTCACAGCGGCGATGCCCAGGTCGATGAAGAACCCCGCCAACGGCGAAACGGCACGCGGCGCGGCAGAAGCCGGCGGAACCGGGGGCGGGGCGGAAACCGGGGCGGATGCAGACATCAGGTACCTGTATTCAAGAGTCGAAGGCCGGCGCGCCTCCCCGCGCACCGGCCGTGTCCCGATTGTGTCAGATATCCAGGTTTGCGACCTTCAGCGCGTTGTCTTCGATGAAGTCGCGACGCGGTTCGACGACATCGCCCATCAGGGTGCTGAAGATCTGGTCGGCAGCGACAGCGTCTTCGATGCGCACCTGCAGCAGTCGACGGGTTTCCGGATTCACCGTGGTGTCCCACAGCTGCTCCGGATTCATTTCACCCAGGCCCTTGAATCGCTGGATCTGGCGGCCGCGCTTGGCCTCCTCGAGCAGCCAGTTCTGTGCCTTGGCAAAGCTGTCGACTTCGATCGACTTGGCACCGCGGGAAATAGTCGCGCCTTCGCGGACCAGACCGTGCAGCAGCTTGGAGGCCTGGTGGATCGCGCGCAGTTCGCCGCTTTCGAAGGCCGACATCGGCAGCACCTGGATGTGCTGTTCGCCCATGTGGCGACGGGTCACCAGCACAGCGGCCGGACGCTCGTCGTTGGCTTCCTGCAGTTCCAGCGTGAAACGCGGGCTTCCCAGGCTGCCCTGGTTGAGGCGCTTGGCCAGTGCATCCAGGCCCTCGCCGTCGCCGGCAGCGCGCAGGCTTTCCAGGTCCATCGGCACGAAGTCGACCAGCGCTTCAAGCAGGTTGCGATCGTAGCGATGTGCGTTGCGCTCGATCGAATCCAGCGCGGCCGCGTAGGCCAGCAGCAGCTTCTCCAGCGCGAGGCCTTCGATGCCGGGCTCGCCGGTGGCCGGCACCAGCGCGGCGTTTTCCACTGCGCTGCTGGCCAGGTAGCTGTCCAGCGCCGGGTCGTCCTTCAGGTACAGCTCCTGCTTGCCCTGCTTGATCTTGTACAGCGGCGGCAGGCCGATGTAGACGTAACCGCGCTCGATCAGCTCCGGCATCTGACGGTAGAAGAACGTCAGCAGCAGGGTGCGGATGTGGGCGCCGTCGACGTCGGCGTCGGTCATGATGATGATCTTGTGGTAACGCAGCTTGTCGGGGTTGTACTCGTCACGGCCGATGCCGGTGCCCAGCGCGGTGATCAGCGTACCGACCTGGTCGGAGGACAGCATGCGGTCGAAGCGTGCGCGTTCCACGTTGAGGATCTTGCCGCGCAGCGGCAGCACCGCCTGGTTCTTGCGGTTGCGGCCCTGCTTGGCCGAGCCACCTGCCGAGTCACCCTCGACGATGAACAGTTCGGACAGTGCCGGATCCTTTTCCTGGCAGTCCGCCAGCTTGCCCGGCAGGCCGGCGATATCCAGCGCGCCCTTGCGGCGGGTCAGGTCGCGGGCCTTGCGCGCCGCTTCACGTGCACGCGCGGCATCGACGATCTTGCCGGCGATCGCCTTGGCTTCGTTCGGGTTTTCCTGCAGGAATTCTTCCAGCCGCGCACCGAAGGCGTTTTCCACCGCCGGACGCACGTCGGAGCTGACCAGCTTTTCCTTGGTCTGGCTGGAGAAGCTCGGGTCCGGCACCTTCACCGACAGCACCGCGATCATGCCTTCGCGCATGTCATCGCCGGTCAGGTTGATCTTGGCCTGCTTGGCGATGCCGTTCTGCTCGATGTAGTTGTTGAGCACGCGGGTCAGCGCACCGCGGAAACCGGCCAGGTGGGTACCGCCGTCCTTCTGCGGAATGTTGTTGGTGAAGCAGTACATCGTCTCCTGGTAGGAGTCGGTCCACTGCAGCGCCACATCCACGACGATGCCGTTGTGCTCGCCGGTGACCGAGATGACGTTCGGGTGCAGCGGGGTCTTCAGCTGGGCCAGATGCTCCACGAAGCTGCGGATGCCGCCTTCGTAGTGGAAGTCATCGCGACGGCCATCGCCACGCTCGTCGGCAAGGACGATCTTGACGCCGGAGTTCAGGAACGACAGCTCGCGCAGGCGGCGGGCCAGGATGTCGTAGTGGAACTCCACGTTGTCGTGGAAGGCGACGGTCGACGGCCAGAAGCGCACGGTGGTGCCACGCTTGGTGGTGGCCTCCAGCTTGGCCAGTGCGGTCACGGCTGCGCCGTTGCTGAATTCCTGCTGGTAGTGGGAGCCGTTCTGGAACACGTCCACCAGCAGTTTCTGCGACAACGCGTTGACCACGCTGACGCCGACGCCGTGCAGACCACCCGAAACCTTGTAGCTGTTGTCGTCGAACTTGCCGCCTGCGTGCAGGACGGTCATCACCACTTCGGCGGCGGAGACTTCGCGACCGAGCTTGGCGCTCATCTGCTCGTGCTTGCCGGTCGGAATGCCGCGGCCGTTGTCCGACACCGAGACCGAGCCGTCGGCGTGGATCGTCACCGCAACATGGTCGGCATGGCCGGCCAGCGCTTCGTCGATCGAGTTGTCGACGACTTCGAACACCATGTGGTGCAGACCGGTGCCGTCATGCACGTCGCCGATGTACATGCCGGGACGCTTGCGGACAGCCTCCAGGCCTTCCAGGGCGGTAATGCTGTTGGCGTCGTAATTGCCGTTGTTTGCCGGGGTGTTCTGTTCGTCGCTCATTGCGCTTGCCGTAGGCTCCGCAGGTCGGCCACCGCTTGGAGCGATGCGCCGAGAATGAAAGGATTCCAACCCGAATTATACCAGCCGGGGTCGAGCGGCCCTGGTGTGTCCACTATGGCACAGCCACGATCTGTGCATGTTCCACGTGGAACCGGGCGATGTGAGTCAGTTCTTCCAGCGCCGCCGGCGTTTCGGTGGCGGTGATGAAGATCTGTGCCGGCCCATTGAGCAGGCGCTCCAGTACCCGCGCCTGGTGGGTGCGATCCAGCTCAGAGGCCAGATCGTCCAGCGCGATCACCGGCCATTCGCCGCGCTGTTCCGCATAGTCTTCGGCCTGTGCCAGCAGGCAGGCCAATGCCGTCAGCTTGGCCTGGCCGCGGGACAACGCGTCACGCCCGGGAATGCTGTGGAAATCCACACTCCAGTCCGCCCGGTGCGGGCCCACCGAGGTATACCCGGCCTGTCGGTCACGTTCCCGGGCCAGAAGCAGGGCATCGGCCAAGGGAAGCTCATGCCGCCGCCAACCGGGGCTCAATTCCAGTCCCTGGATGCCGAGTTGCGGAGCCAGACTGGCGGCCAAGGCTACCGTGCGCTGCTGCAGACGCTCCAGGTAGTGCTGGCGGCGGCTGGTCAGTGGTTCTCCGGCCTCGGCCAGCTCGTGATCCCAGGTATCGAGCATCCGCGACGGCCCGCCCTGCTTGAGCAGGGCATTGCGCTGTTTCAGTGCCCGGGAGTAGCGGCGCCACAGGGACAGAAAATCCGGTTCCACGTGGAACAAGCCCCAATCGAGGAAGCGGCGGCGGGGTTCACCACCACCGCTGACCAACGCATGGCTGCCTGGCTCGAACGTGACTACCGCAAGCGCTGCGCACAGATTGCCAAGCTGGGCCACGTCTTCGCCGTCCAGCCGTCCCTTCCAGTCCTGGCCACTGTGGCGCAGGCCGGCCTTTCGGCGGTGCGGTGGGTGATTGGCACGTTGTTCGTCCCATTCCACGAAGACTTCCAGCGCCTCCTGGCCTTGACGCACCAATCCATCGCGCACCCGGCCACGGAAGCTGCGGCCATACGCCATCAGATGCAGGGCTTCGAGCACGCTGGTCTTGCCGGCACCGTTGTCGCCGGTCAGCAGGTTCAATCCCGGCTGTGGCGACAGGTCCACCGCACTGAAGCGACGCAGTTGATGCAAGGCGAGGCGGCGGATCTGCATGGGGCGCGAAAGACCATCCGCACAAGGCGGTAGAGGGGCAGGGAATCCATCAGCTTACTGCATTGGTCAAGCCGGACGGCCCTCTGCGGCTGCCATGCCGGAGGATGGAACGAAGCGGAGGTCCGGATCGCGTGTTCCACGTGGCGGCGCTTCAACAAAGGGCACGATCACCGGTCTGGAGCGCCCTGGAAATCCTTCAAATCTGCAGCGGAAGGCAGGGCATGGACCCTCAGAATTCAACGATTCCAGGCCCTGTGTCCGGACCTCGTGCGCACCACGTTCCCGCAGTCGCCGTAAATGGCCCGCAGATTTCTTGAAATCTGCGATGCCGTCTCCTGGACGGTTCCACAGATTTCAAGAAATTCATGCTGTCCGTTTCACGCTGTCCACAGCGACCATGTATGACTTATACACAAGGTATGGGCAATTTGTGGATAAAAAAGCCATTTTGACCAAGCTCTGAAACTATCCACAGGTTCCCCCCCAGCCTGAGGGGCCTCTATACAGGGGGTTTCAGGTGCATAAATGCCTTTTAAATCATGGAGATAAGGCATTTTTCCACGAGATCTGGCCCTACCATCACCACCATGCTTTAGATTTATACCCAGATTTAGAAGCTAGGCTCGGCCCGATCTGATCCGAACCAGAGCTGTGGACAGTGGCGTTTTCAGAAACGGCAACGAAGACGCAGGCCACCCATTCCACATGTTCGCTGATCGGCAAGCAGGGCACCGAAGCTTGATCCTGGAATCCGGCAAGCGCGGCAGAGCAATGCGGGTTGATCCTCTGACCATGGCCTGTTGCCCAGCTGCTTCAGTTCAAAGGTTTCAGAAGGATCGTTCGGAGACATCAAGCATCTAGTGACCGAGGACATCCACTCGGGCAGGATCCATTTCAACGGGTTCGCGTTCGATGCTCCACGTGGAACCTGCAAAAAAACGCCCGGGAAGATCCCGGGCGTCGTTCGGTTCCACGTGGAACAGCGCAGCGGTCAGAGCCGCAGCGGCATCACCACGTGGCGCGACTTCTCGCTGCTGGATTCACGCACCAGCGCCGAGGAGTTGGAGTCGCGCAGCTGGATGATGACTTCCTCGTCGCGCAGGGCGGAAAGGGCGTCCAGCAGGTAGTTCACGTTGAAGCCGATGGCCAGATCGCTGACCGTGGTGTCGGCTTCGATCTCTTCCTGGGCTTCTTCCTGCTCCGGGTTGTGCGCGCTGATCTTCAGGTTGCCCGGCGAGACTTCCACGCGAATGCCGCGGTACTTCTCGTTGGACAGGATCGCGGCGCGCTGCAGTGAGGCACGCAGTGCTTCACGATCAACCTTCACTTCGCGGTCGGCACCGATCGGAATGACCGCTTCATAATCCGGGAAACGGCCGTCGATCAGCTTCGAGGTGAAGGTGACATCGTCGCGCTTGACGCGGACGTGGCTGCGGCCGACTTCCAGCTCGATCTCGCGATCGCCGCTCTCCAGCAGGCGCTGCAGTTCGGTCACGCCCTTGCGCGGCACAATGATCTGGCGCTTGGAACCACTGGGCTTGGCCAGGTCGGTTTCACACAGCGCCAGGCGGTGGCCGTCGGTGGCAACGGTACGCAGGGCATCACCGCGCAGGTCGAACAGCAGACCGTTGAGGTAGTAGCGCACGTCCTGCTGGGCCATCGCGAACGCGGTGCGCTCGATCAGCTCCTTCAGGGTCGCTTCGCCGATGGCCACGCGCTCGGTGGCTTCCACTTCGTCAACCGACGGGAAGTCGTTGGAGGGCAGGGTGGCCAGGGTGAAGCGGCTGCGGCCGGCCTGCACGGTGATCTTGTCACCGGTCTGCGAGACGGTGATCCGGCTGCCGTCGGGCAGAGCGCGGATGATCTCGAACAGCTTGCGGGCGGGGATGGTGGTTTCGCCGTCCTGGGCATCTTCAACCGCGATCCGCGACACCATCTCCACTTCCAGGTCGGTACCGGTCAGCGACAGCTGGCCGTTCTGCACCTGGACCAGGAAATTGGCCAGAACCGGAAGGGTCTGGCGGCGTTCGACCACGTTGACGACCTGTGCCAACGGCTTGAGAAAGGCTTCGCGCTGCAGTGTGAAACGCATGTGGTTCCGTGCCCCTATGCTTTAAAAAATGTGGAATAAATCAAAAGCTTGGTGGTGCTGGTAGAGACAGAATCGCTGGAAAACAACGCTAAGTCTTTGTAAATAAAAGAATTTCAGACCTCGAAACCCTCTGTATTACCGACCCCCAGGGGGTGGGGAAAGCTGTGGATAAATTCGACGCGATTTCAGACGCCATTTTTATCCACAACGTGTCCCGCGCTTGCTACCGGATTCTGCACCGTTTTGTGCGATGACGCCTCATCGGCATCCGTGCATCATTCGCTCAGCTTCCGGATCAGCTTGTCCCAGTCCTCGCGGAGCTTGCCGTCGGTTTCCATCAGAGTCCGGATCTGGCGGCAGGCATGCAGCACCGTGGTGTGATCGCGACCGGCAAAGGCGTCGCCGATCTCGGGCAGGCTGTGCTCGGTCAGTTCCTTGGTCAGGGCCATGGCGACCTGGCGGGGGCGGGCCAGCGAGCGGGTCCGACGCTTCGACAGCAGATCCTTGATCTGCAGGCCGTAGTAGTCGGCAACGGTTTTCTGGATGTTGGGAATGCTGATCGCCTGCTGCTGGGCGCGCAGCAGATCGCGCAGGGTTTCCTGGGCAAATTCGGTGGTGATCGCGCGGCCGGTGAAATTGGCGCGGGCGGTCAGGGTATTGAGCGCACCTTCAAGGTCGCGCACGTTGGAGCGCATCTTCTTGGCGATCAGGAACGCAACATCATCGGGAATCTCGGCACCGCGTTCGCGTGCCTTGGCCAGCACGATCGCGGCGCGGGTCTCGAAGTCCGGCGGTTCGATCGCGACCGACAGGCCCCAGGCAAGCCGCGACTTCAGGCGCGCTTCCAGGCCTTCGACCTCGCGCGGATAGCGGTCGCAGGTCAGGATGATCTGCTGCTTGCCATCGAACAACGCGTTGAAGGTGTGGAAGAACTCTTCCTGGGTGCGGTCCTTGCCGGCGAAGAACTGGATGTCATCGATCAGCAGCGCGTCCACCTGCTGGAACTGACGCTTGAACTGATCCATGGTCTTTTCCTGCAGGGCCCGGATCATCGCGCTGAAGAACTGTTCCGAACGCAGGTACAGCACCTTCGCCCCCGGGTTGGCCTGGCGCATGGCGTTGCCGGCGGCGAACATCAGGTGGGTCTTGCCCAGGCCGGTGCCTCCGTACAGCAGCAGCGGGTTGTGCGCACGGTCGCCCGGCTTCTGCGCCGCCTGGAAGGCGGCGGCCAGGCCCAGCTGGTTGCTGCGGCCTTCGACGAAGTTGGCGAACGTGTAGTGATTGTCCAGGTTGCCGGCAAACGGCACCTGCGGTTCGCTGGACACATGCGCCGACGGCGTGGAAACCGGCGCGTTCTGCGCCTCCACAGGGCGCGGACGCGAGCCGATTTCAAGAAAAACGTCGCTGAAACCGGCGAAATGAGCCAGCAGTTCGCGGATCCGGGCCAGGTACAGCTCGCGGACCTGGTCGACGATGAAGGCATTCGGTGCATACAGCACCAGGCTGTCCACGCGCAGATCGGCCTGCAGCGGCTTCAACCAGGTATGAACGTCTTCCGGCGGGAACTCCGCTTCGAGGCGCTCGAGACTACGGGACCAAGCATCCATCAGCAATAATCGTCCGGTGGCCGGGGCATGGACGCGACAAGGCGCCCAAACACAGGCCGGAAAGGGGGGAAATGGATGGCTCAGACTACCACCGAGCGCCCGCCTTCGGAATGCTTGTCCCCTACTTATTCACAAAAACATCCACAGCTATTGCACAGCCCAGTGAATTCGCGTAGCTGCCAGGGGTTGACTTGGGGCGGGGTACCTCTCTAGAATTTCCGGTTCTTTCCGTCCCATTCATACGAGAGGCCCCCAATGGCCACGAAGCGCACCTACCAGCCCAGCAACCTCAAGCGTAAGCGCGACCACGGCTTCCGTGCCCGTATGAAGACCGCTGACGGCCGCAAGATCCTGTCGCGTCGCCGCGCCAAGGGCCGCAAAGTCCTGAGCGCCTGATTGCCATGCCGCACATCGCGGCAGACGCAATCCCTTCGACAGTGAATACTGCAGACCCGCGCAAGCGATTCCCTCGCTCTGCGCGGGTTCGCACGCGTGCCGAATACTCAACGGTCTTCAACGGCGCCCGCCGTGTGTCCGATCCGCTGATGACCCTGCACTGGCTGCCGGCTGACCGGCCGGCCAGGCTGGGTCTGGCGGTTTCCCGCAAGGTAGATCCGAACGCCGTCGGGCGTAACCGGATCAAGCGCGTCCTGCGCGACATCCTGCGTCAGACACGTACCGACATCCAGCCAGGCGACTTCGTCGTCGTGGCTCGAAGTGCTGCGCGTTCCGCCAGCAACGACGAGATCCGCCAGGCCTTCCTGCGCCTGCTGCGTCGCCTGCGTGCATTGCCCACGCCGGGCGTGGACGGCACAATGCCGCCGCCTGATGGCATCGCAACTCCTTCTTTGACCGAGCCGGCATCGCGTCCCGGCCCCGCCGAGCCTGTCCGCTGATGAACCAGACCCGCGTATTCCTCATTTTTGCCTGGCTGATGGTGGCCGTGCTGCTGTGGATGGAGTGGAGCCGTGAAAAGGCTGCTCCGACCCCGGCACCGACGACCACGTCGGCCCCGGCTGCCGCACAGAGTGTTCCGGGCGCCGCCCCGGGCAGCATCCCCAGCGCACAGGTTCCGGGTGCCCCGGGCCAGACCGCTGTGCAGGCCCAGGCCAGCGCCACCCCGGCCAGCCAGCGCGTGACCGTCACCACCGACGTGCTGCGTCTGGTGCTTGATGGCGGCCGCGTGCTCGACGCCGAGCTGCTGCAGTTCCCGCAGACCAAGGACGAAGGCAGCCCGCCGGTCCGCCTGCTGACCGAAGATCCCGCGCATCCGTACAGCGCGATCAGTGGCTGGGCCAGCGAAGACAAGAACACCCCGGTTCCCGGCGCTGACGGCTTCAAGCTGGTCGGTGACACCACGGACTTCGTGCTGGCCAAGGGCCAGAACGAGCTGCAGATCCCGTTCGTGTGGACCGCCGACAACGGCGTGACCATCAAGCGCACCCTGACCGTCTCGCGCAACGAGTACGCCGTGCGCTTCAAGGACGAAGTCAGCAATGCCGGCGCCGCGCCGTGGAACGGCTACGTCTACCGCACCCTGGACCGCACCCCGACCATCCTGTCGCGGAGCATGACCAACCCGGATTCGTTCAGCTTCAACGGTGCCACCTGGTACGACAACGACAAGAAGTACCAGCGTCGTGCGTTCAAGGATTACCTGGACGACGGCGCGCTGAACCAGAACATCACCGGCGGCTGGCTGGCGATGCTGCAGCACCACTTCTTCACCGCCTGGATCCCGCAGAAGGACCAGACCGCACACTACGTGCTGTCGCAGGTGGCCGGTCGTGACCTGATCGAAGCGCGTGGCCCGGCCTTCACCGTGGCCCCGGGCCAGTCCACCAGCACCGAGGCCCGCCTGTGGGTTGGCCCGAAGCTGGTCAACCTCATCGCCAAGGAAGACGTGCCGGGCCTGGACCGCGTGGTCGACTACAGCCGCTTCTCGATGATGGCGGTGATCGGCCAGGGCCTGTTCTGGGTGCTGAACCAGGTGCACAAGCTGGTCGGCAACTGGGGCTGGGCGATCGTCGGTCTTGTGGTGCTGCTGAAGCTGGTGCTGTACCCGCTGTCGGCGACCCAGTACAAGAGCGGCGCCAAGATGCGTCGCTTCCAGCCGCGCATCGCGCAGCTGAAGGAACGCTATGGCGATGACCGCCAGAAGTTCCAGACCGCGATGATGGAGCTGTACAAGAAGGAAAAGATCAATCCGATGGGCGGCTGCCTGCCGATCCTCATCCAGATGCCGATCTTCTTCGCCCTGTACTGGGTGCTGGTGGAATCGGTCGAACTGCGCCAGGCGCCCTGGTTCGGCTGGATCCAGGACCTGACCGCACGCGACCCGTACTTCATCCTGCCGGTCATCAACGTGGCGGTGATGTGGTTCACCCAGAAGCTGACGCCGGCACCGGGCATGGACCCGATGCAGCAGAAGATGATGCAGTTCATGCCGCTGGTGTTCGGCGTCATGATGGCCTTCATGCCGTCCGGCCTGGTCCTGTACTGGGTGGTCAACGGCGGCCTGGGCCTGCTGCAGCAGTGGTGGATGACCAAGCGCCATGGCGGCGAGCCGGTTCCGACCACCACCGCGCCGGCCCCGGTCAAAAAGAAGTAATCCGACCGGCAGGTCACCTGCTTGGTAGAGTCGACTGTTAGTCGACTGCTCCTGGCCTGACCGACCAGCAGAAGCCCGCCGCAAGGCGGGCTTTTCGCATGCGGCGTTAGAATCGCCGGCACACCGTTCCTCCATCCATCGAGTCCGCCATGCCGCGTGCGTCGTCGTTCCGCCTGTTCCTGCCCTCGCTGTTGTTGACCCTGGTCGTTGCCGGCTGTGGCGACAAGGACGCGAAGGCGCCGGCGACCACGGTCACCCAGCCCAGCGCGCAGGCCGCGGCCGCCGCCGATCCCGCCGCGGCCCCGTTGCTGGCCGCGCTGCAGAAGCAGCTGGACGGCTACCGCCGGATCATCGTGTTGCTGGCCGACGAGGACCAGCAGTCGGCCGCCGACCGCGGCACCTCCACGCGCGTGGGACAGCAGCTGTTCCACGATGGCCTGGAACAGCGCACGGCCATCGCCGCGCAGTTCGACACGCTGTTGCGTGGCTCCAGTTCGCAGCGCTTCGCCACCCTCGGCACCGTGCTGGACTACATCGAGTCGGCGCCGGAACTGTTCGATGCCGATCGCCTGGCCTTCCGCGAAGTGCTGCGTGATCTGCATGAGCGGATCGGCACCGATTCCTCGCTGCCGGCGGTGAAGCTGCACCAGCGCATCGGCGAGGACCTGGAGGCGCTCGACGAGATCGAGCGCAACTACAACCAGGAACTGACCCGCATCTTCAGCCGCTTTGAGCGCACCCGTGCCATCGAACTGAAGCGCGAGAAGTGGGACGACTACATCGCCCACCTGCACAAGGACTACAGCCGCGAAGCGATCCTGCGCGACTATGGCGTGATCGAGCCGTATCCGATGTCGATGAAGGACAGCGACCGCGAGATCTTCGGCCGCGACCTGCCGGCCAAGACCGTGGTGCTGACCTTCGACGATGGCCCGCACAAGGCCTACACCGATGAAGTGGTGGCCATCCTCAAGCGCTACGACGTACCGGGTGTGTTCTTCGAAGTGGGCCGCAACCTGGGCAAGGTCGAGGCCGATGGCAAGGTCAGCCTCGGCCCGATGGCGAAGATCAGCCGCAACCTGATGGAAGAGGGCTACGCTGTGGGCAACCACAGCCTGACCCACGCCCAGCTGTCGCGCACCACCGGCGACGCGCTGCGCCAGCAGGTACTCGACACCGACACGCTGCTGAAGGACGTCGACAGCAAGCGCGCGCCGCTGTTCCGCTTCCCGTATGGCGCGCGCAATGCCGAAGGCCTGCAGCTGCTCAACGAAGCCGGGCTGAAGTCGATCATGTGGAACATCGACTCGATGGACTGGGCCGACCCGGTGCCGGAGTCGATCGTGCAGCGCGTGCTCGACCAGGTGAACAAGGAGCAGCGCGGCATCATCCTGTTCCACGACATCCATGACCGTGCGGTCAAGGCGCTGCCGCAGATCCTCGACCGGCTGATCGCCGACGGCTACCAGTTCGCCGGCTGGAATGGTCGCGACTTCACCGTCGCCCGTGCGCGCAAGGGCGATACCGGTGCCGCCACCATCACCACCGGCTACGAGAAGTCCTGGGCGATCGTGGTCGGCATCGACACCTACGCCAAGTGGCCGAAGCTGGAGTACGCCAGCCACGACGCGCAGGCGGTGGCCGATACCCTGACCGGGCAGTTCGGCTTCCCGTCCTCGCAGGTGATCGTGTTGAAGAACGAGCAGGCCACCCGCAACAACATCCTGGCCGCCTTCCACGACCGCCTGGCCGACGACCGCACCGGCAAGAACGACCGCGTGTTCGTGTTCTTCGCCGGCCATGGCGCGACCCGCCAGCTCGCCTCCGGGCGCGACCTCGGCTACATCATCCCCGTCGATTCGGATCCGAAGGAATTCGCCACCGACGCGATCGCAATGACCGACATCCAGAACATCGCCGAGAGCATGCAGGCCAAGCACGTGATGTTCGTGATGGATGCCTGCTACAGCGGCCTGGGCCTGACCCGTGGCGGCCCGTCGTCGTCGTCGTTCCTGCGCGAGAACGCCCGCCGCAGCGCGCGGCAGATGCTGACCGCCGGCGGTGCCGACCAGCAGGTGGCCGATGCCGGCCCGAACGGCCATTCGGTGTTCACCTGGGTGCTGCTGCAGGCGTTGGCCGGCAAGGGCGACCTCAACGGCGATGGCCTGATCACCGGCACCGAACTGGCCGCCTACGTGGCGCCGGCAGTGTCCGCGGTATCGCACCAGACGCCGGCCTTCGGCAGCCTGCCCGGTTCGCAGGGCGGCGAGTTCGTGTTCCAGGTGCCGGACAGCCAGGAATTCCTCAACGCCGATACGCGCCAGCTGACCGCCGAGGCGATCGCGCTGAACAACAAGGTCGATGCCGCCAGCGAGGCCAAGGGCAGCCAGGCACCGGTGACCGTGGCCGACCTGCAGGGTGGCAAGGCCAAGCTGGTGGTACCCACTGCCGGCCCGGCGTCCGACCGCCAGCGCGCGCAGCAGGCCAATGACCGCGGCCTGCAGCTGTACCGCGAGAAGCAGTACGACGAGGCGGCCGCGCAGTTCACCGAAGCACTGAAGCTGCGCCCGGACTTCGCCCAGGCTGCCAACAACCTCGGTTTCGTCTATTACCGCCAGCAGCGCTACGCCGAAGCCGCACGCTGGCTGGAGAACACGCTGAAGATCGATCCGTCGCGTGCGGTGGCCTATCTCAACCTGGGCGATGCCTACTTCAACGCGGGCGACAAGGCCAAGGCCAAACAGGCCTACACCACCTACCTTGCGCTGCAGCCGCAGGGCAGTGGCGCGGCGCAGGCACGTGCGCAGCTGGGGAAGCTCTGAGCGATGAACGACGCGATCCGTACCGACACCATCGTGGCCATCGCCAGTGCGCCCGGCGCTGGCGGTGTCGGCCTGCTGCGCCTGTCCGGTCCGCGCGCTGCGGCCATCGCCAACGCGCTGGGTGCGCCCGCGCTGCGCCCGCGCCATGCGCACTACGCACGCCTGCGCGATGCCGACGATGAGGTGATCGACGATGGCATCGTGCTGTGGTTCCCGGCACCGAACAGCTTCACCGGCGAGGAAGTGGTGGAACTGCAGGGCCATGGCAGCCCGGTGCTGCTGCAGCAGCTGGTCGCGCGCTGTATCGCGCTCGGTGCGCGCCAGGCGCGGCCGGGCGAGTTCAGCGAGCGCGCGTTCCTCAACGGCAAGCTCGACCTGGCCCAGGCCGAGGCCATCGCCGACCTGATTGCCGCAGGCGACAACCGTGCCGCACGCGCCGCACGGCGTTCGCTGGATGGCGTGTTCTCGCGCCGCATCGACGCCGTGGTCGAGCAGCTGGTGCTGCTGCGCATCCACGTGGAAGCGGCCATCGACTTCGCCGACGAACCGTTGGATACGCTCGGTGGCGCGCAGGTGCGGCGTGGGCTGGAACAGGCGCGCAGCGACCTGGCCCTGCTGCGCCGGGATGCAGAACGCGGCCGTCGCCTGCGCGATGGCCTGCACGCAGTACTGATCGGCCCGCCGAATGCCGGCAAGAGTTCGCTGCTGAATGCCCTGGCCGGCAGCGAGCGCGCCATTGTCACCGACATCGCCGGCACCACCCGCGACACGCTGCGCGAAACCATCCGCCTGGACGGCCTGGAGCTGACCCTGGTCGACACCGCCGGCCTGCGCGACGGCGGCGACGCCATCGAACGCGAAGGCATGCGCCGCGCCCACGTGGAAATCGAGCGCACCGACCTGGCGCTGATCGTGCTGGATGCGCGCGATCCGGCTGCGGGTGAAGCCGCACTGGGCGATGCCGTGGCGGCGGTGCCGCACAAGGTCTACATCCACAACAAGTCGGACCTGCTGGATGCGTTGCCGGCGCTGGACGATCCGGATCGGGTGTTCGTTTCGGCCGCCACCGGCGCCGGGCTCGAAGATCTGCATGCGCGCCTGCGTTCGATCGCATCGGCCGGGGCAGGGGAGCAGGTGGATGGCGAGTTCTCCGCGCGCACGCGGCATGTGGATGCAATCGAGCGTGCGCAGGAACACGCGCAGCGCGCCGATGGCGAACTGGCCCACGAACACCTGGAGCTGGCCGCCGAGGAACTACGGCTGGCACATGACGCTCTGGGCGAGATCACCGGGCAGATGAGTGCCGATGACCTGCTGGGAAGGATCTTCTCCAGTTTCTGCATCGGCAAGTAACGCGAGGTGAGATCCCCGGAGAGGCTCTGACTGCCTCGCTTACTCATGACTGACGGCGAGGGGTTTCAACCCGGTGCGCGACGCCTCCTTGATATCATGCCGCCATGAACCCGATCACCGACAGTGACGTGCGATCAGCCCTGCTGGGCAAGGTCATTGCTGAGCATGTCGCAAATCCGAACACGCTTGTGGTGGAGGAAATGGGGCTTGCGCGCGGTGCCTGCCGGGTCGACGTCTGCGTCATCAATGGCCACCTGCACGGCTACGAGATCAAGAGTGATGTCGACACGCTGCGGAGACTCCCGTTGCAGCAGCAGTTCTATTCCGATGTCCTTGACAAGGCAACGATCGTGGTGGGACAGCGTCATCTGGACCATGCCCTAGAGACGTTGCCTGCTTGGTGGGGGGTCAGGCTGGCATTACGTGGAGCGCGCAACGCAGTGAGGCTGGAACTAGTGCGGGCTGCAAAACTCAATCCATCAGTGAGCGCGACGGCCGTCGCGGCACTTCTCTGGCGCGATGAAATTTCTGCTCTGATCGGTGGGCGGACGCCTGAAAAATCAGCGCTGCGCGGCAACCGCGCAGCGCTATGTGAACGTCTGTCGGAGCTCTACAGTCTTGCGGAAATCCGTGCGCTGGTCAGGGATCAGTTGAAGCGCCGGTCAGACTGGCGAGGTCGCGAACAACCTTAGTCATATGGTGGTTGGTCGCTACCGTTGGCCAGGTCGAGCTTCCCCCCGTACTGGTGACACTGTTTGCGCAGTCCTCGATGTACGCATCGCCCCAGCTGTAGCTGCGCCCCATGAAGACCACCGGCAGATCGGAGACCAGGTGCCGGCACAGATCACGGTACTGGTCGCGGCCGTTGCGCTTGATCTGGGTACCTACAACGATCCGCCACTGATCATCTATCGTGTACTTGATCTTGGCATTGGGGTCGAACAGGCGCGGATCCATCAATTCCGTCTGCGGAGAAGCACAGCCATAGTCACCAAACCATGGCATTCGTCCAGAGTGCATGCGGGCTAGCCGCGTGTACGCGCGCCATTCCCGCCGGTTCACGTCGCCATGTGGGCGATAGCTCGAAGAGGGGCTCAGACTGGCGGGGAAACTACCACCTGCGAGGGTGATCGATCTCCAGTCGGCCAGATCCGGAACCGCCGTAATCCATGCCTGCCAAGTCGATGCCTGAAGCGTGGGCGAGTCGGCGACATCGGCCGAGCTGTCGAGGATCAGGTCCACCTGACCCGAGACCACGCCCAACAGTTTCAGCAACCCTGATATCCGGGCCAGGCGCCCTCCTTCAAGATCATCCGGCACCAGCCGTAATCCGCAGCCACGAGCATCGCGGGCGACGATCCGTGCTACCGCCTGCTGGTAGTCGACATGCCGGTCAATGCCGGTCACGGGAATGGCCTTGCATCCCGCGGTCCGCGTGAGGTCGAAGATCCGTTCCAGATGGTGCTGCCCGTCCGCCATGGTGTCGTCCCCGGCAAGATAGGGCGAATCGAACAGGCAGCTCCGCGCCTTCCAGTTACTGCTCAGACGTCTGCCTACCATCTTTAGGTGGTCATCGAGCGACTTGGCCGGTGCATCGTTCTCGAAGTCCCACTGCTCGATCGGGATCTCGAACAGGGGATAGATCCCATCCTTGACTCCTTCGCTGGTACGACCCACCGCGAGATACTCCCCCTGCCGCCATTTGAGAATCGGCATGTACATCGGTTGTTCCATGATCTGCCCCTGACAACTTCGCTGTTGGTCCTTGGAGGCTAGTCGCGGGCCGTGCAGCGCTTCAATCAGAATTGTTTGAAGAATGGGGGCGGTCAGGTCGGAGCCCCTGCGGGGATCCGACCCCAGGTCCCCCACCTGTCACATTGCCGCCGCATACTGACGCCCATCACATACCGCTTGGGGAAGTCGCAGTGAAGTCGTGGGGCTGTGCGTTGCTGTTGTCGCTGGCCGTGGCACCATCGGTGGCCATGAGTGCTGAATCCTCCACCCCGGCCGCGCACAAGGTGTCGGTCTATGGCCACCGCGGGGCAAGCGCGCTGCTGCCCGAGCACACCCTGGCGGCCTATGCGCAGGCCATCGCCGATGGCGCCGACTACATCGAACCGGACCTGGTCATGACCAAGGACGGGGTGATGGTGGCCCGCCACGAGAACGAGATCGGTGGCACCACCGACGTCGCCTCGCATCCGGAGTTCGCCAGCCGCCGGACCAGCAAGGTCATCGACGGGCAGAAGGTCGATGGCTGGTTCACCGAAGACTTCACCCTGGCCGAGCTGAAGACGCTGTACGCGCGTGAGCGCCTGCCGGAACTGCGCAGCACTGCCTACGATGGCCAGTTCCGCATTGCCAGCCTCGACGAGATCCTGGCCTTCCTGGTGCAGCAGGCCGGCCGCGCCAACCGCGGCATCGGCCTGGTCCCGGAGATCAAGCATCCGACCTACTTCCAGTCGATCGGCCTGCCGATGGAGGACAAGCTCCTGGCCGCGCTGCGTGGCAACGCATACACCAACGTCGGGCCGGTCACCATCCAGTCGTTCGAGACCGCCAACCTGCGCTACCTGCGCGGCAAGATCCCGCGCGGCAGCAACATCCGCCTGCTGCAGCTGCTGTGGAAGGGCGACACCCAGCCAGCCGACATTGCCAAGGCCGGTGGCACCCTGACCTACGCGCAGATGATGACGCCGGCCGGACTGAAGGACATCGCCAGCTACGCCGACAGCATCGGCCCTGAGCTGCGCTCGATCATTCCGCTGGATGACAAGGGCGCACTGGGCACGCCGACCACGCTGGTGCGCGATGCGCATGCGGTGGGCCTGATGGTGATTCCGTATACCTTCCGCCCGGAGAACCACTTCCAGGCCAGCAACCTGCGCAAGGGCGCTGACAACGCGCGCAATGCAGAGGGCTCGATCGCCGAAATGCGCGCCTACCTGGCCACCGGCATCGATGCGTTCTTCACCGATGACCCGGCGCTGGGCCGGCAGGCGGTGGATGGGATGGGCGCGGCGGGGAATGCGGCGAACTGACGGGGGGTTCTGGTAGATGCCAACCTTGGTTGGCACACGGCAGGAGTGCCGACCAAGGTCGGCCACTACCGGGTCATGAGGTTGCCGGCCAGCGGCCGGCACTACCGTCACCTCAACCGCGGGGGTCTTCCGGCCGGCGGAACGGGATCACCACGTAGTCCTGGCCCTCGCGCGGCTGCCACAGCACCGGCACGCGCTGCGGTGACGGCGGCTCCAGCTCATCGTCGGGCAGCGGTTCGATGTCTTCTTCTTCGTCCTCCCAGCTGTAGCGCGGGCGCGGCGGCAGCGGGTCGGCGTTGCGGAACAGCAGCGCGGCGATGATGCCGGCGAAGGCACCGCCTATGTGCGACTGCCAGGACACGCCGTCGGCGTGCGGCAGGATGGTCATCAGCATGCCGCCGTAGAACAGCATGCCGATCAGGCCGGTGGCGATCGCCGCACGGTCACGGCGCAGCAGGCCGAGGCTGGCCAGCAGGAACATCAGGCCGTGGGTGACGCCGCTGGCGCCCAGGTGCACGCTGCCCGGATTGCCCAGCATCCACGCACCGATGCCCGAGCCCAGCCACAGCAGGGGCAGGGCGCGCACGGTGGCTTTCGGGTAGACGCTGCCGGCCAGCGTGCCGAGGATCAGGATGGCGATGCTGTTGGCGACGATGTGCTCGACCGAGGCATGCAGCATCGGGCCGCCGATCAGGCCAAGCAGGCCCTTGGCTTCCAGTGGCGCGACCGCCCACGGTCGCCAGTCGAACGTGCCCTGCAGGGCGAACACGGCCACCAGCACCAGCACGGCGGCCAGGCTGACATTGAACGCCCGCAGGATGCGCGAGCGGTCATTGCGGGGGGCCGGCGCGTCGCCGGCGGGCAGGGGCGCGTTGTTGTTCATACCTCAGCAATGGCGGTGGTTGGCGCGAAACCAAGGCTACCGCTGCGGGAGAGTGGAAACGGCCGGCGGGACAATCCCACCGGCCGCGCCAACCAGCGGGTCAGGCTCAGGCCTGGCCTTCGCCTTCCTTCGGCGGGTACTTCAGGCTCAGCACCACGGTGGCGGCGATGATCACCGCGACCACGCCCAGCGACACCGGGGTCGGGATCTTGAACAGGTCGATGATCATCATCTTGATGCCGATGAAGCCCAGCACCAGCGCCAGCCCGTACGGCAGCAGGTGGAAGCGGTCGGCCATGCCGGCCAGCAGGAAGAACATCGCACGCAGGCCCAGCACCGCGAACACGTTGGAGGTGAGCACGATGAACGGGTCGGTGGTGATGGCGAAGATCGCCGGGATGCTGTCCACCGCGAAGATCACGTCGGTCACCGCGATCAGGATCAGCACCGCGAACAGCGGGGTGAACCAACGCACGCCGTCCCGCTTCACGCTCATCGCGTTGCCGGCGTAGTCCGGCAGCAGGCGCAGGTGCTTGCGCATCCAGCGCAGGGCCGGGTTGGCCTCCAGATCCGGCTCCTGGCCGGCGGCGAACCACATCTTCCAGCCGGTGAAGAGCAGGAAGGCGCCGAACACGTAGAGCAGCCAATGGAACTGGGTGATCAGCACGCTGCCGGCGAAGATCATGATCGTACGCAGCACGATCGCACCCAGGATGCCGATGATCAGCACCTTCTGGCGCTGCTCCTCCGGCACCGCGAAGTAGCTCATGATCATCAGGAAGACAAAGATGTTGTCGACCGCCAGCGCCTTCTCGACAAGGTAACCGGTCAGGAACTCGAGGCCGACCTTGTTGGCCACCACCTGGCCGGCGGTCTCATTCAGGTAGTACCAGAGGCCGGCATTGAACAACAGGGCCAGCGCGACCCAGCCGATGGACCACCACAGGGCCTCCTTGAAGGTGACCTTGTGCGGTCCACCATGGCGCATCAACACGAGGTCGACCAGCAGGGCGATGACCACCACCGCTGCGAAGCCGCCCCACAACCACACGTTACCGATCGTCTGCATTGGGAATGTCCGTTGGAAAGATGAATGCCAGGCCGGACGGCGAGGATCTGCAACGGAGGATCGGGAGGGGGATCCAGGGACAGAGCTTCGCCAGTACGGCGAAGGTCTCGCTCGCAGTTCCAGTCGGCTGGAACTGCCGTTGCACCGGAGCCTGCGGGCTCGAAATGACGGCGACAACGTCTGGGAGCTACTCCCCTTCTGGCGCCGATTCTGCGGCCTGGCCGGGCTGCCGTCAAATGGCGGGTGACCGGGGTCCCCGCTCTGGCAGGTGCCAACCTTGGTTGGCATACCCGCCGGGGGGGGGGGCCCCCCCCCGGGCCCCCCCCCCCCCCCCCCGGGAAAAAAGAGAGGGGTGTAAACCC